>NZ_JAGGMS010000001.1:5825833-6126500 GCF_017875555.1 Amycolatopsis magusensis | reverse complement strand
CGGCAGACCTCGATGACGCGCGGGCAGCGTTCGCCGGCGATCCGGCGCGCGTATCCCTCGCGTATCGCCTGTTCCTCCCGGTCGAGATCGATTTCGGCCAGGGGCTGGCGTTCGCGGGAGCCGAAGGTGTCACCGCCGGTGTCGAACGCGGTGAAACCCGCGGCCCGCACGGTTTCCAGCAGTGCCGTCTGCCCGGCGAAGGCGATCTGGTGACCGGCGGCTTCGGCGGCCCTGGCGATCGGCGTGAGCGGGTTGAAGTGGCCGGTGCCCCCGGCGAAGGTGAACAGGATGCGCACCCCGCCGATCCTGGCACGGTTCAGCCGCCGTAGAAGGTGTCCGGGTCGATCAGCCCGAGCGGGATGCGGCTGGCGTCCCTGGCCGGGGCGTGGCCGGTGAGCCCGCGCAGCACCACCGCGAGGCGCGGACGTTCGTCGAGCCTTCGGGCCACTTCGTAGAAGGTGGCCAGTGCGTGCAGGCACGGGTTGCGGCGCTGGGCGCAGTCGCAGTCCGCGCGCACCTCGCTCATGCCGGGCAGATCGGCGTGCACGGCGTCGGGCAGGTCGTCCCCGCGAAGCTTCTCGCGGGCGGTTTCGAGCGTGGCGGCGTCCCACTGCGGCACGGTGATCCGCACCCGGTGCCCCTCGACCGCGGAGGTGACCACCCCGGGCACCAAGCCGACCTCCCGCACCTGTTCCCGGCGTGCCAGCGACCGGGCCTTGGGCAGGCGCGAGTCCGGGCGGGTGACCGACGTCGGCTCGGCCAGGCGCACCCAGTCGCGGCCCCAGACGGTGATGCCGAATTCCCCGCTCATCGGCGCGCGCCCGGTTCGAGCACTTCGCGCAGCCGTTCGTCGGACAGCTTCGCCAGGTCCTTCTCGATGGTGCGGGTCTCGCCGGTGGCGATCCCGGCCAGGTCGCGTTTCCCGGCGTGGAGCTCGGCGATCGTCTCCTCCAGCGTGCGTTCGGTGAGCAGGGTGTGCACGGTGACCGCGCGGGTCTGGCCGATGCGGTGGGCGCGGTCGCTGGCCTGGTCCTCGACCGCGGGGTTCCACCACCGGTCGTAGTGCACGACGTGGGTGGCGCGGGTGAGGTTGAGCCCGAACCCGGCCGCGCGCAGGCTCAGGATCAGCACCGGCGGCGCCTGGTCGTCCTCCTGGAACCGGCGGATCAGTTCTTCGCGTGCGGGCAGGGAAAGCCCGCCGTGCAGGAACGGCGCGCCGAGGTGCCTGCCGAGCATCTCGCCGGTTTCGCGGTACTGGGTGAACACCAGCGCGCGGTCGCCGTTGTCCGCGATCTCGGCGAGCATCTCGGTGACGCGGTCGAGCTTGCCCGAGCGGCCGTCGAGCTGCTCGGCCGTGGGCTCGGGGTGGTTGCAGATCTGCTTGAGCCGGGTGAGCAGGGCGAGGATGCGGCCGCGGCGTTCGATGCCGGAGCCGAGGCCGTCGCGGAAGGCGTCGTCCATGCTCGCGCGGTAGCGGCGTTCCTGTTCGGCGGTCATCCGGCAGACCACGGTGACTTCGAGCTTGGGCGGCAGTTCGGGCGCGACCTCGGTCTTGCGGCGGCGCAGGATGTGCGGTCCGACGATCTCGTGCAGGCGCACGGCGGCCGCGCTGGAGCGCCGTTGCTCGACGGCGGTGGCGAACCGGCGCCGGAAGCGGACGCGGGTGCCGAGCACGCCGGGGTTGGTGAACGCGAGCAGCGACCAGAGTTCGTCGAGCCGGTTCTCCACCGGTGTGCCGGTCATCGCCACCCGCAGCCGGGCGTCGAGCGTGCGCGCGGCACGGGCGGTCTGCGAGTCGGGGTTCTTGATCTGCTGGGCTTCGTCGAGCACCACCACGTCCCACGCGATCGCGGCGAGCCGTTCGGCGGCGGAGCGCATGCGGCCGTAGCTGATGAGTTCCACCGAGCCGGGTTCGTGGCCGCCGATGGTGATCTCGGGGGCGAACTTCGCGAGTTCGCGGGCCCAGTTGCCCAGCAGCGAGGTCGGGCAGACCACCAGGTGCGGCCCGGCGCGGCGGGCCGCGAGCAGGGCGATGGCCTGGACCGTCTTGCCGAGGCCCATTTCGTCGGCGAGCACCCCGCCCCCGTCGGCGGCCTGGAGCCACGCCACCCCGGCGCGCTGGTAGGGCCGCAGCGCGATGCCCTCGGCGGTGAGACTGCGGCGGGCCGCGTCGACGGCGGCCTTGGCGGACCAGATGGTCGTGCCGTCCAGGCCCAGTGCGGCGTGCCCGGCGGTGGGCAGGCCCAGCTCGTCCACCGGAGCACCACGGCGCAACGCGGCGGCGATCCGCGACCACGCGTGCACCGACTCCCCCGCGTCAGGCCGCGGGGCCCATTCGGCCAGTGCGGTCAGCGCCGGTTCCGGTGCGACGAGGACCGCCGGAACCTCGGCTGGGATGACGTCGCCGTCCACCGGAAGCGCGAGACGCAGGTTCGCCGGCTCACCCTCGGGTAACCCCACCCGGGACACGGCGGCCGCCGGATTGTCAACCCCCCACCAGGCGAATTTTTCGGCTTCCACGACAAAACAGGCTTGAAGCCGCCCTGGCAGTACTAGGGTCATCGGTTGATCAGCTTAGCGACGAGACGACCGGAGCGCTGGTGCTTGCCGAAATCGCCCTGCGGGCCTGGACTCCCGACGACGCCGAGTGGTACGTGCGGCAGATCGCCGACCCGGAGATCCGCCGGTTCACCACCGAGCCCGCCACGCTGACCGTGGAGGATTTCCGCAAAGCGCTCGACCGGCTCACCAGCTCCGACGACGAACTCGGCTGGGTCGCCGTGGACCCGCTTTCCGGTGAGCGGCTGGCCAACGTCGCCGCCGTGCGCAACGGCGACACCGCGATCGTCAGCTACTGGGTGACCCGGGACGCCCGCGGCAAAGGCGTGGCGACGCAGGCACTGGACGAACTGTGCGCCCGCGCGCTGACCATCTGGCCGATCACCGAATTCCGCCTCTACACCCACGCCGACAACCTCGCCTCGCAGCGAGTCGCGGAGAAAGCGGGTTTCCACCGCATGGACGGCATGCCCACCCAACGCGAGGTATACGGCCAGAAGTGGCCGGTGCGCTGGTTCGAACGCCTCCGCTAGCCCGCTTCTTCGCGCTGTCGGCTGCTTCGGGGCAGCCGCCGCGGGCACCAGCTGATCAGCCCAGTGCCCGCCACCGGGGCTGATCAGCACTGCCGCGACGGTGGCCGCGGGCCGGTCGGCAACGCCCGCCATGCGTCGCCGCCGGGCGGTGGCGGCACTGCCGTAATGGTGGTTGCGGGCCAGCGCCGCCCGCGATGGTGGCCGCCGCCGGGCGCGAGGCTGGTCAGCCGCAACGGTGGCCACTGGCGCGGCCGTCCGGCGGCCGTGATGGGGCCGCCGGACGGGGGCTGGAGGGTGCCGCTGCGGGGTGGCTATTGGTTGAGGGTGGCCAGGTCGGCGCTTTGCAGGTACGCCATGGCGGCCATCCATTCCGGGTCGGTGGCGCGGCGTTCGAGTTCGTCGGGGTCCACGTCCTCGACGCGGGTGTGCACCCACCACAGGTTGTCGAAGGGGTCGAGCACCCGGCACACCCGGTCGCCGAAGGGCGCGGTGGTGGGCCGGGTGAACGAGCGTCCGCCGGCGTCCAGGGCGCGCTGGTAGGTGGCGTCGCAGTCGGCCACGTACAGGCGCAGGAAGCTCCTCGTGTCCGGCCAGTCGGGGCGCTTGTCGAAGGCCATCACCATGGCGTCCCCGATCCTGAACTCGGCGTGCCCGATGTAGCCGTGTTCGTCGGCGACGCGGAACACTTCTTCGGCGCCGAAGGCCGCGGTGACGAACTCGATCAGCTTGCCGGTGTCGGCCGAGATGATCCACGGGGTGACGGTGGTGTACCCGGCGGGAACCCCGTTCACGGCGGCGGTCTTGCTCATGTCGTTTCTCCTCGGTGTCGTGGTGCACACCAAGTTAGAAGGCAAGTAGGTCAACTTCTGTCCTACTTCTCTCGCGAATGCGGACCGACCCCGGCGACACCCCCATCACCCGTTTGAACGCGCGACTGAACGCGGCCTCGGACTGGTAGCCGAGCTTGCCCGCCAGTTCGGCGACGGTGGCGCCGTCCTCCCGCAGGGTGCTCAGCGCGACGTTCATCCGCCACCGGGTCACGTAGTGCATCGCGGGCTCGCCGACCAGTTCGGTGAACCGGGCGGCGAACGCCGAGCGCGACATGGCCAGCTCGTCGGCCAGCGCGGCGACCGTCCAGTCGCGGGCGGCGTCGCGGTGGATGAGCGAGATCGCCCGCCCGATCTGGCGGTCCTGCAGGGCGCCGAGCCAGCCGGTGCGCGCCACCGGGTCGGTCTCCATCCAGGACCGGATCGCCTGGATGACCAGGATGTCCGACAGCCGGGTGATCACCGTTTCGCCGCCGGGGCGTGGCTGGGCGGCCTCGGCGATCATCAGCCGCAGACTGCTCTGCAGCCACTCGGCGTGCGGGGAGTCGGCCGCGGCCACGTGGATCAGCCGCGGCAGCAGTTCGAGCAGTCTGCTGGCCGCGGGGTGGTCGAAGCGGACCGCGCCGCAGATGATCCCGCCCACCGTGCCGCCGCCACCGTGGTGCAGGATCGCGTACCGGTCGCTGACGTACTCGTGCGGCAGCGACTGGATCGCGGTGGGCCGGAGCTCGGGGTCGGTCCAGAGGGTGTGCCCGCGGCCGTGTGGCACGAGCGCCAGGTCGCCGGGGCGGAGTTCGCGCGGCTCGGCACCCTCGACCGCCAGCGTGCAGCTGCCCGCGGTCATGACGTGGAACCACACGCAGTCCCGGATCGCCGGGATGGTCACGCTCCACGGGTCGCTCAGCTCGGAACGGCAGTAGAACGCGCCGCTCATCCGCAGGAAGTGCAGTGCTTCGCCGAGTGGATCCGCCGGCGCGGGGATGTCGCCCGTCTTCATGGTGACCGAGTATGCGGCCCCGGGAGATCGTTCGTCCACGACGGCTGGACGAACGAGCAGGAAACCGCGATGCACGGTCATGGTTTGTCCAGCAGTGCCCGGCCATAGTTGGACGCACAGCAAGGAACCATCCACCAAGGAGGACCAGATGATCACCGTTCTGGGCGCGACCGGGAACACCGGCGGCAAGATCGCCGAACTGCTGCTGGCGGCGGGCGAATCGGTGCGGGCCGTGGGCCGCTCGGCGGAGCGGCTGGAGCCGTTGCGGGCGGCCGGTGCCGAACTCGCCGTCGGCGACGTGGGTGACGCGGAGTTCCTGACCGAGGCGTTCCGCGGCGCCGACGCGGTCTACACGCTGCTGCACACGGCGCCGGACGTCGAGGACTTCCACGCCGAGCAGGACCGCAAGGGCGAGGCGATCGTCGAGGCGATCCGCCGGGCCGGGGTGCGGCACGTGGTTTCGCTGAGCAGTGTGGGCGCGGAGCGCCCGTCCGGCACCGGGTTCATCACCAGCCTCCACACGCAGGAGCGCCGCCTGCGCGAGCTGGAAAACACCAGCGTGCTGTTGTTGCGGCCGGGGGCGTTCTTCGAGAACTTCCACGCCGTGCTCGGGCTGATCAAGGAGGCCGGGGTCAATGCCGACTCGGTGGCGCCGGAGGCGAAAATCCCGATGATCGCCGCGCGGGACATCGCCGAGGTCGCCGCGGACGCGCTGCGCAAGCGGGACTGGACCGGGGTGGTGGTGCGGGAACTGCTCGGCGAGCGCGACCTCAGCTACCTCGAGGCGACCCGCATCCTCGGTGAGGCGATCGGGCTGCCGCAGCTGCCGTACGTGCCGATGCCGGCCTCGGAGATGGTCGGAACCTTGCGGCAGGCCGGTTTTTCGGCGAATTCGGCGCGGCTGCACGTGGAGATGACGGCCGCGTTCAGCGACGGCACGGTCGCCGCCACCGGCGAGCGCACGGCGGCGAACTCCACACCGACGCGGTTCGAGGACTTCGTGCCCGAACTCGCCCGCGCCTACCGGCAGCTGTGAAAGTCTCCTTCCCCCAGAGCTTTCGAGGAGCCCGTGATGCCTGACGCGCTGATCTCCGCACTGACCTTGGCCGCCGCCGTCGGCGCCGGGCTCAACGGCGGCCTGTTCTTCGTCTTCTCCACCTTCATGATGACCGTGCTCGGCCAGTTGCCGCCCGCCCAGGGCATCACCGCGATGCAAGGGGTCAACCGGCGGATCCTGAACCCGTTGTTCGGCCTGGTTTTCGGTGGCACCACGGTGATCTGCCTGTTCCTCGTGGTGGTCACCCCGTTCACCGGCCAGCCGGGCGGCGGGTGGCGGCTCGGGGGCGCGGTGCTGCTGGTGCTCGGCATGTTCGCCGTCACCATGGTGTTCAACGTGCCGCTGAACAACGCCCTCGACGCGGCGGACGCCGGCAGCGCCGACGGCGTCGCCTTCTGGCGGGATCGGTACCTGTCCCGCTGGACCGCGTGGAATCATCTGCGCACCTTCGCCTGCACCGGTGCCGCCGTCGCGCTGACCATCGCCTACGGGGCCACGGCCTGAGCGGGGGCCCGGCGGATCGGGATGAGCGTGGGTGCCGGGTCGGTGGTCAGGAACCGGGTGACGACCGCGGTGGTCAGCTCGGGCTGGTCCTGCAGGATGGCGTGGGAGGCGCCGGGGATCACCGCCAGTTGCGCGTCGGGCAGCCCCCGGTAGAGGGCCAGTGTGTGCTCGGCGTGGACCAGGTCGTCGTCCGCGGCGACGACCAGGGTCGGGCAGCCCACCCCGCTCAGTTCGTCGGCGGTGCGGGAGGGGTCGGGGTTCGCCGGGTCGGTCAGTTTCCGGAACACCACCGGGAAGTGCGCGGCGCCGTCCGGGGAGACCTCGCCGTAGGAGTCGATCAGTTCCTGCGGCAGCTGCCCGTCCGGGTCGGGCTGCACCAGGAAGCCTTCGGTGGCGAAGGCGGAGCTGATCAGCACCAGCCGGTGCACCAGGTCCGGCCGGCGCAGCGCCACCAGCAGCGCGATGAACCCGCCGTCGCTGTAGCCGACCAGGCGCACCGGCTCGCGCACCACCTGCTCCAGGAACGCGATGGTGTCCTCGGTCATCCGCTGGTGGGTGATCGGCCCCGGGGCGTCGGCGGTGCGCCCGTGGCCGCGGCGGTCGAACCGGAACACCCGGAAGTGCTCGTTGAGCGCGTCCAGGTTCCCGGTGAACTCCCGCGAGTCGCTGAACCCGCCGTGCAGCAGCACCAGCGGCTCGCCCTCCCCGCGCACGTCGTACCAGGTGCGCGTGCCGTCCGACCCGATGTGCTCGCCCATGTGTCCTCCCTCGTCAGAGGGGCGTCTTCGCCCTCACGACGAACCCAAGCACGGCGCACCGACAGTTCCGGATCGAACGGAAGATCGCGCTGAGTAACCTGGGGCCATGATCGGGCGGAACGGCTGATGGCCGCGACCACACGGCTGCTCGTGCTCGGCGCGCTCCGCGAGACCGGGCCGGTGCACGGGTACGACCTGCGCCGCGAGTTGCTGTCCTGGGGCGCGGCGGAGTGGGCCAATGTCGCGCCCGGTTCGATCTACAACGCGCTGAAGTCACTGGAGAAGGAAGAGCTGCTGGAGGTCGTCGGCACCGACCGGCAGGGCGCGCGTCCCGAGCGCACGACCTACCGGCTGACCGACGCGGGTGAGGCGGAGTTCCAGCGGCTGCTGCGGGAGAACCTGTGGGACACCCGCGTGCCGAACCACCCGCTGCTGATCGGCCTGGCGTTCTTCCCCCATTTACCCGCCGACGAGCTGGCTGCGGCGATGCGGCGGCGTGCCGAGGAGCTGCGGGCGCGGGCCGAGTCGATCCGCGACGGGGTCCGGTCGATCCTGGCCGGTGGTCCCATCCCGCGGCACGTCGCCGAGAGCTACCGGTTCGAAGCGGCCCAGCTCGACGGCGAAGCCACCTGGGCGGCCGAATTCGCCGGCCGCCTGGAAAACGGCGACTACGCCTGAGTTCAGCCGGCGAGCTCCACGCGGTCGCTTTCCTTGTCGGACAAGAACGCGGCCAGCGCCGAGCCCTCCTCCATGACCTCCTCGCGTTCGGTCCGGGAGAAGGGCCGCAGTGGGGTGACGAGCACCGTGCCGGTGTCCTTGCCGACGGTCCAGGTCGCCGAGACCCGGCCGTCCACCAGGACGACTCGTTCCCCCGCGATGGAGAGGCCGCGGTGCTCGTCGTCGATGATCCGGACGCGGTCGTGGTAGCCGAGGAGCGCGTTGTCGAACGCCGGCAGGAACCGCACCGGCGCGGGTGTGTCCGCGTCGGGAAGCGGGGCGCCGGGCAGGTCCAGCAGTTCGCGGCCGCGCTCGTCGCGGAAGCTGACCAGTTCGTCGCGGATCGCGGCCACCGCGGCGGGCAGTCCGGCGAGCCCGCTCCAGGCTCGGAGGTCGGCCGTCGCGGCCGGGCCGAAAGCGGCCAGGTAGCGCCGGACCAGCGCTTGTCCGGCCGGATCGGTGCCCTCGGGTGCGGGTGGGGCGACCTCGCGCCCCACCCAGGACGCCAGCGGGAGGTTGCGGACTCCCCCTTTCGCCCGCCACAGCCCGCGCGGGGGCAGCTGCACCATCGGGATCAGGGCCGCGACCAGCAGTTCGCCCAGTGGCCGCGGTCCCGGTTCCGGCCAGCGCTCGGCCACCGCGCGCGCCAGTTCGCTCATCGACCGTGGTTCACCGTCGGCCATGACCGCGTGGCCCGCCGCCGCCAGCTCGCCGAGGTCCACGCCGTCGAGTTCGCGGCGGTAGGTGCCGAGCACGCGCTGGCGGAGCATGGCGTCGTGCCGTGTCCGCCAGGCGAGCACGTCCTCGGTGGTGAGGAGGTGGACGGTGCGGCGCATGAGGTGCGTCCGCACCACTTCACGGCTGGTCAGCAGGTCCGAGAGCACGGACGGGTCGAACCCGCGCACCCGCGACCAGAGCCCGGCGAACGGCTCTTGCGGTTCTTGCGCCTGCAGGCCGCACAGGTGCGCGACGGCGTCGAGCACCGGCAGGTCGGCGCGGTCGAGCAGGAGCTGCCGGTGCAGCGTGGCGCGGTTGAGCGCCCGGGCGGTGAGCACGGTCATGGTGAGGTTCCTCAGCCGTTGTAGTCGCTTACGACGTCCAAGACCCAGACCACGCCGAAGCGGTCCTTGAGCATTCCATAGGCGGGCGCCCAGCCCGCCGGGCCCAGTGGCTGGACGACGGTCGCGCCACCGGAGAGCTTCTCCCAGTAGCCGGTGATCTCCTCGACGCTCTCGCCGCGCACCGAGGCGAAGAACGAGTTCTCGCCGCGGTCGAAGGCCAGGCGCGCGGGCACGTCGTAGGCCATGACGTGGAAGCCGTTGCCCGCGGCGACCTGGCCCCACATCACCTGGTCGGCCTCGTCCGGTTCGTCGAGGTTCCCGGCGTCCTTGTAGGTCACGACGGCGAGGTCACCACCGAAGACCGACTGGTAGAACTCCAGCGCCGCGCGGGCTTCGCCGCGGAAGTTCAGGTGGAGGGTGGTCTTGACCGACATGTCCGGCCCCTTTCGCTGCGACCGGGCTCCCTGCCCGGTCTGTGCTGAACGATGTCAGGGGTAGCGGCCAGGTTGTGTCCTCTTCTTCGGGCAGAATGGACCGCGTGCCGAAAACTTCAGCGCGGCTGCTGGCGTTGCTCTCGCTGCTGCAGGCCCGCCGGGACTGGCCGGGGGCGCTGCTGGCCGAGCGGCTGGACATCAGTCCGCGGACCGTGCGCCGCGATGTCGACCGCCTGCGTGAGCTCGGGTACCCGATCGCGGCCATCAAGGGGCCCGACGGTGGTTACCGGCTCGACGCCGGTGCCGAACTGCCGCCGCTGCTGTTCGACGACGAGCAGGCCGTGGCGCTGGCCGTCGCGCTCCGGATCGCCACCACCAGTGGCGCCGGGATCGAGGAGGCCGCGGCCCGGGCGCTGACCACCGTGCGCCAGGTCATGCCGGCCCGGTTGCGCCGCCGGATCGACACGCTGCAGGTCACCGCGGTGGCCAGGGCGGAGCCGGGGGTGGACAGCGGGGTGCTGCTGGCGCTCAGCGCCGCCGTCCACGCCAGGGAGGTGCTGCGGTTCGACTACCACCGGCAGGCCGAGCCGCGGCGGGTGGAGCCACACCACCTGGTGACCCGGGGCGGCCGCTGGTACCTCGTCGCCTGGGACCTCGACCGGGCGGACTGGCGCACCTTCCGCGTCGACCGGCTCACGCCGCGCACGCCCACCGGGCCGCGGTTCACCCCGCGCGAGGTGCCCGGCGGTGACGTGGCCACGTTCCTGGTGAACCGGTTCCACGGCGCGGACGGTTCGGGCAACTGGCCGTGCCGTGGCGAGGTGATCTTGGACCTCCCGGCCGCCGAAGTGATGCCGTACGCCCGCGACGGGGTGGTCGAAGAACTCGGGCCGGATCGCAGCCGGCTGGTCATGGGCTCGTGGTCGTGGGTGGCGCTGGCGGCCGATCTCGGCCGGTTCGACGCCGATATGCAGGTCGTCGGCCCGGTCGAACTCAGCGAAGCCTTCGAGCACCTGGCCGGGCGCTATGCCCGGGGCGCCCTTGACCTTGAATAGTCAAGCTTGAATAATCTCCGTATGACCATCATGCGATACCGCCTGCTCGGCCGCAGCGGCGTGCGAGTGTCCGAGCTCTGCCTGGGCACGATGATGTTCGGCTACCCCGACCTGGGGGTGGCGACCGCCGGTGCGGCGGCGGGCGCGCTCAAGCGGTTCGCCGAAGCGGGCGGCAACTTCCTCGACACCGCCAACCGCTACGCCGGTGGTGAGAGCGAGCGGGTGGTCGGCGAGCTGATCCGGGCGGACCGGGACTACTGGGTGCTGGGCACGAAGTACGGCCTGAGCACCGATCCGGCCGATCCGAACGCGGGTGGCACGCACCGGAAGAGCCTGCGCCGCGCGGTGGAGGACAGCCTGCGCCGCCTGGGCACCGACCACATCGACCTGTACTGGGTGCACATCTGGGACGGCTACACCCCGATCGAAGAGGTCGTCGTCGCGCTCGACGAGCTGGTGCGCTCGGGGAAGGTCCTCTACCTCGGGATCTCCGACACGCCCGCGTGGCTGGTCTCGCGCGCGGTGACCCTCGCCGAGGAACGCGGGCTCACCCCGTTCTCCGCGATCCAGGTGCCGTACAGCCTGGTGGAGCGCACGGTCGAGCGGGAGCTGCTGCCGATGGCCAAGGCGCTGGACCTGGCGGTGACCGGGTGGGCGCCGCTCGGCGGCGGGCTGCTGACCGGCCGCTACGGCTCGGACCGCGAACGCCCGGCCGACGGGCGCCGCGCGGGCAGCGAGATCTCCGAGCGGGACTTGGCCATCGCCGACGTGCTCAACGCTGTCGCCGAAGGCCGCGGTGCCAGTTCGAGTCAGGTGGCGCTGGCGTGGCTGCGCGCGCAGCAGGCGCGTGCCTTGACGATCCCGATCGTCGGTATCCGCAACGAAGCCCAGCTCGCCGACAACCTGGGGCTGGTCGACCTCGAACCGGAGGAGCTGCGGCGCCTCGACGAGGCCAGTGCCCTCTCCCCCGAGTTCCCGCACGACTTCGACGGGGAGAAGTACGCCCACGGCGACGCCGTCGTGGACTACCACCGGGGTTAGGCCGGGGCTTCTCCCCTGGCGCAGGCGGCGGCGCGGTCGGTGAGCAGGGTGCGTTCGCGTTCGTTCTTGGTCATGCCCGCCGCCCGCTCGAACTCGGCCTGGGCCTCGTCGAAGCGGCCGAGTTTGGCCAGGAAGTCCCCGCGGACCGAGGGCAGCAGGTGGTAGCTCTTCAGCGAGGGTTCTTCCAGCAGCGGGTCGACCAGGGCGAGCCCGGCGGCTGGGCCGAAGGCCATCGAGTGCGCGACGGCCCGGTTCAGCTCCACCACCGGGGAGCCGGACAGGCCGGCGAGTTCGTCGTAGAGCTGGGTGATGCGCCGCCAGTCGGTGTCCTCGGCGGTGCGGGCGCGGGCGTGGCAGGCGACGATCGCGGCCTGCAGCCCGTACGGGCCGAGCGCGGGGCCCGCCGCTTCGGCTCGTTCCAGCGCGTCGAGCCCGCGGCGGATGAGCAGCTGGTCCCAGCGGGTGCGGTCCTGGTCGAGCAGCAGCACCGGTTCGCCGTGGGGGCCGACGCGTGCGCGGGAGCGGGAAGCCTGGATCTCCATCAGCGCGACCAGGCCGTGCACCTCGGCTTCCTTCGGGGCCAGCTCGGCGAGGACCCGGCCGAGCCGCAGCGCTTCCTCGCACAGGGCGGGCCGCAGCCAGTCGTCGCCCGCGGTGGCCGAGTAGCCCTCGTTGAAGATCAGGTAGATCACTTCGAGCACCGAGGCGAGGCGTTCGGCGCGCTCGGCTTCCTCGGGGACCTCGAACGGCACCTTCGCCTCGGCCAGGGTGCGCTTGGCGCGGACGATCCGCTGCTGCACGGTCGATTCCGAGGACAGGAAGGCGCGGGCGATCTCCTTGGAGGTCAGCCCGCCGAGCATGCGCAGGGTGAGCGCGACCCTGGCTTCGGTGCTCAGTACCGGGTGGCAGGCGGTGAACACCAGGCGCAGCAGGTCGTCGCCGATGTCGTCGCCGTTGAGCACGGCGTCCTCGGGCGCGTTGGGCGCGTCGGTCTCCATGTCGTGGCCGAGCACCTCGATCTTGCGCTCGAGGGTCTCGCGGCGGCGGACCTGGTCGATGCCACGGCGTTTGGCGATGGTCATCAGCCAGGCGCCGGGGTTGCGCGGCACGCCGCTTTCCGGCCACTGCTCGAGCGCGGCCACCAGTGCGTCCTGGGCCAGTTCCTCGGCGAGGCCGACGTCGCGCACCATCCTGGCCAGCCCGGCGATGAGCCTGGCCGCTTCGATCCGCCAGACCGCCTCGATCGCGGCGTGCGTTTCGGTAGCCGTCATCACCGAATCACAGCATCCCCGTCGCCGCCCTCGCAAGCGACCCCACTGGCGCGGCCCGCCCTGCCCGCGATCTCCCGCAGGTGCCCGATCAGCTCGGGTGGCCCGTGCACCTCGAACTCGCAGCCGAGCATCACCAGCCGGGAGGCGAGCCATTCCAGGGTGTCGCCGTATCCGCGCAGGCGGCAGGTGTGCTCGTCGATCGGTTCGAGGGTGCCCGCGGGGTCGCCGAGGCGGGCGCGGGCCTGCTCGATCGGCAGGTGCAGGGTGGCGTCGGCTTCGTAGACGGGGACGAGGGAGTACATCCGGCTGGTGAGGAACTCGGCCGCGTCGCCGCCGGGCAGTTCGCGGGGCTGGGCGCGGGCACCGGTGGCGAGGGGGTCGCGGACGCGGTCGGCGCGGTAGATGCGCCAGTCGTCACGCTCGAGGTCGAAGGCGACCAGATACCATCGGCGCCCGGCGGAGACCAGGCGGTGTGGCTCGGCGTGGCGTTTGCCGTCGGCGCCTTCGTTGGTGAGGTAGGCGAAGCGCAGCCGTTCACGGTTGGCGATCGCCGCGGCGATCGTGGTCAGCACGGCCGGGTCGACCATCGAGGTGCCCGGGGTCAGCGTGGGCACGGTGGCGCCGCTGAGCGCGCCCACGCGGTACCGCAGGCGTGAGGGCAGCACCTGTTCGAGTTTGGTCAGCGCCCGCACCGACGCTTCCTCGATGCCGGTGATCGCGTTGCCCGCCGCGGTGCGCAGGCCGAGGGTGATGGCGACGGCTTCCTCGTCGTCGAGCAGCAGCGGCGGGATGGCCGCCCCGGCGACGAGGCGGTAGCCGCCTTCGGCACCCATGCTGGCTTCGACCGGGTACCCGAGGTCGCGCAGCCGGTCGACGTCACGCCGGATGGTGCGCGGGCTGACCCCGAGGCGCCCGGCCAGCTCGCTGCCGGACCATTCACGCGGCGTCTGCAGCAGCGAGAGCAGGCTGAGCAGCCGTGCGGTGGCGGGCTTGGCGTCGGTCATGACGCCCAGCATGCCAGCGGTCTAGGACAGCTCCGGTCCTACTTGTCAACAGCCCTGCCGGGCGCTTCAGCCCTTGCCGCGCAGTGGCAGGCCCGAGGACGGCCTCAGCCTGGATCCGGGCTGAGGCCGTCCTCGGGTCGAGCCGGTCAGGCGGACAGGTCCCGCCGCAGGAATTCGGCGGTGTGGGAGCCGGTGGTGCGCAGCAGGTCCGCGGGCGGGCCTTCGAACAACACGGTTCCGCCGCCGCTGCCGCCTTCGGGGCCGAGGTCGACGATCCAGTCGGCGTTGCGGACGACGTCGAGGTTGTGCTCGATGACGATCACCGTGTTCCCCCGGTCCACCAGTCGTTCCATGATCTCCAGCAGGTGCCCGACGTCGGACATGTGCAGCCCGGTGGTCGGCTCGTCCATCACGTACACCGAGCCCGCCTTGTGCAGTTCGGTGGCGAGCTTGATGCGCTGGCACTCGCCCCCGGACAGCGTGCTCAGCGGCTGCCCCAGTTTCAGGTAGTCCAGCCCGACGTCGTTGACCGCGCGCAGCACCTCCCGCAGTTTCTTCTCGGTGAAGAACTCGACGGCCTCGGCCGCGGTCATCTCCAGCACGTCGCTGATCGACCGGCCGCGCAGCTTGTGCTCGAGCACGTCGTCGGAGAACCGCCGCCCGCGGCAGATCTCGCACACCGACTTCAGCCCGTCCATGAACGCCAGGTCGGTGTAGATCACCCCGAGGCCCTGGCAGTTCTCGCAGGCGCCCTTGGAGTTGGCGCTGAACAGCGACGGGCTGACGCCGCTGGCCTTGGCGAACAGCTTGCGGATGCCGTCGAGCAGGCCGGTGTAGGTCGCCGTGTTCGACCGCCGCGAGGTGCCGACGGCGGCCTGGTCGATCACGATGGCGTCCGGGTGCTCGGCGAGGAACGCGTCGTTGACCAGTGAGCTCTTGCCCGAGCCCGCCACCCCGGTGACCACGGTGAGCACCCCGGCCGGGAAGTTCACCGTGACGTTCTTGAGGTTGTGGCTGGTGGCGCCGGCGACGGTGAACCAGCCCGACGGCGACCGCGGCGAGGTCTTGAGCGGTAGCCGGTCACGCAGGAACCGCCCGGTCAGCGTGTCGGCCTTGGCCAGCTCGGCGACGCTGCCCTCGAAGACGACCTCGCCGCCGCGTGCTCCGGCGTGCGGGCCCATGTCCACCACGTGGTCGGCGATCGCGATCACGTCGGGGTCGTGTTCCACCACGAGCACGGTGTTGCCCTTGTCCCGCAACTTGATCAGCAGCTCGTTGAGCCGGTGCACGTCCCGCGCGTGCAGCCCGACGCTGGGCTCGTCGAAGATGTACATCATTTCGATCAGGCTGCTGGACAGGTGCCGGACCATCTTGATCCGCTGGGACTCCCCGCCCGAGAGCGTGGTGGTCTCGCGGTCCAGGCTGAGGTAGCCCAGGCCGATGGCGACCAGGTTGCCGATCCGGTCGACGAGGCTGTCCAGCACGGTCTTCGCGGTGGGCACCTCGAGCTTGCCGAGCACGGTGACCAGCTCACCGGTCTCCATCGCGGTGAAGTCGGCGATGTTGTAGCCCTCGATGCGGCAGTCGAGCGCGGCCCGGCTGAGCCGGGTGCCCTCGCACGCAGGGCACACCCGGGTGGTGACGAACCGCAGGAAGATCTCGCGGTTGCGGTCGGACATGCCGTCCTTCTTGATGTAGAGCCGGGTGAACCGGTCCACCAGGCCCTCGTACCTGGCGTTCATCGACCCGCCCTGCCACTGCATGACGAGCTTGCCCTCGCCGTGCAGGAGCTGCTGCCACTCGGCTTCGCCGTAGTCGGTCAGCGGCTTGTCGTTGTCGAAGTACCCGGAGCCGGTGTAGGTGCCCAGCACCCAGCCGCCGACGGCGAAGTCGGGGTGCTGGACCGCGCCCTCGTTCAGCGACTTCGACCGGTCGAGGAACTTGTCCAGGTCCAGTTGCACGGCCCGGCCGAGGCCGTCGCACTCCGGGCACATGCCCTGCGGGTCGTTGAAGGAGAAGGCGTTGGAGTACCCGGCGGGCGGCTGCCCTGCCCGGGAGAACAGCAGGCGCAGCAGCGGGTTGATGTCGGTGATGGTGCCCACGGTCGAGCGGGAGTTCCCGCCGAGCCGCTTCTGGTCGATGATGATCGCGGCCGAGATGTTCTCGATCTCGTCGAGGTCGGGCTGGCCGTAGCTGGGCAGGAAGTTCCGCGCGAACGCGGTGAAGGTTTCGTTGAGCTGGCGCTGGGCCTCGGCGGCGATGGTGTCGAAGACCATCGAGGACTTGCCGGAGCCGGACACGCCGGTGAACACGGTGATCTGCCGCTTGGGGATGTCCAGCGACACGTTCTTGAGGTTGTTCTCCCTGGCTCCGGTGATCCGGATGTGGTCGGTCTGCGGCATCAGCGGAAGGCCTCGGCGTTGTCGGCGGCCCACTGCGCGTAGGTGGTGCCGGGGTGTCCCATCAGTTCTTCGTACCCGGGTTCGGGTACCTGCGGGTGTTCGGTGGCTTCGGCGAACCCGTCGAGCAGCCAGTCGGCCACTTCGGCGGGGATGCCGTAGCCGAGCCAGCGCTCGCGGTGTTCCTCCCTGGTCAGCTCGTGGAACCGGATGCCGGTGCCCAGTGCGGCGGCGATGGCCTCGACCTGCCCGGCCTGGGTGATCGACTCCGGGCCGCTGAGCGGGTACCTGCGGCCGGTGTGCCCGCTTTCGGTGAGCACCTTCGCCGCGACCCTGGCGATGTCACGCAGGTCGATCGGGGTCTGCGCGGCGTGCGGGTAGGCCGAGCTGACCGTCCCGCTGGCCTTGATCTCGTCCGCCCAGCCCAGCGTGTTGTTGGCGAACACACCGGGCCGGACGAAGGTCCAGTCGAAACCCGCGGCCTCCACCGCGCGCTCGACCTTGATGTAGTGGGCTCCGCTGGAGCCCTCGCGTTCCTCTTCGTCGGCGTTGCTGCCCGACAGCGCCACCACCCGGCCCACGCCGGCCTCCAGCGCCAGCGCGGTGAAGTCCTCCACCGTGTCCGGCAGCGGTGCCAGGTAGACCGCGTCGATCCCCTTCAGCGCGGCGGGCAGGGTGGTCGGCCGCCCGAGGTAGCCGGTGACCACCTCCACTTCGGGCGGCAGAGCCGCCTTCTCCGGGTTCACGGTCAACGCCCGTACCGGCGCCCCCAGTGCCACCAGTTCGTCGACGACCAGGCGTCCGACGCTGCCGGTGGCTCCCGTGACCAGAATCGTCACTGTGCCCCACTCCTTTTCGTATCCCGTACGAGAACAACTAGCGTACACCATACGGGAATGTAGGATCCAGTCTCGTGACGGTGGAACACAGTGGTGGTGGTGACCCGGACCGCAGCCTGCGGCTGCTCTGGCGGGACCGGCACGCCGAGCCGGAGCCCGCCAGGGGCCGCAAGCCGCGGCTGAGCCTGGAGGTGATCGTCGCCGCGGCGATCCGGATCGCCGACGCCGACGGCCTGCCCGCGGCGTCGATGCACCGGGTGGCCAAGGAGCTGGGCGCGGGCACGATGACGCTCTACTCCTATGTGCCGGCGAAGGACGAATTGCTCGATCTGATGGTCGACGCGGTGCTGTGCGAGTACGCCCTGCCGGGTCCGGGTGAGCCGCGGCCGCCGTGCTGGCGCGAGCAGGTCGAGCTGTACTCCGAGCGCACGCGGCAGACCTACCGGCGTCACCCGTGGCTGCGGCAGGTGTCGATGACGCGGCCCGCGCTGGGGCCGGGGATGATGCGCCGCCAGGAGTACCTGCTGTCCGCGCTGGCCGGGATCGGGCTGACGCACCGGCAGATGGCCGCGGCGGCGAACAGCATCGCGACCTTCGTGAACTCGAACGCCGCGGTCGAGGCCGACACCGCCCACCTGGAGCGGGTCACCGGGCAGAGCACCGACACCTGGTGGCACCAGCGGCAATCCTTCTGGGAGAACTACTTCGACACCGAGGCCAATCCGACCATCGTCGAGGTGTGGGAGAACGAGGGCTTCGAGCTGGGTGCGCGTGAAGCGGCGGCCGAGGCCTACGACTTCGGGCTCCACCGGCTGCTCGACGGGATCGAGGCGCTGGTGGGCCGGGGGAAGCCGGGCGAGGGCCTCCCCCGGGCCGCCGATCAGGTGCCGTAGGCGTGCTCGGCGCGGGCCGCGCGCAGCGCCCGCGCCCACCACACCAGTTGCCCGAGCAGGACCGCGGCCGCGTCGTTGACCGCCTTGGCGTCCTTGGGTTCGCCGTCGGGGGTGAACTGCGCGCCGGCGCCGTGGAAGCTGACGGTCTCGCGCACGGTGACCGCGTGCAGTTCGGCCAGCACGACCCGCAGGGCTTCGACCGCACGCAGGCCGCCGGAGAGCCCGCCGTAGCTGACGAACGCGACCGGTTTGCCGCGCAGTTCCGTGCCGATCGAGTCCAGCGCGGTCTTCAGCGGTCCGGGGAAGCTGTGGTTGTACTCCGGGGTGAGAATCACCAGCCCGTCCGCGGCACCCAGGCGCGCGGACAGTTCCGCGCCGGGGAACGGGAGCTGCGCCAGGTCGACGAGGTCCACGACGATCTTCGGGTGGAGCGCGGCCTGGCCGGTGAACCAGTCCGCGACCACCGGGGCGAACCGTCCTTTGCGGACACTGGCGACGAGTACGGCTATCCGGAAGCGCTCGGACATGAACAGGCCTTTCTTCGGGTTTTCCAGTGGGTCAGTGGACACGGGTTCGCTCGGGTGCGGCCGGTTCGGTGACGGGCCGGAGCAGGACGACGGCGAGGACGGCCAGGCAGGCGGTGAGCGCGGCGCTGATCCAGGAGTTGACGTGGAAGCCGTCGGTGAACGCCGCCCTGGCGGCGGTGAGCAGCTGATCAGCGGTGCCTGCGGGCAGTTCGGCGGCCACGGTGACCGCGCCGCCGAGGGTGTCGTGCGCGACGGTGGCCAGTTCGGGCGGGACCCCCGCCGGGGTGCCTTCGGTGACGCCGACCCGGTAGACCGCGGTGCCGATGCTGCCGAGCAGCGCGATACCCAGTGCCATGCCGAGTTCGCTGCCGGTCTCGGACAGCGCGGAGGCGGCGCCGGTGCGCTCGGGTGGCGCGGAACCCATGATCAGGTCGGCGGTGACGGTCATCGCGGGGCCGAACCCGAAGGACAGCAGGCCGAACCCGGCGACCACGGCACCGATGCCCGAGTCGGGCCCGGTGAAGGTGAGCAGCACGAATCCGGCCACCGCGAGGACCAGGCCGCCGCCGAGCACGTGGGCGGCGCGGACGCGGCGGACGATGGCCGGGGCCAGCATGGTGCCGGCCACACCGGCCACTGTGGACGGAACCGTCCACAGCCCGGCCTCCAGCGGGGACAGCCCGAGCACCAGTTGCAGGTACTGGGCCACGAAGAAGAACCCGCCGGCGATGCCGAACACCGCCAGCGTCTGCACGGTGATCGAGGCGGTGAAGCCACGGTGGGCGAACAGGCCGAGGTCCAGCAACGGTTCGTCCAAGGTGCGCTGACGGCGCAGGAAGGTGTAGCCGAGCGCCAGCCCGCCGGCGAAGGCGAGCACGGCGGTCCAGTCGAACCCGGTCTCGGCGAACTTCTTCAGCCCGTAGACGGTGGCCAGCATGCCGCTCAGCGACAGCGCGACGCTGGCGAGGTCCACCCGGCCGGCGCCGTCGTTGCGGCTTTCGGGCAACAGCAGCGGGCCGAAGACCAGCAGGAGCAGCATGACCGGTACGCCGAGCAGGAACACCGAGCCCCACCAGAAGTTCTCCAGCAGGACCGCGCCGAGCAGCGGGCCGAGCGCGCTGCCCGCGGTGAAACTGGTCATCCACACCGAGATGGCGACGGTGCGCTGCGCGGGGTCGTGGAAGAGGTTGCGGATCAGCGACATGGTCGAGGGCATCAGGGTGGCCCCGGCGATGCCGAGCGCGGCCCGCGCGAGGATCAGCATCTCCGCGCTGACGGAGAAGGCCGCCACCGCCGAGGCCACGCCGAACGCGGCGCCGCCGATCAGCAGCAGCTTGCGCCGCCCGATCCGGTCGCCGAGCGTGCCCATGGTGATCAGGAACCCGGCGATCAGGAAGCCGTAGATGTCGTTGATCCACAGCAACTGGGTGCCGGTGGGCCGCAGGTCCGCGCTCAGCGCCGGGACGGCCAGCCCGAGGACGTTCATGTCCAGTGCGATCAGCAGCGTGGGCAGGGCGAGGGTGGCCAGCCCCAGCCATTCCCGCCTGCCCGCTCGGGGCGGGGCGTGCTCGTGTGGGCTCATGGAGCCGACGGTAGAACCTAAACCATAGTTGAGGTCAATGCGTGCCGGTCGCGCCGATCACGTGCTCGCCGAGGCGGACCAGCCAGCTGCCGCAGGCGCAGCGCCGGTAGCTGAGCGTGCCCTCCCCGGTGCGGTGACGGGAAGCGGGAGCGGATTCCTCGGCGGGACGGCCGCAGCGAGGGCAGGATTCGGTGTTCACCGCTCCAGCGTGCTGTAATGGTTCAGTGCACTTCAACCCTTACGGCGGTTCCGCGGCCCAGGTGGCCGCCGGGCTGGTCAACCTCGGGCACGCCCCGGCGGCGGAGCTGGTGGCGATGATGCGCTCGCACGGGATGTCGTTGCGGCGCTTGAGCGCGGCCGACGCCGCGGCGGTGGCGGACTGGGGCGACCGGCTGCGCCCGGTGTTCGCCGAGTCCGATGTGGACAAGCGGGTGGACGTGGTGAACGAGCTGCTCGCGGATTCGGCGTGCCGCCCGTTCATCTCACGGCACGACGGGCTGGCCGCGCACCTGCACTACGCCAGCGAGGAGTCGGGCGCGGTCCGGCGGTTGCAGGCCTACACCGCGGGCGGACTGGCGCACCTGCTCTGCGAGGAGCCCGAACGCCTGGGCACCTGCGACCGCCCGGGTTGCGGCACCGTCTACGTCGACACCTCCCGCAACGGCCGCCGCCGCTACTGCACCACGAAGTGCGCCACACGCGTCTACGTCGCCGAACACCGCGACCGCCGCCGCGCCGGTTGAGCACCCCGCGCCTGCGCGCCCCCGCCGGGAGTCGAACCCGGGTCTCCGGCTTCGGAAGCCGGTGTCGTCTCCGCTGGACCACAGGGGCCGAACGATGTGCCGCACCCCCGGCAGGGATCGAACCTGCGACCCCATGATTCGTAGTCATGTGCTCTGTCCGCTGAGCTACGGGGGTAGATGGTGAGGCCGGAAAAGAGAAAACCGCCCGGCCGGTGTGTTCCGGTGGGCGGTTCCGTGGGAAGCCGAGGACTCAGCCTCGGCGGGTTCGGGAACCGCGCTTGACTCGCCGTCGCGTGGTGGTCATGGCTGCCCCCTTCCCCGTGCTGTGGTGAGCCCAGTCTGGACCGGCGGGCGCAGGGCGGGCAACCGGTTTTCCCGGGGGTGACCCCGGCCACGGGTGATCGGCGGTGCCCGCCGGCCCGCTCGGCCGGGATGGCACCATGGTGAGGTGAGCAAGCGCTTAGTTGCAGTGGGCGACTCCTTCACCGAGGGAGTCGGGGACGACGATCCCGCGTCGCCGAACGGGGTGCGGGGGTGGGCCGACCGGGTCGCCGAGGTGCTCGCGGCCGGGGACGAGGAGTTCCGGTACGCCAACCTCGCGGTGCGTGGCCGGTTGCTCCGGCCGATCCTGGCCGAGCAGGTGGAGCCGGCGCTGGACCTCAAACCCGATCTGGTCACGCTCTACGCGGGCGGCAACGACCTGATGCGGCCCAAGGTGGACATCGACGCCCTGATGGAGCTCTACGACGACGCCGTCGCGCGGCTGACCGCGACCGGCGCGGTGGTGGTGCTGTTCACCGGGGTGGACGGGGTCGGGGACGCGTTGTTCCGCAAGATGCGCGGGCGGGTGGCCATCTACAACGAGTTCGTCCGCGAGATCTCCGCGCGCCACGGCACGCTGCTGGTGGACATGTGGGCGATGCGGCAGTTGCGGGACCGGCGGCTGTGGGCGCCCGACCGGCTGCACCTGAACTCGCTGGGACACCAGGAGATCGCGATCGCGGTGCTGGACGCCCTGGGCGCCGCGCACCCGCTGGAAGGGGTCGCGCTGGGACCGGCGGAGACGGCGACCGCGCGGATCCGCCGCCGGGAGAACCTGCGGTGGGCGCGGGAGCACGCGCTGCCGTGGGTGGGCAGGCGCCTGCGGGGCGAGTCCTCCGGGGACAACCTGCGGCCCAAGCGCCCGGAGCTGGGCCCGTACTGACCGGGAAACGAACGAGGGTGGCTCCCCTGGGGAAGCCACCCTCGCCGGTCACTGCTGTCGCGGCGGACCCGAGTACGGCCCGTTGCCGGGGCCCTGCCCGGGGAACGGCCCGCTCGGCGGGTTCTGCGGCGGAGGCGGCTGCTGCTGGTAGGGCGGCTGTGCCTGCGGGAACGGCCGCGCCGGGCGCTGCTGCTGCGACGGCGGCAACTGCGCGGGCTGCTCCGGCGACGGGGCCGGCGGCTGCTGGCGCTCGGTCGGTTCCGGCTCGGCCTGCGGCTCGGTGTCCCCGCGCAGCGCGGCGAGCGCCGGCGGGGTGGTGCGCGGCGCGGTCAGCGGGCTCGGCACTTCCTGCCGGGCCACGGCTTCGGCGGCGCGGACCGCTTCGGCGACCCGCGGGTCGGTGGAGGTGTCGAACCAGTCGGCCACCTCTTCGTCCTCGACCGGCGGGCGCTCGGCGTCGTCGTAGGCGGGCGGCTCGTAGCGGAACACCCCGTCGTCGCCGGGCGTGCCGAGCGAGCGGGCGAACCCTTCGAGCGCCTTGCCGTAGTCGCTGGGCACCATCCAGACCTTGTTCGAGTCGCCCTGCGCCATCTGCGGCAGCGTCTGCAGGTACTGGTAGGCCAGCACCTCGGGCGTCGGGCGCCCGGCCTTGATCGCGGCGAACACCTTCTCGATGGCCTTGGCCTGCCCCTGCGCCTGCAGGTAGCGGGCGGCCCGCTCACCCTGGGCCCGCAGGATCCGCGACTGCCGCTCGGCCTCGGCGGCCAGGATCGCCGCCTGCTTGGCACCCTCGGCGGCGAGGATCTGGCTCTGCTTCTGCCCTTCCGCGGTCTTGATCGCGGACTCCCGCTGCCCTTCGGCGGTCAGGATCATCGCGCGCTTCTCCCGGTCGGCGCGCATCTGCTTTTCCATCGAGTCCTGAATGGACGGCGGCGGGTCGATCGCCTTCAGCTCCACGCGGGCCACACGGATGCCCCAGCGGCCGGTGGCCTCGTCGAGCACGCCGCGCAGCTGGCCGTTGATCTGGTCGCGCGAGGTCAGCGTCTCTTCCAGGCTCATGCCACCGACCAGGTTCCGCAGCGTGGTGGTGGTCAACTGCTCGACACCGACGATGTAGTTCGAGATCTCGTAGACCGCCGCGCGGGAGTCGGTGACCTGGAAGTAGACCACCGTGTCGATGGACACCGTCAGGTTGTCCTGGGTGATCACCGGCTGGGGCGGGAAGGAGACCACCTGTTCACGCAGGTCGATCCGGGCGCGCACCTTGTCCAGGAACGGGACCAGGAAGTTCAGGCCGGGCGCGGCCACGGTGCGGAATCTGCCCAGTCGCTCGATCACCGCCGACTGCGCCTGCGGGACCACCATGATCGCCTTCGCGACGGTGACGATCACCAGCAGCACCACGATCGCGACGACGATTAACGCTGCGGTTGACAAGTTCGTCTCCCCTGTTCGTTCGGTGCGGCGCTCAGCCCGCTGCCGCGGGGCTCACCTTAGCGACGCCGGTCCTCACAGCTCGGCCGACACGACCGCCGTGGCCCCGGAGATCTCGACCACGGTCACCCTGGTCCCCGGCTCGAGCACCTGGCCCTCGGTGAAGCAGCGGGCCGACCAGACGTCGCCGCCCAGCTTGACCTGGCCGCTTTCGATGTCCACAGTGGACAGCACAACGGCCTTGGCGCCGATCAGCGCGTCGGCGTTGGTCTTGTGGTCGGGGCCGGAGAGGAAGCGGCGCTTGAGCGCCGGGCGGACCACGCCGACCAGCCCGACCGAGGCCACCGCGAACACCGCGACCTGCACGTAGACGTTGTCGGTGAGCAGCGCCGAACCGGCGCCGACCAGGCCGCCGAGGCCGATCATCAGCAGCATGAAATCCCCGGACAGAACCTCCGCGGCGATGAGCGCCAACCCGGCCACGAACCAGATGAGTGCTGCCATGGCGTCCATGTTGGCAGATAGATCGGCTTCACACTGAGTGAGCGACTGGACGTGACCTACGCGTGATCTGCCGGATTCACCCTTCCGGCGGTGGCGCGACGAAGTCGATGAGCCGCTCCACCGCGCCGATCAGCGGCGTTTCCAGATCGCGGTAACTGCGCACTCCGCCGAGCACCCTGGCCCAGCCCTCGTACGGCTCGCCCCAGCCGAGCGCTTCGCAGATGCCTTCCTTCCACGGCAGGCCCTTCGGGATCTCCGGCCAGGCGCGGATGCCGACCGAAGCCGGCTTGACCGCCTGCCAGATGTCGACGTACGGGTGCCCGGTGACCAGCACGTGCTCGTCGTGGATCGCTTCCACCAGACGGGATTCCTTGCTGCCGGGCACCAGGTGGTCCACCAGCACGCCGAGGCGCCGCTCCGGGCCGGTGCCGAACTCCTCGATCATCCCGGCGAGCACGTCGACCCCGTCGAGTGGTTCGACCACCACGCCTTCGACGCGCAGGTCGTGACCCCACACGCGTTCGACCAGTTCGGCGTCGTGCTTGCCCTCGACCCAGATGCGCGAGTCACGCGCGGTGCGGGCCCGCAGCCCGGCCACCTTCACCGAGCCGGACGCCGACGCCGCGGCCTTGGCCGGTCCGGCCTTCGCGGGCACCAGCGTGACCGGTTTGCCCTCCAGCAGGAACCCGGCGCGGCTGAGCGGGAACACGCGGTGCTTGCCGTGGCGGTCTTCGAGCACCACCGTGCCGTGCTCGAGCCGGACCACCGCACCGCAGAACCCGCCCGGCTCCTCGACCACCAGGCCGGGTTCGGCGGGCACCTCGGGGATCACGCGCTTGCGCGGCCCGGCGAGGACGTCGTCATAGGAATGGGAGCGCACGCCGGGCAACGGTAGCCACGAGCCCACCCCATCGGTGGACGCCACGCCGGTTCAGCGCGCACGCAACCCGTCGAGCACGAACCCCAGTTGCCGCCGCCAGCCGCCGGGTTCGAGTTCCACGATCCGGCCCAGCGCCAGGATCTGCAGGCCCAGGTCCTGCCCGGTGACCTCGGGCCGCAGGCTGCCCTCGTCGTGGGCGCGCCGCACGATCGGCGCGACCGCCTCGGCCAGGTGACTGCGGCAGGCGTCGGCCGCGGCGGAGGCCTCGGCGCTGGTCACCCCGTCGAGCACCGCCTTGTGCCGCGCCATGGTCGCCAGCGTCTGCTCGAGGAACCCGGCGAGCCCGGCCCAGGCGTCCTCGGCGGCCAGCGCGCGCTCGACGATGCCCGGCCACTCCCCCAGGTCCTTTTCCAGCACCGCGCCGACCAGGTCGTCCTTGGTCGGGAAGTGCCGGTACACCGTGCCGACGCCGACCCCGGCGGCCTTGGCGATGTCGCGGATCTCGGCATCGAGCCCGCGCTGGTCGAACTCCTTCGCCGCCGCGGCGAGCACCAGCTCCCGGTTGCGGGCGGCATCCCTGCGCATCACGCCGCCCATCCTAGCGTTGCGGAACCCTGGTTCCGTTACGTACGATCCGGAACCGTAGTTCCGGAAACTGGAGGGCACCCATGAAGACGATCGTGATCACCGGCGGCACCGACGGCCTCGGATACGCACTGGCCCGCAAACGGCTCGACGCGGGCGACACCGTGGTGGTGATCGGCCGCAGCCGGGACAAGTTCGCCACCCTCGGCGGCGGCGAATTCCTACGCGCCGACCTCACCCTGATCAGCGAAAACCGGCGCGTGCTCGACGAACTGCGCGAACGGCCCATCGACGCACTCGTGCTCGCCGCCGCCTACGCGAACTTCCCCCGCGTCACCACCGCCGAGGGCATCGAGCACAACTTCGCCCTCTACCACCTCAGCAGGCACCTGCTCGCCGACGGACTCCACGAGCAACTGCGCGCCGCACCCGCCCCGGTCATCGTCGACACCACCGTGCCAGGCGCCCCCGCCGACGCGATCAACTGGGACGACGTGAACTTCGAGCACGGCTACACCTGGAAAGCCGCCAACCTCCAGAGCCGCCGCGCCACCTTCCTGCGCGCCGCCGCCCGCACCGGCGTCCCCCACGTGCTGATCAACCCCGGTTTCGTCCGCACCAGCCACCAAGGCTCACTCACCGGGGTCCGCCGCACCCTGGTTTCCCTGCTCGCCCGCGTCGCCGGCACCACCCCCGAGCGCGCCGTCGAACCACTCGACGCGCTCATCGACCACCCACCCGCCGAGAACCTCAGCGCCTACCAGGGCCGCAAGCGGCTACCGGTGGACATCGACACCGCGACCCTCGCCGACGCCGAACGACTCGCCGCACTGACCGACCGGCTGCTCGACCCGGCCGGCCGGTGAACGCGGAACGAAGCTTTCCGCGATCGGTGCCAGACTGCGTCCCATGCTCGAGACCTCCGCCCGCCTGCTCCGCCTGCTCTCCCTGCTGCAGGCCACCCGCGAGTGGACCGGCCCCCAACTGGCCGACCGGCTCGGCGTGTCCACCCGCACCGTGCGCAAGGATGTCGAACGGCTCCGCGAACTCGGCTACCCCGTCAACGCCCAGCCCGGCGCCGCGGGCGGCTACCGCCTCGGCGCCGGCGCCCGCATGCCACCCCTGCTGCTCGACGACGAAGAAGCCGTCGCCATCGTGGTCGGCCTGCGCACCGCCACCGGCGGACTCGAGGAAAGCTCACTGCGGGCCCTCACCAAACTCGAACACGTGCTGCCGTCCCGGCTCCGCCACCGCGTCACCACCCTCCAGGCCGCCACCGTCGCCGCACCCGACCACCGCGCCCCCGTCGACCCCGGCGTGCTCACCACCATCGCCGCCGCCTGCCGCGACCACGAACGCCTCCGCTTCGACTACCAGCGCCACGACGGCACCACCACCCGCCGCGACGCCGAACCCCACCGGCTCGTGCATGCCCGCGGCCGCTGGTACCTCGTCGCCTGGGACACCGCCCGCACCGACTGGCGCACCTACCGCGTCGATCGCCTCGCCCCCAGAACCCCCAACGGCCCACGCTTCACCCCCCGCGAAGCACCCCACCCCGACCTCGCCACCTACGTCACCGACGGCGTGAACACCGCCTACCAGCGCATCCGCGCCACCATCCGCCTCCACGGCCCCGCCCAACACTTCACCGACCACCTCGCCCCCGGCTGGGGCACCCTCGAAGCCGTCGACGAGCACAGCTGCCTGTTCCACACCGCCACCGACTCACTCGACCTGCTCGCCCTCTACCTCGGCATGCTCCGCACCGACTTCGACGTCGTCACCCCACCCGAACTCACCCACCACCTGCGCACCCTCGGCCACCGCTACCTACGCGCCGCCGACCCCGCGCCAGAACCTCCAACGTAGAACTCGGCTGCACGAACGCGAAGTTCGGCTGCACGAGTGTGAGGTTCGGCTGCACCAACGTGGGACTCGCCAGGAGAAGCTGGGCCGGCGAGTTGCACACTCAGGAAGCCGAACCCCACGTTCAGGAAGCCGAACCCCACGTTCGGGCAGGCGAAAGCCACACTCGCGCAGAAGGTCGTGTCAGAAAAGGGGCCAGGGGATGGCGCGCCAGTCATCACCCGGGGCCGGGAAAGAGCCGTCCGCCAGCAGCTTCGCCGCCCGTGCGCCCACCGCGGCGATCTCCGCCCGCGTCAGGTGCGGCGCCAACTCCGCCCCCAACACACCGTCCAGCAACGACGGCACCGCCGCCAGCTTCTCCGCGATCTCCCCCGGCAACTCGTCACCGACCCAGCCCCACAACACCGTCCGCAGCTTCGGCTCGGTGTGCAGGCAGATCCCGTGATCCACCCCGTACACCCGGCCATCCACCCCGGCCAGCACGTGCCCGCCCTTGCGATCGGTGTTGTTCACCACCACATCCAGCGCCGCCAACTCCCGGATACCCGGGTGGTCCGCGTGCGCCAGCACCGCCGGCTCACCCAGCCGGTCGTGCGCGTGCAGCACCACCCGCCACCCCGGCGGCACCTCCGCGGGCGCCCGCACGTCGATCAGGTCCGCGTCCTCGTCGGTCTCGATCCACAACTGGACCATCCCCGGCCCGAACGGACCATCCCGCAACACCGTCGGCGGCACCCGCCCCAGCCCGGTGTACTCCGACACCAGCGCCGTGGCCACCTCACGCCCGGCCAGCGTCCCGTCCGGGAAGTCCCACAGCGGACGCTCCCCCGAAACCGGCTTGTACACCGCGTTCGCCTCGACCCCGTCCAGCTCCACCGAGCAGAACAAGGTCACGTTCGACGCGTCGACCAGCCGCCCCTCCACCGAGATCCGCCCCCGCGCGACCAGGTCCTTCGCGGCGGGATCGGAAGACGAATCGGCCAACTCACTCCTCGATGACATCCACGTCACGCCGGTACCCGTTCTGCCGCGGGCAGATGTGCCCCTCCGGGTCCAGCGGCTCACCACACAGCGGGCACGGCTTCCGCCCCGCGTTGACCACCCGGTCCGCCCGCTCGGCGAACGCCCGCGCCGCCACCGGGCTCAGGAACACCCGCACCGCGTCGGGCCCCTCCTCGGTGTCGTCGAGCACCACGGTCTCGTCGACCTCGCCCTCGGTCACCGCCAGCAACTCGATCACCACCGCGCTGCTCTCGGCATCCCAGCCCAGCCCCATCGTGCCGACACGGAACTCCTCCTCCACCGGCACGGTCAGCGGCTCGGCATCGACGAGCTCATCGGGTGTTTCCGCCGGTATCTCGGCACCGAAGCGCGTGGCGACCTCGTCGAGCAGCGAACCGAGCCGCTCCGCGAGCACCGCCACCTGCTGCTTCTCGATGGTCACACTGATCGTGCGCACATCCTCGGACGCCTGCAGGTAGAAAGTGCGGTCACCGGGTTCCCCGACGGTCCCGGCGATGAACCGGTCGGGCTGACGGAAGACGTGGATTACACGAGCCATGACAACCTCGACCCTAAGCCACCGGGCGATCATCGGCATCCGCCGCCCCAGGTTTCGCCGCGGGCGAACAGGACCGGCAAAAATCCGACCTTTCCCCCAGCAGGTGGTGAACCGTTCACCACAAGATCGCGGAGCGCTCGAACGAGTGACTAAACTCGCGCGATGCCCGAGATCGCGCCTTACGGAGCCTGGCCATCCCCCATCACCGCCGCGGACGTCGCCGCCGCGGGCGACCAGCCCCAATGGCTGGACGTCGTCGATGGCGAGATCTGGTGGGCCGAAGCCCGCCCCAGCGAACGCGGGCGCGTCGCACTGGTCAAAGCCGGCCCCGACGGCACCGTCGAAGAACTCCTCCCCGCCCCCTGGAACGCCCGCAACCGCGTCCACGAATACGGCGGCAGGCCCTGGCGGGCCATCGACGGCAAGATCGCCTTCACCCACTGGGACGACCAGCGCGTCCACCTCCGCGACCCGGCCACCGGCGAGGTCACCGCCCTCACCGCCGAACCCGAGATCCCCCAGGGCGTCCGCTACAGCGACCTCCGCCCCGGCCGCCCCGGCGAACTCTGGGCCGTCCGCGAAACCAGCACCGGCCCCCGCCGCACCGACATCACCCGCGCACTCGTCGCCATCTCCCTCACCGGCGCCCCCGAACGCGAACTCACCACCAGCCACCACTTCCTCACCGCACCCCAGCTCTCCCCCGACGGCACCCACGCCGCCTGGCTCGGCTGGAACCACCCCGACATGCCCTGGGACGCCACCGAACTCACCGTCGCCGAAGTCCACCCCGACGGCACCTTCGGCACCCCCCGCGTCCTCGCCGGCGGCCCCGGCATCGCCGTCTGCCAGCTCGAATGGGAAACCCCCACCACCCTCCTCGCCCTGCTCGACCCCGACGGCTGGTGGAACCTGCACCGCATCGGCCTCGACGGCACCAGCCACAACCTCGCCCCGGTCACCGAAGAACTCGGCGGCGCACTGTGGAAACTCGGCCTCACCTGGTTCACCCCACTCGGCGACGGCAAGCACGCCGTGCTCAACTCCGGCCGCCTCGCCGTCCTCGACGAGCACACCGCCCAGGTCACCACCGTCGACCCCGAAACCACCTGGGCCCCCGGCATCGCCCCCTACGGCGCCGGCATCGCCGGCCTCGCCGCCGCACCCCGCCAGGAAACCGCCGTCCGGCACGCCGACCTCACCACCGGCACCCTCACCGAAGTCACCCCCCGGCCCGGCGAAGCCCCCTCCGGCCACCGCCTCCCCGACCAGCGCTACCTGCCCACCCCCGAAGAACGCGTGTTCACCGCCGCCGACGGCGAACCCATCCCCGCCTACCTCTACCCACCCACCAACCCCGAGCACACCGGACCCGGCGACCAGCTCCCGCCCTACCTCGTCCACGTCCACGGCGGCCCCACCGGCCGCAACCACCCCGTCCTCGACCTCGACTTCAGCTACTTCACCAGCCGCGGCATCGGCGTCGTCGCGGTCAACTACGGCGGCTCCACCGGCTACGGCAGGCGCTTCCGCGAACGCCTCCGCGAACAATGGGGCGTCGTCGACGTCGCCGACTGCGTCGCCGTCGCCCGCCGGCTCGTCGAAGAAGGCGTCGCCGACCCCGACCGCCTCGCCATCCGCGGCGGCAGCGCCGGCGGCTACACCTCCGCCGTCACCATGACCACCGAACGCGCCTTCCGCGCCGCCACGGTCAAATACCCCATCCTCGACCTGCACCGCTGGACCGCCGACGGCGGCGAAACCCACGACTTCGAATCCCGCTACCTCGACGGCCTCATCGGCCCACTCCCCGAAACCGCCGACCGCTACCGCGACCGCTCCCCGATCAACAACACCGGCACCCTCGCCGGCCCCCTGCTCTTCCTCCAGGGCCTCGACGACCAGATCTGCCCACCCGAACAAGCCGACCGCTTCGTCGCCTCCCTGCGCGGCACCGAAATCCCGCACGCCTACCTCACCTTCGACGGCGAGCAACACGGCTTCCGCAAGGCCGAGACCATCATCGCCGCACTCGAAGCCGAACTCGCCTTCTACGGCCAGGTCTTCGGCTTCGACACCCCCGGCATCACCCCGGTGGACCTCCGCCCGTGAACCGCCCACCCCGACTCCGCACCGGCGACCGCGTCGCCCTCGTCGCCCCCGCCGGCCCCGTCCCCGACGAACTGCTCGACACCGCCCACCGCACGCTCAAGTCCTGGGGACTCGACGTCCACGAAGGCCCGCACGCCCGCGGCGTGCACCCGTCGGTCCCCTACCTCGCCGCACCCGACACCGACCGCGCCGCCGACTTCACCCAGGCCTGGCTCGACCCGGACATCCGCGCCGTCTTCGCCGCCCGCGGCGGCTACGGCAGCATGCGCATGCTCGACCTCGTCGACTGGCCCGCCCTGCGGGAAGCCGGACCCAAGATCCTCACCGGGTCCAGCGACATCACCGCACTCCACGAAGCCGTCGGCGTCCACCTCGGACTGAGCACGCTGTTCGCCCCCATGGTCGGCAGCACCCTGCTCACCCCCGGCGCCGCCGACCACCTCCGGCGCACGCTCTTCGAGCCGGAAACCGCCCGCGACCTCGCCCGCCCCGGCGCCGAAGCACTGGTACCCGGCCGCGCGAGCGGCGTCCTCGTCGGCGGAAACGCCAGCCTGCTGGTATCCAGCATCGGCGCCCCCGAACACCGACCGGCCGCCGGCGCCATCGCCCTGCTCGAAGACGTCACCGAAAGCGCCTACCGGCTCGACCGCATCCTCACCCAGCTCCTGCGCTCCGGCTGGTTCGACGGCGTCCACGGCATCGTGCTCGGGTCCTGGGTGGACTGCGGCCCACCCGAAGCCGTCCAAGCGCTGATGCTCGACCGCCTCGGCCCACTCGGCGTCCCCGTGCTCTGGGAAGCAGGCATCGGCCACCTCCCCGAGTCACCCACCGTCGCACTCGGCCTGCCCGCCGAACTCGACACCGACGCGGGCACCCTCACCCTCACCGAACCCGCACTCGTCTAAGCCGCGTCCCACCACACCAGCACCCGGGTACCGGACAACGTCAGCCACTTCGACGGCGCACCCGGTTCGACATCGACCTCGAACCACACCCGGCCCGGGTGCCGGTGCACCTGCAGCCAAGTCCCGTCCGGCTGCCTGGCCGCCCGGATCAGCTCCACCGCCTCGCCCAGGCGCGGATCCGGCCGCGAGCCATCGTGCGCGGAAGCCTCACGGAAGTACTCCGCCGCGTTGAGCACGTCGTAGAACCACCGGGACGGATAAGCGAACCGGGTCACCCACGGCGCGATCGGCTCCCCGGTGGACAGCCGCCGGAACAACCGCCGCTCCAGCAGGTACTCCTCACCGGCACGCCGGGCCGCCCGCGTCGCCTCCGTACCCCCGGTCGCGACCTCGTGCGCCAGCAGGCCCTTCAGCGAGTTCAGTGTCGAGTGGACCGACGACCGCTCCGCCCCCTCCACCCAGAAGCAGTTCCAGCCACCATCGGGCAACCGGTGCTCGACGAACCAGTCGGCGATGCCGGAAACCTCGACCCCGAGCCACACCCCGTTCGCCAGCGTCCAGGCGTTGATGCAGCAGTCGACCTCACCACCCCAGTACGGCAGCTCGTCGTACTCCCACCGGCAGTTCTCCGCGAGCAACCCGGCCGTGCGACGCGCACGCAGCACCGCGGCATCAAGCCCCCACTCACGCAACGAATTCAGCGAGTACGTCGTCGCCGTCCACGGCTGCCCCGGCTCCTGGTCCAGCTCGAACCCGCGCGGGTAGTACGCCCCGCCCGCCCACTGCCCATCCGGGTCCTGGTGCGCGAGCAGCCGCGCACCGAAGCCTTCGGTGGCGACCTTCGCCCGCGTGGCCTCCCACACCTCAGGAGGTTCGTCGGCGAGGTCCCGTTCGACCTGCCAGCGCAGCGCCGGATCCGAATCACGAAGCCAGGTGACCAAGTCGTCTCCCACCATGGCGGGACTCTAACGGCATACTCGGCGGCATGGGCAAGACTTACGAGCGCATCGACGACCGCCTCCGCGCCTTCATCGACGCACAGCCGGTCTTCTTCGTCGCGTCCGCACCACTGAGCGGCGACGGCCACGTGAACCTCTCACCCAAGGGACGCGCCGGCACGCTCGCCGTGCTGGACGAGCACACCGTCGCCTACCTCGACTTCGGCGGCAGCCACGCCGAAACCATCGCGCACCTGCGCGAGAACGGCCGCATCACGCTGATGTGGTGCGCCTTCACCGGCCCGCCCAAGGTGCTGCGCGTGCACGGCCGCGGCGAACCCGTCTTCCGCGACGACCCACGCTGGACCGACCTGGTACCGAAGTTCGGCGACGCCGACGGACCGGGGCTGCGCGCGGTCATCCTGGTCCACGCCGAACTGATCAGCGACAGCTGCGGGTTCGCCGTGCCGTTCATGGACTACCGCGAAGAACGCACCCAGCACGCCCAGTACTTCGGCCGCAAGAGCGACGCGCAGTTCGCCACCTACTGCGAACGCAAGGAAACCAACGTCGCCAGCATCGACGGCCTGCCCGCGCTCCCGGTGCCGCTGCCGGAGCGGACCGACCATGCGCCTGTCCACTGAGGACTGCCGCACCCGGTTCGCCGGCGCGCGGGTGGCCCGGCTCGGCACGGTCACCGAGGACGGCACCCCGCACCTGGTCCCGGTGACCTTCGTGCTGCTGCACGACGAGGTCTACTTCGCCGTCGACCACAAACCCAAGCGCACCAGGGACCTGCGCCGGCTGCGGAACATCGCCGCGAACCCGGCGGTCAGCTTCCTGGCCGACCGGTACGAGGACGACTGGGACCAGCTGTGGTGGGTGCGAGCCGACGGCCACGCCACCGTCCTCGACGAACACCGCGAAGCCGGCGCCGCCCTGCGGGAGAAGTACCCGCAGTACCGGACCACTCCCCCGGAAGGCCCGATCGTCCGGACCACCGTCACCCGCTGGACAGGCTGGTCCTTCGTCTGAGCAGGTCTTTTTCAGCGGTCAACAGAATTTTTGCCAAAAGCGGTAGCGTATAGGACGTTATACACTTGGCTGGTGGAATCGAGACCACGGCCGGTGACGACCGCGCTCAGCGATCCAGGGATTCCGGCTTCCGCCAGGCTGCGATCAGCCCCAGCGGATCGGGCTTGAGCAGGGACGCCGCCGCGTACAGGCTCACCGCCAGCACTCCCCCGATGAACCACCAGTCGTAGAGCGCCTGCTCCCCCGTCGGGTAGTACACGAGCACCAAGAACACCGACACGCCCACCACCCCGGCGAGGTGCTTGCGGTCCCACGGGAACGCCGAAGCCAGGACGAAACCCCAGGTCAGGTACCACGGCAGGGTCGGCGGCGCGAGGATCGCCACGGCCAGCAGCGCGGCCGCGGCCCGCAGCACCGCCTGGTTGCCGCCCGCGCGGGCCAGCCACCACTGCCGCACCACGAAGATCGCGAGCACCACCCACGCCGCCGAGCGGAACACCGTGACGAACGGGGACGGCGGCACGTCGACCATGATGTGCGCCATGTTGTAGAAGATCTCGCCGATGCCGGTCGGGAAGTTCAGCCAGTTGGCGATCAGCTGCGGCGCGCTCATCCCGGTGAACCAGCCGATGTTCATCGAGCCCAGCGACACCCAGGTGCCCACCACGAAGACCGGGCCGAACACGCCGAGCGCCGGCAGCAGCGCGCGGAAGAACCGCTTGACCGGCCCGCCGCCGGGCAGCTGCGCGGCCCACATCCAGACCAGGAACGGCAGCGCCACCGCCGCGGTCGGCTTGATCAGCATGCCGATGGTGACCAGGAAGACCGAGAGCACCGGACGGCGTTCCAGCATGGCCAGCACACCGGTGGTGAGGAACCCGAGCATCAGCAGGTCGTTGTGCGGGCCGCCGACCAGGTGGATCACCGTCATCGGGCTGGCCACCGCCAGCCACAGCGTCACCGGCAGCCGCCCGCCGAGGTGCTTGACCAGGCGCGGGATCGACCACAGCACCCCGGCCAGGCCGATCATGATCACCAGCCGGGTGAGGATCACCCCGAGGATCATGTTGCCGCCGGTCAGCCCGACCAGCCACTTCGACACCAGCAGGAACAGCGGGCCGTACGGCGCGGGCGTGGTCTGCCACAGCTGGTGCACGTTGACCACCACGTCCGGCAGCACGTCCAGCTCGGCCGGGCCGAAGGCGTACGGGTCCTTGCCGTGGAGCAGCTGCGCGCCCTGGCCGAGGTAGGAGAACACGTCACGGGTGAACAGCGGTGGCGAGACCAGCAGCGGCGCCATCCAGCAGGCCGCCGCGACCACCACCGGCTTGGCACCGACGCGGCCGTCCAGCACGTACCGCCCCAGCCGCACCCACGCCCACACCACGAGCCCGAAACCGAGGTACAGCAGCGCCGTGGCCAGCGCGCGGCCGTGACCGTAGCGGATCCACGACAGCGGACCGTGCCCCAGCAACGGATCGCGGATGAGGATGCCCCCGGCGCCGAGCGCGGCGAGCATCAGCAGCGTCGACCCGACGGTGCCCATCGCGATCGTGCGGTACGGGAAGCGCGACGGCACGACGGTCAGCGCGTCGGTTCCCGCGGCGGGATCAGTGGTGGTGGCCATTTCACCACAGGAGATTACACACCGCCCTCTCCCGCCGGCCCCGCGCCAGCACCCTCCGGAGTGAGCGTGCCACCCGGAAGTGCGGCCAGCAACGACTTCGTGTACTCGTGCCGCGGCGAGAGCAGGACCTCCTCCACCGTGCCCACCTCGACCAGCTCACCGCGGTACATCACCGCCACCCGGTCGGCGATGTTCCACGCCAGCCCGAGGTCGTGCGTGATCACCAGGCCCGCCAGGCCCAGTTCCCGCCGCAAACGCAGCAGCAGCGCCAAAATCTCGCCGCGCACCGAGGCGTCCAGCGAGGCCACCGGCTCGTCGGCGACCACCACCTTCGGATCGAGCGCGAGCGCACCGGCGATCACCACGCGCTGGCGCTGCCCGCCCGACAGCTCGTGCGGCAGCCGCTGCAGGAACCGTTCCGCCGGCCGCAGTTCGGCTGCTTCCAGTGCCTTCGTGACGATGTCGAGTTCGGGCTCGGAGAACCCGTGGATCCGCGGCCCCTCGGCGACGGCCTCGTAGACGCTGTGGCGCGGGTTCAGCGCGCTCGTCGGGTCCTGCAGCACCAGCTGCACCTGCCGCCGGTACGCCTTGAGCCCGGCACTGGTCATCGGCACCGGCTCACCCTCGAACAGCACCTGGCCCGAGGTCGGCTTCTGCAGGCCCATCAGCGTGCGGGCCAGCGTGGTCTTGCCCGACCCGGACTGCCCGACCAGCGCGACGATCTCGTTGCGGCGGACCTCCAGGTCCACCCCCTTGACCGCGTCGATGGTGGCGCCCTTGCGGTCGCGGAAGCGGACGTGCAGGTCCTTGGCCACCAGCAGCGGCCCCTCCCCCGTGTCCACCGGCGTCTCCGGCTCCGGCGGCAGCTCGCCCGCCGTCGCCGGGGCGAACCGGGAAACCGGGTCGCCCACCGTGGGGAAGGCCGAGGCCAGCGCGCGGGTGTGCGCGTGCCGCGGCGAGGCCATCACCTGCCTACCCTCGCCCTCTTCGACGATCTCGCCGTCGTACATCACCGCGATCCGCGCGCAGGTCGCCGCCAGCACCGACAGGTCGTGGCTGATCATGATCAGCCCGATGCCCTGCTCGGCGACCAGCCCGCTGAGCAGGTCCAGCACCTGGGCCTGCACGATCACGTCCAGCGCGGTGGTCGGCTCGTCGGCGATGATCAGCCGCGGCCGGCAGGCCAGCGCCATCGCGATCATCACCCGCTGCTTCTGCCCGCCGGACAGCTCGTGCGGATAGGCCCCGGCCCGGCTCACCGGCAGGTCGACCTGCCCGAGCAGTTCCTCGACCCGCTCGCGCACGGCCGTCTCGCTCTGCGCCTTGCCCTCGGGCGGGTGCAGCCGGATCGGCTCGGCGATCTGCTCCCCGATCCGCCGGACCGGGTTCAGCGCGTGCATCGCCCCCTGGAACACGATCGAGGCCGCCGACCAGCGCACCGCGCGCAGGCGCCCCCACTTCATCGTGGTGACGTCCTCGCCGTCGAGCAGGATCTCGCCGGTGATCTTCGCGGACTTCGGCAGCAGCCGGAGCACGCTCATCGCCACGGTCGACTTCCCCGAGCCGGACTCCCCCGCCACGCCGACGGTGTCCCCCGGCTCCAGCCGCAGGTTGACGTCACGCACCGCGCGCACGTCCTCCCCCGGCGCCGGGTAGGTGACGTTCAGGTCCTTGAGCTCCAGCAGCGCGCTCATCGGTCCCCCCTCAGCCGCGGGTTGAGCACGGTCTCCAGCGCCCGGCCGACCAGCGTGAAGCACAGCACGATCGCCACGATGGCCAGGCCCGGCGGCAGCAGGTACCACCAGGCGCCGCCGCTGACCGCACCGGAACTGAGCGCCGTCTGCAGCATCGAACCCCACGAGACGTTGTTCGGGTCACCGAGCCCGAGGAAGGACAGCGTGGACTCGGCGATGATCGACCCGCCGACCACCAGCGTGGTGTTCGCCAGCACCAGCGGCATCACCGCGGGCAGCACGTGCTTGCCGATCACGTGCAGGTGCCCGCCGCCCAGCGCTTTCGACCGCTCGATGTACGGGCGGCTCTCCACGGTCAGCGTCTGCGCGCGCACCAGGCGCGCGGTCGTCGGCCACGAGGTGACCCCGACCGCGACGATGATCGTCGGGATGCCCCTGGGCAGCACGCTGGACAACGCGATCGCCAGCACCAGCGAGGGCAGCACCAGGAAGAAGTCGGTGAACGGCAGCAGGATCCGCGCCACCCACCGGCCGAAGTGCCCGGCCGCGATGCCGACGATGGTGCCGATCAGCACCGAGAGCACCGTGGCGGCCAGCCCGACCAGCAGCGACACCCGCGCGCCCCAGAAGGTCAGCAGCAGCACCGAGCGACCGTCCACATCGGTGCCGAGCAGGTACTCCCCGGTCGGCGGCTGCAGCGGCCTGCCCGGCGCCTTGGTCACGTCCAGCCCCGCCGGATCGGTGATCACCGGCGCCAGCACCGCCAGCACCACGATCACCCCCAGCAGGGCCAGCCCGACCAGCCCGCCGCGGTTCCTGGCGAACTCCCGCCACACGTTGCCCGCCGCGGCGAACCGGCGCTGCCACGCGATCGCCTTCGCCGACTGCGTCACTTCGCTCATGAGGCACGCACCCGCGGGTCGAGCACCCGGTAGAGCACCTCGGCGAACAGGTTCATCACGACCACCGAACCGGCCAGAATCAAGAACACTCCTTGCAGCAGCGGCAGGTCCGGCCCGCGCAGCGCTTCGAACGTGAGCAGCCCGAGCCCCGGCCACGAGAACACGGCCTCGACCGTGACCGTGCCGGACACCACCAGCCCGAACTGCAGGAACACCAGGGTCACCGTGGGTAGCAGCGCGTTCGGCACGGCGTGCCTGCGGCGCACCAGGTCGTCGCGCAGGCCCTTCGCGCGGGCCGTGGTGAGGTAGTCCGCGTTCATCTCCTCGAGCAGCGAGGACCGCATCACCAGCATGTACTGCGCGTAGATCACCGCGAGCAGCGTGAGGCACGGCAGCGTCAGGTGGTGCGCCACGTCGAGTGCCTCGGTGAAGAAGCCCGGCGGGGTGTCCGGCGAGGTCATGCCCCGGCTCGGAAAAAGCCCCTGCGTGGCGATCAGCAGCATCAGGCCCAGCCAGAACTGCGGCACCGACCACAGGGTCAGCGCCACACCGGTCTGCACCTTGTCGAACGCGCTGCCGCGCTTCCACGCCGCCCGCACGCCGAGCCACAGGCCCAGCACCACCGCCAGCACGGTGGCGGTGCCGACGAGCAGGACGGTGGGCCACACCCGCTCGCCGATCATGGCCGCCACCGGCCGGTTGTAGATGTAGGACGTGCCGAGGTCACCGCGCAGCAGTCCGCCGAAGTAGTCGAAGAACTGCTGCAGCATCGGCTTGTCCACGCCGAGGCGGGCGCGGAGCTCGGCCAGCTGCTGCGGGCTGGTGGGCCGGTCCCTGGTCATCGTGGTGACCGGGTCGCCGGGGATCATCCGGAACAGCAGGAACCCCAGCACCACCACCAGCAGCAGGCTGACCAGCCCCGCGCCGATCTTGCCTGCGAGAAACCGAAGGGTCCCGGTACCCCCGCGTCGTTCGTCCGGGTCGGGCAGTTCCGCGCCCGTGGCTGTCGAGACCGCTTCGGTCAACGCCCCTTGCTCCTATTCCTTGTCGTCGGCGGACCCGGCGGACTTGCCGCGCCGCGACACCACCACGCCGATCAGCACGACCAGGATCACCGCACCGGCCCCGATCGCGATCCACGCCACGGTCGGCAGGCCACCCGAGTCCCCGGCCGCGGCCGCGTCCTCACCGGCGGGCACGGCACCGTAGAAGCTCCAGTACCCGCTCTGCTCCATCAGCGCGCCACCGGACACCGGCTGCCTGGTCAGCTCCGAGAACTTGTCGGAGCGGTAGGCCTCCAGCGCGCTCTTGTAGTCGAGCACCACGCTCGGCACCTGGTCGTAGTAGCGGGCCTGGGCCTGCTTCGCGTACTCGGCGCGCTTGGCGATGTCCGGCTCGGCGGCCTGCAGCGCGTAGAGCCGGTCGTACTCGGCGTCGCAGAAGAACGCGTTGCTGCTCGTGCTGCCCGCGGTCGCGGGGAGCACCGAACAGGTCTGCTTGGCCAGGATGTAGTCCGGGTCCGGGTTGGTGCCCCAGCCCGAGAGCGCCAGGTCGTAGTTGCCGGCCGAAGTGGACTCGTCCACCTCGTTGTCCGAGACCAGGACCTCGGTGATCTTGATGCCGATCTCACCCAGCCAGCCGGCGACGTACTTGACCACGCGCTGGTCGTAGTCGCGGGTGGCGTGCCCGGTGAACCGGAACTCGAGCTTGCGCCCGTCCGGTGCGACCCGGATCCCGTCCGGCCCCTTCGGGTAACCCGCCTGGTCCAGCGCGGCGTTCGCGGCGGCCAGGTCGAAGGTGTACTTCTCGGCCGGGCCCGGCGCGTAGTGATAGGTCTTGAACATCGGCGGCACGATGCCGCCCGGCGCCTCGCCGTACCCGCCGAGCACCTTGTCGATGATGGTCGCCGGGTCGATCGCGCGGGCGATCGCCTTGCGCACCCGCACGTCCTTGAGCGCCGGGTGCCCGTCGCCGATCGGCTGGCGGTCGAAGTTCTGCGCGCCCGGGTTGATCAGCAGCTCGTCGTAGCGGCGGCCGACCGCCTTGTTGGTGGTGATGCCCGGCTGGCCGTTGAGCGCGTCGAATTGGGTCGAGGTGAGCCGGTTGATCAGGTCGACCTCGCCGTTCTTCAGCGCGTTGACCGCGGCGTCGGCGTTGTCGAACTTGACGAACTGCAGCTCGTCCACCTTCGGCGCGCCCCGCCAGTAGTTCGGGTTCGCCTTCATCCGGACCAGCTGGTTGGTCTGGTACTCGGTGATGGTGAACGGGCCGGAGCCCACGCCCACCTTGGCCACGGTGTCGGTCTCCGGGGAGGCCATGTCGGTCACGCCCGACCAGATGTGCTCCGGCACGATCGGCACGTCGAGCGCGGTCATCGACGCCTGCGGCTTCTTCAGCGTCACGGTCAGCGTGCGGTCGTCGGTCGCGGTCACCGTCTGGAACTGCTCGACGAAGGTGCCGTTGGCCTCACGCGCGGCCGGGTCGCTCATCATCCGGTTGAAGGTGAACGCGGCGTCCTTCGCGGTCAGCGGCGTGCCGTCGGACCACTTCGCCTCGCGGATCTTGAACGTCCAGGTCAGCCCGTCCGGCGACGGCGTCCACGTCTCGGCGAGCCCCGGCGTGGGCAGGTTGTCCTCGGCCGAGGGCAGGGTGAGGAACTCCCAGGAGATCCGGCCGATCATCGCGGTGGAGGCGAAGCTCGCGGTGAACGGGTTGAGGTGGTCGATGGACTGGACCAAGGCCACCCGCAGCACGGTCGGCTGCTGCGCCTGGGCGGGCCCGATGGCCAGCACGGGCGCGGCCGCCACCAGCGCGGTGGCGCCGAGCGCGGCCGCGCGCCGTCGCCAGGTACTTCTCACTGCACGCATTCTCGCGATCCCCAATCATCCATGCTCTGTCGTCTGCTCGGGGGGCCGACCCCCGGACCCCCGAAGCCCTCCAAGCCCCATCCCCGAAAGCCGAAAAGTAACCATTCCCCGCCACCGGAAGTCAACGATTGCCGGGCGTTCATGCCAACCCGTTACCCAACCGGGCGGGGCGATGACGAACGTCACTTGTGGCGCCCACTAGGTTGAACCCCATGCGGATCATGATCTCGGCCGACATGGAGGGTGCCACGGGGGTCACCTGGACCGACGACGTGGTCCCCGGAACCGAGCAGTGGCAACGATTCCGCAGACTCTTCACCGGGGACGTCAACGCCGTGGCCGCCGGGCTCGCCGACGCGGGCGCCACCGACCTGCTGGTGAACGAGGCGCACTCGTCGCAGCGGAACCTGCTGCTGGAGGACCTCGATCCCCGCGCCCGTATGCTCACCGGCAGGCACAAGCCGCTGTCGATGATGCAGGGCGTCGACAGCGGTGTGGACGGCGTGGTCTTCCTGGGCTACCACGCCGGGGCCGGCGCCGACGGCGTGCTTTCCCACACCTACCTGGAGAACCAGATCACCGGGGTGTGGCTGGACGGCACGCACGCCAGCGAGGGCAGGCTCAACGCCGCGCTGGCCGCCGAATACGGCGTGCCGGTGCTGCTGGTCACCGGCGACGACAAGACCTGCGAAGACGCGGCCGACTACGCGCCCGGCGCGGAACTCGTGGCGGTGAAGGAATGCGTGAGCCGGTACGCGGCCATCTGCCTGCCCCCTTCACGGACGGCTGAAATGCAGACCGACGCGGCGCGTCGCGCCATGGCGCGGGCCGGTCGCGGGGAACCCTCGCCGCGGGGTCACCGGATCGAGGTCGAGTTCGACGCGAGCCACCTCGCGCAGGCCACCGCGGTGATCCCTACGGTGGACCAGGTCGGGGTCCGCCGGGTGGGCTTCGACGCGCCGAACATGACCGAAGCGATGAAGGCGTTCAAGGTGGTCACCGCGATCGCCGCGGGCGCGGTGCAGGGGAAGTATGGCTGAGTTGGACGTCGTCTCCGTTTGCTCGGAGCTGATCCGGTTCGACACGACGAACCGCGGCAACGGGGACGCCGAAGGAGAACGAGCGGCCGCCGAGTACGTGGCGGGGCTGCTCACCGACGCGGGCCTGAGCCCGCGGATCCTGGAATCGGCGCCGGGGCGCGCCAACGTCGTCGCCCGCGTCGAAGGCAGTGACCCGTCCCTGCCGGCGCTGCTGGTGCAGGGCCACCTCGACGTGGTGCCCGCCGACGCCGCCGACTGGGCCGTGCCGCCGTTCGCCGGCGAGGTGCGCGACGGCTTCCTCTGGGGCCGCGGCGCCACGGACATGAAGGACTTCTGCGCGATGGTCCTGTCCGTTTTGGACACTTTCGCGCGTGAGGGCCGCAAACCCCGCCGGGACATCGTGCTCGCCTTCGTCGCCGACGAGGAGGACCGCGGCGACTACGGCGCGCACTGGCTGGTCGAGCACCACCCGTCCCTTTTCGACGGTTGTGCCGCGGCGATCAGCGAATCCGGCGGGTGCACCTACCACGTGCCCGCCGCCGATGGCCGGACCGTGCGCATCTACCCGGTCGGCGCGGCCGAGCGCGGGACCGCGCACCTGCGCCTGACCGCCCGCGGCCGCGCGGGCCACGGTTCGCGGCGCAACCACGAGAACGCCGTGATCCGGCTGGTCGCCGCGCTCGACCGGATCGCCACGCACCAGTGGCCGGTGCACCTGACCCCGGCCACGCGCGCGTTCATCGAGCAGACCGGCAAGGCGCTCGACGTCCCGGTTGATCTGTCCGATGTGGACGGGACGCTGGCGCGGTTGGGCCCGGCGGCGGCGCTGGTCGAGGCCATGGTGCGCAACAGCACCACGCCGACCATGCTCGAAGCCGGGTACAAGGTGAACGTGATCCCGAGCGTGGCGCACGCCCAGGTGGACACCCGGACGCTGCCGGACACCGAGGAAGACCTGCTGGCCACAGTGGACGAACTGCTCGGGCCGGACGTGACCAGGGAGTTCGTCGCGCACCAGCCGCCGGTGCAGGCGCCGGTGGACTCCCCGTGGTTCGACGCCATGGCGGCCGCGCTGCGCGCCCAGGACCCGGACGCGGTCGTGGTGCCGTACTGCATGGGCGGCGGCACCGACGCGAAGGCCTTCGCCAAGCTCGGCATCCAGTGCTACGGCTTCGCCCCGCTGTGGCTGCCGCAGGGCTTCCACTACCGCGCGATGGCCCACGGCGTGGACGAACGCGTCCCGGTCGAAGGCCTCCACTTCGGCAGCCGCGCCCTGGCGCACTTGTTCACCCACTGCTGACACCTACCCCGCTTCTCCAGCGAGGTTTGAGCCCTTTGGTCGAGCGTATTGCGCTCTAAAGCGGTGGCGTATAGGTCGTTATACACCCAACTGGGTTGTCCGTTTTCGGACGGGAAACCAACGCGTTCTTGACAACGATGTCACAGCGCGCTTACTTAGCGGGGCGCCGTCCGCGGCGCTCCCCTGCGTCCCCCCGCCCGGAACCTGGAGCAAAGATGCCCCGAAGCGTCCGACCACCGGTCTGCGCGCTGCTGTCCGCCGTCGTGTTGTCGGCTGGCCTGACCGCGGTCCCCTCCCCCGCGCTCGCCGCGCCCGCGCCCCCGCCCGACTTCTACTCCTCCTTCGAGCCCGGCGAGCCGGCGCCCGACTGGACCGACACGGTGGACACCGGGCCCGACGGCAAGCCCAAGGCCGACGGGGTCAACGGCGCCAACGGCACCGCCATCCCCGGTGACGTCCGCGGCAAGCTCGCCGAGGCGACCGCGAGCAGCGAGAACCCCGAGGGTGGCGAGATCGCACCGAACCTGGCCGACGGCAAGCCCGAGTCGAAGTGGCTGTCCAAGCAGCCGACCGCCTGGGCGCGGTTCACCCTGACCGAGCCGGTCACCATCACCCGCTACGGCCTGACCTCGGCGAACGACTTCGACGAGCGCGACCCGCGGGACTGGAAGCTGCAGGGCTCGGCCGACGGCACCACCTGGACCGACCTCGACACCCGGACCGGGCAGGAGTTCGGCGAGCGCTTCCAGGCGAAGGAGTACCGCCTCGCCGCGCCGGCCACCTTCCAGCACTTCCGGCTCGACGTCACCAAGAACAACGGCGGCCCGCTGCTCCAGCTGGCCGAGTTGCTGCTGGCCAACGACGAACCGGCCCCGCCGGCGCTGCCCAACATGCGCAGCTTCCCCGACGGCGGCCCCACCGGTGGCTACACCAACAAGTCGCGCGCCGGCTACTCCGGCCTCCGCGCGTTCCGCTATTCCGGCACGCACACCGTCGAGGGCCGCGCCTACTCCTACAACAAGATCTTCGACGTCGACGTGCCCGTCGGCGACGCCACCGAGCTGTCGTACAAGGTCTTCCCCGAGTTCTCCGGTGACGACCTGCGGTACCCGAGCACCCACGTGGCGGTCGACCTGGCCTTCACCGACGGCAGCTACCTCAGCGACCTCGGCGCCGTCGACCAGTACGGGTTCGCCCTCTCGCCCGCCGGGCAGGGCGCGGCGAAGTCGCTGTCGGTCAACCAGTGGAACTCCGTGCGTTCCTCGATCGGCACGGTCGCCAAGGGCAAGGTCATCGACCGGGTCCTGGTCGGTTACGACAACCCCGCCGGGCCCGCGCCGCTGCAGGGCTGGCTCGACGACGTCCGCCTCGGCGCCGGTACGCCCGCTCCCCCGGCGAACGCCCGCCCGAGCGACCACGTGCTGACCACCCGCGGCACGCACGCGAACTCGTCCTTCTCCCGCGGCAACAACTTCCCCGCCACCGCCGTGCCGCACGGGTTCAACTTCTGGACCCCGGTGACCGACGCCGGTTCGACCAGTTGGTTATACCGCTATCACGAAGGCAACAACGCCCAGAACCTGCCCACCACGCAGGCGTTCAGCGTCAGCCACGAGCCCAGCCCGTGGATGGGTGACCGGCAGACGTTCCAGGTCCAGCCCTCGCTCGCGGCCGGGGTGCCCGACGCCAACCGCGACGCCCGCGAACTGGCCTTCAAGCACGAGAACGAAGAGGCCAAGGCCCACTTCTACGGCGTCGAGTTCGAGAACGGCATCAGGACCGAGCTGGCCCCGTCCGACCACGCGGCGATGTTCCGGTTCACCTTCCCCGGCGCCGACGCGAACCTGATCTTCGACAACGTCAACAACAACGGCGGGCTGACCCTGGACAAGGCGGCCGGCGCGCTCACCGGGTACTCCGACGTCAAGAGCGGGCTCTCCGCGGGCGCGGGCCGGTTGTTCGTCTACGCCGAGTTCGACAAGCCGGTCACCGCGGGCGACAAGCTGCCCGGCGAGGGCCGCGACAACGTGCGGGGCTACCTGCGCTTCGACACGGGCGGCACGAACACCGTGCAGATGCGCATCGCCACCTCGCTGATCAGCGTGGACCAGGCCAGGAAGAACCTCCAGCAGGAGATCGCGCCCGGGGCCACGCTGGAGTCCGTGCGCGACGCCGCCCAGGCGGCCTGGGACGACAAGCTGAGCGTGATCGAGGTGGAAGGCGCCAGCGCCGACCAGCTGCAAACGCTCTACTCGAACCTGTACCGCCTGTTCCTCTACCCGAACTCGGGCTACGAGAACATCGGCACGAAGGAGCAGCCGAAACTCCAGTACGCGAGCCCGGTCGCGGCGAAGACCGGCGCGGACACGCCGACGCACACCGGCTCGAAGCTGGTGGACGGCGAGATCTTCGTCAACAACGGCTTCTGGGACACCTACCGCACCACCTGGCCCGCGTACGCGCTGCTCACCCCGACCATGGCCGGGAAGATGGTCGACGGGTTCACCCAGCAGTACCGCGACGGCGGCTGGATCTCCCGCTGGTCCTCCCCCGGCTACGCCAACCTGATGACCGGCACCAGTTCCGACGTCGCCTTCGCCGACGCCTACCTCAAGGGCGTGAAGAACTTCGACGTCCAGTCGGCCTACGACGCCGCGCTGAAGAACGCGAGCGTGACCCCGCCGAACGCGAGCGTGGGCCGCAAGGGGCTCGACACGTCGATCTTCCTCGGCTACACCTCGACCGCCACCGGTGAGGGCATGTCGTGGGGCATCGAGGGGTACGTCAACGACTTCGGCATCGCGAACATGTCGAAGAAGCTCTACGACGAAGCCGCGCCGGACGATCCGCGCAAGCAGGAGTATCTGGAGAACCACGAGTACTTCACCAACCGCGCGCAGAACTACGTGAACACCTTCGACCCGAACATCGACTTCTTCCAGGGCAAGTCGCCGACCGGTGACTGGCGCGTCCCGGCGAGTGAGTACGAGCCCCGCGAGTGGGGGCACGACTACACCGAGACCAACGGCTGGAACATGGCCTTCACCGTGCCGCACGACGGCAACGGCCTGGCCAACCTCTACGGCGGCAGGGACGGCCTGGCGAAGAAGCTGGACGAGTTCTGGGCCACCCCGGAGACGGCCACCTTCCCCGGTTCCTACGGCGGCGTGATCCACGAGATGCGCGAAGCCAGGGACGTGCGGATGGGCCAGTACGGGCACTCCAACCAGCCCTCGCACCACATCCCCTACATGTACAACTACGCCGGTCAGCCGTCGAAGACGCAGGAGAAGGTGCGCGAGGTGCTCTCGCGGCTGTACCTGGGTGGCGAGCTCGGCCAGGGGTACGCGGGCGACGAGGACAACGGCGAGATGTCCGCCTGGTACATCTTCAGCGCGCTGGGCTTCTACCCGCTGCAGATGGGCAAGCCGGACTACGCCGTCGGCTCGCCGCTGTTCACCAAGGCCACGGTGAACCTGGAGAACGGCAAGAAGCTGGTGGTCAACGCCCCGCAGAACAACGCGGAGAACATCTACGTGCAGGGCCTCAAGGTCAACGGCAAGGACCACTCGTCCACCTCGCTGCCGCACGACCTGCTCGCGAACGGCGGCACGCTCGACTTCACCATGGGCCCGCAGCCGTCGGCTTGGGGCACCGGGCCCGCCGACGCGCCTTCGTCGATCACCACCGGCGACGCCGTGGCCAACCCGCTGCACGACCTGACCGGGCCGGGCAAGGGCACCGCCATCGCGGAGGCGGGCGACGTGGCCACGCTGTTCGACAACAGCTCGGCCACCGAGTCGAAGCCCGGTTCCTGGGTGCAGTACCAGCTCAACTCGGGCTCGGAGGCGGCGAGCTTCTACACGCTGACCTCCCCGAAGGGTGAGGGCGAACCGCGGAGCTGGGTGCTCAAGGGTTCCTACGACGGCCAGACCTGGGCCGTGGTGGACCAGCGCACGGACCAGAGCTTCCAATGGCGCCAGCACACGCGGGCGTTCAAGGCGGCCGACCCCGGGCACTACACGCACTACCGGCTGGAGGTCACCGCGACCAACGGCGGTGCGGCCGGGCTGGCCGAGGTCGAACTGCTGGGCAAGCCGGACCCGGTGTGCACCACGACCATCGGCGCCGACCACCAGGGCGCGCTGGCCGTGACCAGCGGCGTGACCTGCGTGGCGGGCGTCCACGTCCGCGGTCCGGTGACCGTGGCCGAGGGCGCGTCGCTGGTGGTCGACGGTGGTTCGATCAGCGGCCCGATCTCGGCGGCGAAGGCCGGGTCGGTGCGGTTCCTGCGCACGAAGGTGACCGGGCCGATCTCGATCACCGGCGCCACCGGCACGGTAGCGCTGGAGAACTCCACCGTGTACGGACCGGTGGCGCTCAACGGCAACACCGGCCCGTCGGTGCTGCTCGCGGCGAACACCCTGCAGGGCCCGCTGAGCTGCGGCGGTGGCACGCAGCCGGTGAACAACACGCTGGCCAACACGGTGCGGGGTGCCGTCGCCGGTCAGTGCGCCGGGTTGTAGCGGCTCGACGGCACGACACGGGCGGCGTCCGGGTGATCCCGGGCGCCGCCCGTTAACGTGGGCCCCATGCCCGAGCAGCCGACCGAGTTCTTCTCGTCCTTCGAGCCCGGCGACCCCGCGCCCGGCACCGGTGACCGGCTCCGCGTCCACGTCGGCGACGGCCCGGCCCAGGCGCCCGCGGCCAAGCCGAAGACCGGGTTCAGCGGCCTGCACGCGCTCAACTACCGCACCGGGGTGATCGGCCAGGCGCGCACCGGGCTGTTCCGCACCGACCTGGCCGTCACCGAGCGCAGCGAACTGTCCTATGTGGTGTTCCCCGAAGCGGACCCGGCGTGGCGCGGCACCTTCGTCGCCATCGACATCGAGTTCGACGACGGCACCACGCTCGCCTCGCTGAACGCGCTCGACCAGCACGGCTTCGTGGTCACCGCGAAGGCGCAGGGCCTGGCCAAGAAGCTGTACCTGGACCAGTGGAACCACGTCCGCTGCTCGCTCGCCGCGGCCGCGGGCAAGCGCGCCAAGGCGATCCTGCTGACCACCGAGGTGCCCGAGGGCGACGGCGAGGTCTCCGGCTGGCTCGACGACGTGCGCATCGCCGAGCGCGAGCCCACCGGCCCGGTGGAGCCCGTCGACCGCGTACGCACCACGCGCGGCACGCACTCGGCGAACAACCGCTCACGCGGCAACAACATCCCCGCCACCGCGCTCCCCCACGGCTTCAACTTCTGGACCCCGGTGACCGACGCGAGTTCCACCACCTGGGTGTACGAGTACCACCGGCGCAACAACGGCGCGAACCGGCCCGCGCTGGAGGCGTTCGGCCTGAGCCACCAGCCGAGCCCGTGGATGGGCGACCGGCACACCTTCCAGGTGATGCCGCGGATCGGCGAGCTGACGGTGGACCGGCAGGCCAGGGCGCTGGCCTTCGACCACGCGAACGAGCTCGACCGGCCGTACCACTACCGGGTCCGCTTCGACAACGGGATCACCGGCGAGATCGCGCCCGCCGACCACGCCGCGATGCTGCGGTTCACCTTCCCCGCCGGGGAAGCGCACCTGATCTTCGACAACGCCGACAACCGGGGCGGGCTGCGGCTGCACGCCGACGGCACGGTCACCGGGCACACCTGGGTCCGCAGCAGGCTGTCCGTGGGCGCGCGGCGGATGTACGTCTACGGCAAGCTCGACCGCGCCGCGAAAGCCGCGAAGAAGGTGCGGAACCCGTTGTGGCGCGCGGTCACCGGGCACCTGAGCTTCGACGTCGGCGAGCAGGAATCGGTCACCCTGCGGATCGCCACCTCGCTGATCAGCCTCCGGCAGGCCCAGCACAACCTGGAACTGGAGATCCCGGACGGCACCACGTTCGACGCCGTGCGCGACCACGCGCGTGAGGAGTGGCGCAAGATCCTGGGCCGCTTCGAGATCGAAGGCGCCAGCGAGGACCAGCTCACCACCTTCTACTCGAACCTTTACCGGCTCTACCTCTATCCGAACTCGGCGCACGAGAACACCGGCACCGCCGCGGCACCGGCCTACCGGCACGCGAGCCCGGTCAGCCGGAGCACCCGGGTCAGCACCGGGCGGCGCACCGGGGCGAAGGTGCTCGACGGTCCGATGGTGGTGAACAACGGCTTCTGGGACACCTACCGCACCACCTGGCCCGCGTACGCGTTGTTCAGCCCGGAGCGCTGCGGTCAGCTCGCCGAGGGATTCGTGCAGCAGTACCGCGAGGGCGGCTGGATCTCACGGTGGTCCTCCCCCGGCTACGCGAACCTGATGACCGGCACCAGTTCCGACGTCGCCTTCGCCGACGCCTACCTCAAGGGCGTGCACAACTTCGACGTGGTGGCGGCCTACGACGCCGCGCTGAAGAACGCCACGGTCACCCCGCCGAACAAGAGCGTGGGCCGCAAGGGCCTGGACGAGTCGATCTTCCTCGGGTACACGCCGGCGTCCACACCGGAGGGTCTGTCGTGGGCGCTGGAGGGCTGCATCAACGATTTCGGCATCGCGAACCTGTCGCGAGCCCTCCACGAGGCCGCCGCCGAAGACGATCCCCGGCGGGCCGAGTACCTCGACAACGCGCGCTACTTCACCAGCCGCGCGCTGCACTACGTCCACCACTTCGACAAGCGGATCGGTTTCTTCCAGGGCCGGGACGCCGCCGGTGGCTGGCGCTGGGCGCCCGAGCAGTACGACCCGGCGGTCTGGGGCTTCGACTACACCGAGACCAACGGCTGGAACATGGCCTTCACCGTGCCGCACGACGGCGGTGGCCTGGCGAACCTGTTCGGCGGCCGCAAGAAGCTCGAGTCCACTCTGGACACCTTCTTCGCCACGCCGGAAACCGGGCTCAAGCCGGGTTCCTACGGCGGCATCATCCACGAAATGACCGAAGCCAGGGACATCCGCCTCGGCCAGTACGGGCACTCGAACCAGCCGTCGCACCACATCCCGTGGATGTACCTCCACGCGGGCGCCCCGGCGAAGGCGCAGGCCGTCGTGCGCGAGGTACTGCTGCGCTGCTACCTCGGCAGCGAGCTCGGCCAGGGCTATCCCGGCGACGAGGACAACGGCGAGATGTCGGCGTGGTACCTGTTCGCCGCGCTCGGTTTCTACCCGCTCACCATGGGCAGTCCGTCCTATGTGCTCGGTGCGCCGCTGTTCACCAAGGCCACCGTGCACCTGGAGAACGGCGAGGACCTGGTGATCAACGCGCCCGGCAACACGGCGGCCACGAAGTACGTCCGCGGGCTGAAGGTCAACGGCGAGCCGTACCCGAAGACCCACATCCCGCACGCCACCCTCGCCCAGGGCGCGGTGCTCGACTTCGACCTGGCCGAGGAGCCCGGCGACTGGGGCACCGGCGAGGACGACCTGCCGCCGTCGCTGACCACCGGCGACCTGCCCGCCGCGCCGCTGACCGACCTGCCGGGGCAGGGCCGCTCGCCGGACAACGACGTCTCCCAGCTGTTCGACGACACCAGCCGCACGCAGGTCAACTTCGGCACCGCCACGCCGACGGTCGAGTTCACCGTGGACGGTGCACTCCGGCCGGTGTCGTTGTACACCCTCACTTCCGCGCTCGGTGAGGGCGATCCTTCGTCCTGGGTGCTGGAGGGGTCGGACGACGGCGAGTCGTGGAGAACGCTCGACGAGCGGCAGGGCCAGGTGTTCCGCTGGCGCCGCCAGACCCGGCCGTTCTCGCTGGCCGAGCCCGCCGCGCACCGCCACTACCGGCTGCGGATCACCGGCGGCACGGATCGCCGGATCAGCCTGGCCCAATGGGAACTGCTCGGGAGCACCACCGCATGATCGTCCGCTTCACCAAGGTCACCGAGGCGACACGTGACCGCTTCGCCGCCTCCGACCCCGGCTTCGTCCGGTTGCGCCTCGCGTTGTCCGCGATCTTCGGCATCGTGCTGACCGTACTGGTGCTGCTGCCGTTCTCCCAGCCGCTGACCGTGGTGATGGTCGGCGCGATCGGCGCGATGATGAGCGCGTTCACCGTGCACGAGGACACCACGCGCCAGGACTTGGTCACGCTGCTGCTGGTGCTGCTCACCGGCGCCGCTTCGCTCACCCTGGCCAGTCTCGGCGCGTCGATGCCGCCGCTGGACAGCGTGGTGTTCGTGCTGCTGATCTTCGTCGCCGTCTACGCGCAGCGCTGGGGTGCGCGCGGGATCGCGCTCGGCTCGGCGACCTTCTTCCTGTTCTTCTTCGCGATGTTCCTGCAGACGCACCTCAAGCAGGTGCCCGCGCTGCTGGGCGCGCTGCTGGCCGGGATCCTGGCGAACGCCTTCATCCGGCTGGTGGTCCTGCCCCGCCGCCCGGCGAAGGAACTGCTGCGGGTGCGCCGGGCGTTCCGGGCGCGGCTGGCGGCGGTGATCCGGGCGGCCCAGGCGTACCTGGAGTCCGGGAGCCGCAACGACAAGCAGCTGCGCACGGCGGCGAACCGGATGCACGAATGCGTGCTGATGGTCGAGGACGTGGCACCGGACGTGGTGGACGAACGCGCGGTCGGCGTGCTGCGACGCCGGGCGATCGAGGTCGAGCTGGCCGTCGAATGGCTGGTGATCACCTTGCGCCGCACCGCCGCCGAGGACCTCGACGAGGCCACGCGCGCCGACCTGGTCGCCGCGCTGCGCCGGTTCGGCGGGCTGATCGGGCGTGACCCGCGTGAGCTGCCGGTGATCAGCGATTCGGCCGAGTTCAGCCAGATGCTGGTGGCGGGCAGCAGGCTCGGCGAACACGCCCGGCCGGGTGACGAACTGCGGCACGCCATCGCCGAACTGGCCATCGCCGACGTGAACGCGCAGCGGGTCGCCGAGAACGACGAACTGCCCGCCGACGACGCTCCGGACGCCGAGGAGCCCGAGCGCAAGGCCGTCTTCACCTACGACAACCAGACCCGGGGCGCCATCCAGGCCGTGGTCGGTGGCGGGCTGGCCGTGCTCGGCGGGGAACTGGTGTCCCCGCAACGGTGGTACTGGGCCGTGCTCACGGTTTTCGTGGTGTTCCTCGGGTCCGCGACCGCGGGCGCCACCTTCGTCAAGGGCATGCGGCGGCTGGTGGGCACGCTCGTCGGCATCTTCGGCGGGGTGCTCGCGGCGCTGCTGGTGGTCGGGAACTCCCCGGCCACGCTCGTGCTGCTGCTGGTCTGCGTGTTCGGCATGGTCTACTTCTCGCGCGTCTCGCAGGCGATCATGGCCTTCTTCATCACCACCATGCTCGGCCTGCTCTACAGCCTGCTCGGCACATTCACCTTCGAGGTGCTGTGGATCCGGCTGGCGGAGACCGCGGTCGGCGCGGTGGCGGGCATGCTCGCCGCGGTGGTGATCGTCCCGGTGCGCACGCGCGCGGTCATGCTCGACGACATCGCGGCCACGCTGGAGGACCTGCGGACGTTCGTCGAGCGCGCGGGCGAACTGCTGTCCGGACGTGAGAATCACAACATCATCGAGCTGTCCCGCACCCTGGACCGCGACGTCGACCAGGTGCGCCGGACCATCGAACCGCTGGTCCACCCGGTGAACGTCAGCACCGCGCGGCGCGACCTCGGCTGGCACGTGCAGGGCACGCTGGAGTCCATCGCGTTCCGCGCGCGGCACGTCGCCGCCCGCGCCCAGCCGGGCATGTTCGCCGGTGACGACCGGCTCCCCGAGGTGCTGGCCGGGATCACCCGCAAGGTGGACACCCTGCTCGAAGTGGTGCGCGAGCCCGCCACCGCGCCCCAGCGGCGGCTCGAACGCGAGACCGGCCTGCCGCCCGGCGAGTGCGCCGGGGACGCCACCCGGCGGTCGCTGCTGTCCAGTCTGGACCAGCTCGACGCCGAGCTCGTGGCGCTCGGGAACACCTTCGGCATGCGGCGTGACAAGACGCACCCCGACGCCGGTTACGCAGAGGGATAACATCGCTCGCACAAAGCCATGAGCCAACGCTGTCTGCAGGAGTAACGAGATGACCCAAGCCCCTGTCAACGTCACCGTCACCGGCGCGGCCGGCCAGATCGGGTACGCGCTGCTGTTCCGCATCGCCTCCGGTCAGCTGCTCGGCCCGGACACCCCGGTGCGACTGCGGCTGCTGGAGATCCCGCAGGCGGTGAAGGCGGCCGAGGGCACCGCGCTGGAGCTCGAGGACGGCGCGTTCCCGCTGCTCGCCGGCACGGACATCTTCGACGACGCCAAGCAGGCCTTCGCCGGGGCGAACGTGGCGCTGCTGGTCGGCGCCCGCCCGCGCACCAAGGGGATGGAGCGCGGTGACCTGCTCGAGGCCAACGGCGGCATCTTCAAGCCGCAGGGCGAGGCGATCAACGCCGGTGCCGCCGACGACATCAAGGTGCTGGTGGTGGGCAACCCGGCCAACACCAACGCGCTGATCGCCCAGGCGCACGCGCCCGACGTCCCGGCCGAGCGCTTCACCGCGATGACCCGCCTCGACCACAACCGCGCGCTGGCGCAGCTGTCGAAGAAGCTGGGCGTACCGGTGTCGGAGATCAAGAAGCTGGCCATCTGGGGCAACCACTCGGCCACCCAGTACCCGGACATCTTCCACGCCGAGGTCGCCGGCAAGAACGCCGCCGAGGCCGTCAACGACCAGGCCTGGCTCGCCGACACCTTCATCCCCACCGTCGCCAAGCGCGGTGCCGCCATCATCGAGGCGCGCGGTGCCTCCTCCGCGGCCTCGGCCGCCTCCGCCGCCATCGACCACGTGCACACCTGGGTCAACGGCACCCCGGAAGGCGACTGGACCTCCGCCGCCGTCGTCTCGGACGGCTCGTACGGCGTGCCGGAGGGCCTGATCTCCTCGTTCCCGGTCACCGCGCGGAACGGCAAGTACGAGATCGTGCAGGGCCTGGAAATCGACGAGTTCTCGCGCGCCCGCATCGACGCCTCCGTACAGGAACTCACCGAAGAACGCGACGCCGTCAAGAAGCTCGGCCTCATCTGACCCCCATCCCATTGCTAGGAGTGGGGCATTACTTGCATCCATTGCAAGTAATGCCCCACTCATTGCATTCGAGCCCGGCGAGCACCTGAGCGCAGAGGACGTGCGTAGGCCGTTGGGGTGAGCCGGTGGCGAATCTGTGACAGCATGGGGGTAAGTGTCACAGAATGCGGGCGTTGGTTGTCCGATCGCTGAGAGGGGTACGCATGAAGAAGGTCCTGACAGGTTTGCTGCTGGCGGGCATGGTCGCGCTGGGCGGCCTCGCGATGAGCGGGGCGGCCTCCGCGGCCACCGCCGTCGAACACGGCGGAGGCGACGGCAACGAGTGGGTCATCACCCCTGACACCTGGGAGTGGTAGCCCACCACGAAAGGGTGGCTCCCCCGGAAGTCGAGGGAGCCACCTGCGCGAAACTAGGCGCCCGTCAGGCCTCGGCGCTTCAGGAGGGGGTCGATTTCCGGGTCCCGACCGCGGAAGTTGCGGAAGGCGGTCATCGGGTCGATGCTGCCGCCCCGGCCCAGGAGTTCCCGGCGGAAGTGGTCGCCGTTCTCCCGGGTGAGGCCGCCGTTCTCCCGGAACCACTCCACGCTCTCCGCGTCGAGCACCTCGCTCCAGATGTACGAGTAGTACCCCGCGCTGTACCCGCCGCTGAAGATGTGCGCGAAGTACGAGCTCTGGTACCGCGGTGGCACGGTCGGCAGCGAGACCCCGGCCTTGCGCAGCGCCTCCGCCTCGAAGGCCGCCGCGTCGCTGATCCGGTCGTCGGCGCCGATCGTGTGCCACGCCTGGTCCAGCAGTGAAGCCGCGAGGTACTCCGTGGTCGAGTAGCCCTCGCCGTACTGCTGCGACTCCAGCAGCTTGTCCACCAGGTGCTGCGGCAACGGCTCACCCGTCCGGTGGTGCTTGGCGTAGTTCGCCAGCACCTCCGGCCACAGCATCCACATCTCGTTGACCTGCGACGGGTACTCGACGAAGTCCCGCGGCACGTTCGGCCCGGAGAACTTCGGGTACCGCACGTCCGAGAGCAGCCCGTGCAGCGCGTGCCCGAACTCGTGGAACGCCGTCACGACCTCGTCGAAGGTGAGCAGCGTCGGCTCGCCCTCCGGCGGGCGGATGATGTTCAGGTTGTTCACCACCACCGACCGCTCGTCCCGCAGGCCGGCCTGCTCGACGAAGTTGTTCATCCACGCGCCGCCGCGCTTGCTGTCCCGCGCGTAGTAGTCGCCGAGGAACAGGCCCAGCCCGGAGCCGTCGGCGTCGAAGACCTCGAAGATCCGCACCTCGGGGTGGTACTTCGGCAGGTCGTGCCGCTCGGTGAAGCTGAGCCCGTACAGCCGCGACGCGGCGTAGAACACGCCGTCGATCAGCACGCGCTCCAGTTCGAAGTACGGACGCAGGGCGGCTTCGTCGATGTCGAACCGCGCCTTGCGCACCTTCTCCGCGTAGAACGCCCAGTCCCACGCCTCCAGCGAGATCTCGCCGCCCTCGGCGTCGATCTGCTGCTGCAACTCCAGCGCTTCGGCGTTGGCGTTGGTGACCGCCGCGGGCGCGAGCCGTTCCAGCAGGCCCTGCGCGGCGTCGGCGGTGCGCGCGGTCTCGTCCGAGATCACGTACGCGGCGTGGTTCGGGTAGCCCATCAGCGCCGCCCGCTCGGCCCGCAGGTGCGCGATCTTGATGATCAGCTCGGAGTTGTCGTGCTCGTTGCCGCGCTTGCCCCGCGAGACCGACGCCCGGTGCAGCCGCTCCCGCACCGCCCGGTTTTCCAGCGACCCCAGCGCGGGCTGGTGCGTGGGCAGGCTGAGCTTGAGCACGTACTTGCCTTCAAGACCCCGTGAGGCCGCGGCTTCCGCGGCCGCCGCCACGGTGTCCGCCGACAGCCCGGCCAGCTCCTCGGCCGTGTCCACCACGACCGCGAGGTCGTTGCCCTCGGCGAGCAAGTTCTCCTGGAACCGCGTGCTCAGCGTGGACAGTTCCTCGTTCAGCGCGCGCAGCCGGTCCTGCTCGGCCTCGCCGAGCGCGGCGCCCGCCCGCACGAAGTCGACGTGGTAGCGCTCGAGCAGCCAGGCCGACTCCGGGTCCAGGCCCAGCGAGTCGCGCCGCTCGAACAGCTCGGTGATCCGCGCGAACAGCTTCTTGTTCAGGTGGATCGCGTCCCGGTGGGCCGACAGCTTCGGCGCGATCTCCGCCTGCAACTGCTGCAGCTCCGGCGTGGTGTCCGAGGAGGTCAGGTTGAAGAACACCATCGAGACCCGGCCGAGCAGCTCGCCGGAACGCTCCAGCGCGACCACGGTGTTCTCGAAGGTCGGCGGCTCCGGGTTGTCCGCGATCGCCGTCACCTCGCCGACCTGCTCGGCGATGCCCGCCTCGAACGCGGGCCGGTAGTGCGCACCGGTGATGCGGTCGAACGGCGGCAGCCGGTAGGGCAGCTCGCTGGGACCGGCGAACGGGTTGTCCGGGGAGATCATGCGCGGCCCTTTCGACCAGTCGAACCCCCGATGACGGCATCGGAGGACTTCTTACCCTTCTTCTTACCCCGCTGCGGCTTCGGCGGCACGAGCCCGCTCAGGTCACCGCCGTTGTCGTTGACCTTCACCACGAACGGCCGCGTCTCGGTGTAGGTGACCACCGAGATCGACCCGGGGTCGACCACGATCCGCTGGAACGAGTCCAGGTGCTGCCCGAGCGCGTCGGCGATCAGCGACTTCAGCACGTCGCCGTGGCTGCACAGCAGCCAGACCGCGTGGTCGCCGTGCGCCGCGGTGATCCGCGCGTCGTGCTCGCGGACCGCCTCGACCGCCCTGGCCTGCATCGCGGCCAGGCCTTCCCCGCCGGGGAACACCGCGGCCGAGGGGTGCGCCTGCACCACCCGCCACAGCGGCTCGGACACCAGGTCCTTGATCGCCCGGCCGGTCCACTCGCCGTAGTCCACTTCGGACAACCGGGCGTCGACCACCCGTTCCAGCTTCTGCGCGGCCGCCAGCGGCGCGACGGTCTGCTTGCAGCGCAGCAGCGGCGAGACCACCAGCCCGGACAGCGGGATGGCGGCCAGGCGCCCGGCCAGTGCTTCGGCCTGCGCCCGGCCGGTCTCGTCGAGTCCGACCTTCGGCGCGCGCCCGGCCAGCACACCCGACCCGTTCGCGGTCGAGCGGCCGTGCCGCAAGAGGATCACAGTGCCCACGGCGCCAGCCTAGATGACGTCAGTGGCCGGCCGGGCCCGCATTGGGGTCGAGCACGCCGCCGAAGACCAGCCCGAACAGCACGATGCCCAGCACGATCCGGTAGATCACGAACGGCAGGAAGCTGCGCCGCTTGATGTAGCTCATCAGCCAGGCGATCACCACGTAGCCCACGCCGAAGGCGACCAGGGTGGCCAGGATGGTCGGCCCCCACTCGGGGCTGTTCTCCCCGCCCACGTCCTTCAGCTTGAACAGGCCCGAGGTGAACACCGCGGGCAGCGCGAGCAGGAAGGAGTACTCCGCCGCTTCCGGGCGCTGGTAGCCCATCAGCCGTCCGGCGCTGGTGGTGCCGCCCGAGCGCGACACGCCCGGGATCAGCGCCAGTGCCTGCGCGAAGCCGAAGGCGAGGCCGTGCTTGACCGTCAGGTGGTCGAGCGTCCGCTCGTTCTTGCCGTAGGTGTCGGCCAGCCACAGGATCACGCCGAACACGATCAGCATGGTCGCGGTGATGCGCAGGTCGCGGAACGAGGTGTCGATCTGGTCCTGCAGCAGCAGGCCGAGCACGCCGATCGGCAGCGTGCCGATGATGATCAGCCAGCCGAGGCGGGCGTCCGGGTCGTCGCGCCACTCCGGCTTGTAGAGCGAGTAGAACCAGCCGGTGAGGATCCGGCCGATCTTCTTCGCGAAGAAGAGCACCACGGCCAGTTCGGTGCCGATCTGGGTGACCGCGGTGAACGCGGCGCCCGGGTCGTCCCAGCCGGCCAGCGCGGCGGTGACCCGCAGGTGCGCGCTCGAGGAGATCGGGAGGAACTCGGTCAGGCCCTGGACCAGGCCGAGCACCAGTGCTTCGAACCAGCCCACGTCAGTTCCCCGCCATCTCGATGGCCTCGGCGGCGGTGTCCAGCGCGATCCGGCGGGCGTCGGCGTCGCCGTCGTAGGGCGCCACGGTGAGCGTGGTCACGCCGGCCTCGGCGAAGGCGGCCATCTTCTCGGCGATGCGCTCCTTCGGCCCGAGCAGCGCGGTCGCGTCGAGGAACTCCAGCGGCACCGCGGCCATCGCCCCGGCGTAGTCCTTGGCCAGGTACTTCTCCTGGACCTCGGCCGCCTCGGCCTCGAAGCCCATGCGGCAGGCGAGCTGGTTGTAGAAGTTCTTGTCCCGGCTGCCCATGCCACCGATGTAGAGCGCGGCGTAGGAGCGGACCGCGTCCGCGCAGGCGATCCAGTCGTCGCCGACCACCAGCGGCACGGTCGGCGCGATGTCGAGGTCGGCGAGCGAGCGGCCGGACTTCTCGGCACCGGCCCGCAGGTGCTTCAGGTGCTCCTCGGCGTGGGCCGGGGAGAAGAAGACCGGCAGCCAGCCGTCGGCGATCTCCCCGGTCAGCTCGAGGTTCTTCGGGCCGATCGCGGCGAGGTAGGTCGGGATGTGCTCGCGCACCGGGTGCACGGTCAGCGCCAGCGCCTTGCCGGGGCCGTCCGGCAGCGGCAGCTGGAAGTGCTTCCCGTCGTACCGGACGCGCTCGCGGCGCAGCGCCGCCCGCACGATGTCGACGTACTCCCGCGTCCGGCCCAGCGGCGAGGCGAACCGCACCCCGTGCCAGCCTTCGGACACCTGCGGCCCGGAGACGCCGAGGCCGAGGCGGAACCGGCCACCGGAGAGCGTGTCCAGGGTGGCGGCGGTCATCGCCGTGGTGGCCGGCGTCCTGGCCGGGATCTGCAGCACCGCGCTGCCGACGTCGATCCGGGAGGTCTGCGCGGCGATCCAGGCCAGCACCGTCGGGGCGTCCGAGCCATAGGCTTCGGCCGCCCAGACGACGGCGTAGCCCAGCTCGTCGGCGTGTTTGGCGAGTGTGAGGTTGGCCGCGTCGTTGCCGGCGCCCCAATATCCGAGGTTCAGTCCCAAGCGCACGGGGCCCGACCCTAAACCGGGGGATGATCACCGCGACACGCGCCTTCGTAAAGGCCAGGAGCGGCTGGTTGGCTAGGCTGCGCGGATGGAGAACCGGCAGCTCGGCGCGTCCGGCCTGAGAGTGTCCAGGATGGGCCTGGGCACCATGTCGTGGGGTACCGGCACGGACGCCGAAGAGGCCGCCAACCAGCTGGTGGCCTTCGTGGACGCGGGTGGCACGCTGGTCGACACCGCCGACATCTACGGCGACGGCGAGAGCGAACGGGTGCTCGGCTCGCTCATCGGCGACCTCGTGCCGCGCACCGACATCGTGCTGGCCACCAAGGCGGTCGCCCGCCGCGGGGACGGCCCGTTCGGCGGCGGCGCCTCGCGCGGCGCGCTGCTCACCGCGCTCGACGGCTCGCTGCGCCGGCTCGGCGTGGACCACATCGACCTGTGGCAGCTGCAGTCCTGGGACCCGGCGGTACCGATCGAGGAAACGCTGTCCACGGTGGAGTTCGCGGTCGCCAGCGGCAAGGTCCGCTACGCCGGGGTGTCCAACTACTCGGGCTGGCAGCTGGCCACCGCGGCCGCGCGGCCGTCCGGCGTGCGCCTGATCTCCACACAGATGGAGTACTCCCTGCTGCAGCGCGGGATCGAGCGCGAAGTGCTGCCCGCCGCGCAGTACCACGGCATCGGCGTCCTGCCCTGGGCCCCGCTCGGCCGCGGCGTGCTGACCGGCAAGTACCGCACCGGCACCCCGGCCGACTCCCGTGGCGCCTCCCCCACCTTCGCCGGTTACGTGGAGCAACACCGCACCGACCGGGCCGCCCGGATCGTGCAGGCCGTGGTGACCGCCGCCGACGGGCTGGGCACCTCGCCGCTGGCCGTGGCGCTGGCCTGGGTGCGGGACCGGCCGGGCGTGGTGGCGCCGGTGGTCGGGGCGCGCGACACCGGTCAGCTGACCGGTTCGCTGATCGCCGAGGAGATCACCCTCCCGCCCGCGATCCGGTCCGCGCTCGACGACGTCAGCTCGATCGAGACCGGTTACCCGGAGCGATGGCCGCGCTGAGGCGGTCCGGGCCGTTTCGAGGTGTCTGTTAGGTGACAGCCACGTGACGTGACGTGGTTCTTACGGGATGCTGGACTTTGTCGGACTCATGGTCGGGAGGATTCGGATTGCGCCGGTTGCTTGTCGCTTCGCCCCTGGTGGTCGCGCTGGTGTTGAGCGGCTGCACCACGGGGAGCGACCAGTCCGACGACCTGCAGCTGGTGGCGAACCCGGTCGCCGCGACCGCGCTGCCCTCCCCCGCCCGTGCCGCCGAACCGGCCGGGCGGGTCCTGCCCTCGGCGCCGGTCGGCACGACGGCCGTGGTCGGCGGGGTGCTCGCGGTGGCACTGGCCGAACCGCCCTCGCTGCAGCTCTACGACCTGACCGACCTGGACAAGGCACCACGCGCGGTGAGCCTGCCCGCGCCCGCCGAGCAGCTCACCCCCGCGGGTGACTTGCTGCTCGCCAGCCTGCCCGGCGCGAGCGCACTCGCCAGGGTGAACCCGGCCGACGGCACGGTCACCACGGTGCCGGTCGCCGGTCAGCCCGCCGCCGCCGATCCCCGCGGCGCGCAGACGCTGGTCGCCGTGCGTGACCGCAAGGCGGTCGAGGTGCTCGACGGCGACCGGGTGAGCAAGACCATCACCGGCCAGCTCTACAGCGCCGACAAGGTGCTCGCCGCGGGCGACACCACGGTGGTGCTCGACCGGCTGCGCACCGCGTTGTTCGAAGTGGACCTCGCGGCGGGCACGGTCAAGGAGGGCCTGCGCGCCGGCGACGGCGCCACGAACGCGGTGACCGACCGCTACGGCCGGGTGCTGGTCACCGACTCCCGGGCGGGTTCGCTGCTGGCGTTCTCGTCCGGTCCCCTGCTGCTGCGGCAGCGCTACCCGGTGCCGGGCGGGATCTACGGCATCGCCTACGACGCCCAGCGCGATCTCGCCTGGGTCACGCTCACCGAGCGCAACGAGGTCGCCGCGTTCGACGTCGGCGGCGGCGAGCCGGTGGAGAAGTTCCGCTTCCCCGTCGTCCGCCAGCCCAATTCGGTGTCAGTGGACCCGGCGAGCGCGGCGGTGGTCGTCGGCTCGGCCGTGGGAGAAGGGATCCAGGTGATCGAACCGTGACCGAGGCGGTGGTCGAAGGGGACTGGGAGTATCGCCGGCTGCAACTGCCACCCGGCGTATCGCGGCTCTCCGCGGCGATCCAGCTCTCCATCCAGGCAGAGTTCTCCGGCTGGGAACTGTCCAACGTCCGCCTCTACGCCGACGGCACCCGCCGAGTATGGCTACGCCGGCGACGCTCACTGGCCACCGCCGGCGTCCCCGGCCCCAGCCTCTGACTCGCCCCTCCTTCGCCGCCCCCGAGGACACAAATGTGGCTTTCGGGGCGGATTCGGCCCCCAAAGCCACATTCGTGTCCTCTCACACGCCGGTGCAGCCCACCCGCCTCTCCCGTGGCGGTGCCGTGAAAGCCACATTCACGGCACATTCCGCCGTGAAAGCCACATTCACGGCACCGGCCACCACCTCGCCACATTCGTGACACCGCCCCACCCCACCAAACACCGCCGCCCGGGCACCCCACCAGAGCAATCGCCCAGACCCCCACCCCGCTCCGGTCCACAGCCCAGAACACGGCGAAGGCCCCGATGTCAAGGCATCTTTCCCGCCTTGACATCGGGGCCTTCGCCGTAGTCACACTAAAAAACCGGGGCGGGCCAAGAACCCCTACCCCCGCCCCGCAAACGACCGCAGAAAGAACGCCACATTAGCCGGTCGTTCCGCCAGCCTCCGCATGAAGTACGGGTACCACTCGGTCCCGTACGGCACGTAAGCCCGCAGTCGCATCCCGCGTCCCGCGAGGTCGCGCTGCGCTTCCGGCCGCACCCCGTAGAGCATCTGGAACTCGAAGTCCTCGGCCGACCGGTCGTGCTGCATGGCCAGCCACTCCGCGATGTCCACCAGCCGGGGGTCGTGCGTGGCCACCATCGGGTAGCCCTCCCCGGCCATCAGCACCTTGAGGCACCGCACGTACGAAGCGTCCACTTCGGACTTGTCCCGGTAGGCGACGGAGGCGGGCTCGTCGTAGGCGCCCTTGCACAGCCGGATCCGCGATCCCGGCCCGGCGAACTCGCGGCAGTCGGCTTCGGTGCGCTTGAGGTAGGCCTGCAAGACCGTGCCGGTCCACGGGAAGTCCACCCGCAACTCCCGCACGATCGACAGGGTCGAGTCCGTGGTGGTGTGGTCCTCCATGTCGACGGTCACCGTGGTGCCGACGGCGGCCGCGGCGGCGCAGATCTGCCGGGTGTTCTCCAGCGCGATCTTGTCACCGTCCACCGGCAGCGCCTGGCCCAGCGCGGACAGCTTCACCGACACCTCGGCCCGCTCGGCCAGGCCCTGCTCGCCGAGCGTGCGCAGCAGTGCACGGTAGGCCTCGACGGTCCGCTCGGCCTGGGCCCGGTCGGTGGTGTCCTCGCCGAGGTGGTCGAGCGAGACGAGCCGGTCCTCGGTGAGCCGCCGCACGTTGGCGATGGCCTGGTCGAGTTCGTCACCGGCGACGAACCGGTCGACGATCGGGCGCAGCACCGGCGCGCGCTCGGCGACGGTGCGGAATGACGAGGAGCGGGAGGCGGCGATCAACGCGGAACGGAGCACGGCTCAGTCCTCCAGTTGGTGCGGGTAGCCCACCGAGGTCGGCGGCACGAAGGTTTCCTTGATCGTGCGCGGGCTGATCCAGCGCTGCAGGTTGTAGATCGAGCCCGCCTTGTCGTTGGTGCCCGACGCCCGGCCACCGCCGAAGGGCTGCTGCCCGACGACCGCGCCGGTGGGCTTGTCGTTGACGTAGAAGTTGCCCGCGGCGAACCGCAGCGCCTTCGAGGCCTTGACCACCGCGTTGCGGTCGTTCGCGATGATCGAGCCGGTCAGCCCGTACGCCGCGCCCTGGTCGACCTGCTTGAGCACGGTTTCGAAGTCGCTGTCCTCGTAGACGTGCACGGCCAGGAACGGCCCGAAGTACTCGGTGCTGAACACCTCGTGCGTGGGGTCCTCGCCGACCACGACGGTCGGGCGGACGAAGAAGCCCTCGCTGTCGTCGGCGGTGCCACCGGCGACGACCTCCAGCGAGTCCGACCCGTGCGCCAGCTTCAGCGCACCGGCCAGCCGGTCGTAGGCGCGCCGGTCGATCACCGCGCCGAGGAAGTTGGACAGGTCGGTGACCGGGCCCATCTTCAGCGCGTCCACTTCGGACACCAGGTCGTCACGCAGGCGGTTCCACACCGAACGCGGCACGAAGGCACGCGAAGCCGCCGAGCACTTCTGGCCCTGGAACTCGAAGGCGCCGCGGACCAGCGCGGTGCGCAGCACGTCCACGTCGGCCGACGGGTGGGCGAGCACGAAATCCTTGCCGCCGGTCTCGCCGACCAGGCGGGGGTAGGTGCGGTAGCCGGAGATGTTGGCGCCGACGGTCGACCACAGGTGCTGGAAGGTGCGGGTGGAGCCGGTGAAGTGGATGCCGGCCAGCGCCGGGTCAGCCAGCGCGACGTCGGAGACGGCCAGCCCGTCGCCGGTGACCAGGTTGATCACGCCCGGCGGCAGCCCGGCTTCTTCGAGCAGGCGCAGGGTCAGGTGCGCGGCCAGGCCCTGCGTCGGCGACGGCTTCCAGACCACGGTGTTGCCCATCAGCGCGGGCGCGGTGGGCAGGTTGCCGGCGATCGCGGTGAAGTTGAACGGGGTGATGGCGTAGACGAAACCCTCGAGCGGGCGGTAGTCCAGCCGGTTCCACACGCCCGGCGAGCTGACCGGCTGCTCGGCCTGCAGCTGCCTGCCGAAGTGGACGTTGAAGCGCCAGAAGTCGGCCAGCTCGCAGGCGGAGTCGATCTCGGCCTGCACCGCGGTCTTCGACTGGCCGAGCATGGTGGCCGCGTTCAAGGTGTCGCGCCACGGGCCGGACAGCAGGTCGGCGGCACGCAGCAGCACGGCGGCGCGCTCGTCGAAGGGCAGCGCGCGCCAGTCCTCGGCGGCGCGGAGCGCGGCGGCGACGGCGGCCTTCGCGTCGGCGTGGGTGGCGTTGGCGGTGGTGCCGAGCACGTGGGCGTGCTTGTGCGGCTGCACCACGTCGATGCGCTCACCACCGGCCATCCGCTGCTCGCCGTCGATCGTCGAGGTCAGCTCGAACTGGCCGGCTTCCAGTTCGGCGAGCTTGGCGACGAGGGACTTCCGCTCGGGCGAGCCGGGGGCGTACTCGCGAACGGGTTCGTTGCGGGGTGCGGGCGGCTGGGTGATCGCGTCCATAGCCGCCAACGGTAGGTCCGCGGCGGCGGCCTGGGATTGTCCGACCGGCTAAGCTTGCCCGTGTTTCCCTGTTCGATCGGACAAGACTGATGACCGACGGTCCCTCGCTGCGCCAACTCCTCTCCGCCATCGGCGAACCCCTGGTCCAGTTGCGCGCCGGCCCGGGTGACCTGCCCGTGCACGGCCTGGCCATCCTGGATCCGGACGACGATCCCGGCGCCTACCGCGGTGAGCTGGTGCTGATCATCGGCGCCCGTGGCCGGGACGCGCTGCGGTACCTGCGCGCGGCGGCCCGCCGGGGTGCCGCGGCGGTGGCGGTGAAGTCCGAAGAACCCGACACCGCCCAGCTCGAAGCCGCCGCGGACGACGCCGGGATCGGCCTGCTGGTGGTCCAGCCGCGGGCGCGGTGGGACCAGCTCGCCGCCCTCGTCCGCGAACTGCTCGACAGCGCGGCGCTGACCGCCGGGCTGCGGGACGACGAGTCCGACCGGGACCTGTTCTCCCTGGCCCAGACCGTCGCCGCGCTGACCGGCGGCATCGTCAGCATCGAGGACGCCACCTACCGGCTGCTCGCCTACTCGCGGTCGGATGACGAGGTCGACGAACTGCGGCGGTTGACCATCCTCGGCTGGAAGGGACCGGAACGCTACCTCGAACTGCTCCGCGAATGGGGCGTCTACCAGCGGCTGCGGTCCGGCGAAGAGGTCGTCGACCTGGAGGAGCGGCCCGAACTGGGCATCCGGCGGCGGCTCGCGGTCGGCATCCGGGCCGGGAGCCAGCACCTTGGCGCGATCTGGGTGCAGCAGGGCGCGCAGCCGTTCGCCGAGCAGGCCGAAAGCGCGCTGCTCGGTGCCGCGCGCATGGCCGCGTTGAGCATGCTGACCCAGCGCGGACTGCCGGGTGTCCGCTCGCGGAACGAGCTGATCACCGGCCTGCTCGACGGGCGGGTCAGCGCCGATCTGGTGGCCGGGCAGCTCGGCCTGGACCCGGCCGCGCCCTCGGTGGTACTCGCCTTCGCCGCCCGCACCATCGAGCCGGACCTGCCGGAGCACGAACTGCACCTGGCCGAACTGGCGCGCGTGGTGTCCGTGCATCTGACCGCGCACCGGCGTGGCGCGCTGGTCGGGTCGATCGGCGGCCGCGTGTACGCGGTGCTCCCGGCGACCACCGCCGCGACCGGGCTCGCCGAGCGCGTCGTCGACGTCCTCAAGCGGCGGACGGCGCTGACCGTCCAAGCGGGAATCGGCAGCACGGCACCGTCGCTGCGCGCGGTGGTGACTTCGCGCGCGGAGGCCGACCGGGTGCTCGACGCGGTCAGCCGCACGCCGGACCGCGCGGTCGGCACCATCGGCGACCTGCGCGCCGAGGTCCTGCTCGGTGAGACGCTTTCCTTGCTGGAAAGCCATTCCGAGCTGCACGATCCCGCCGTCAAGTCCCTTGTGGAGCACGACACCGAGCATGGAACCGAACTGGCGGGATCGCTCCTGGCCTATCTGGACGCACTCGGCGACGTCCGTGCGGCGGCGGAAAGGCTGCACGTGCACCCGAACACCTTGCGCCACCGCGTCCGCCGCGCGAGCGCGATCGGCGGCATCGACCTGGACGACCCGGCACATCGGGTGGTGTGCCACCTGAACCTGTTGCTCGCCACCAGGTTCTGACCGCGGTTGTCCAGCCCGTCACCTGAACGGCGGTCGCTGCACCCGGCACGGGGACTGGAAGGTGGGCACATGCGGCGAATCCTGGCTGCCGGGGCGATCGTGGTCGCGGCCCTCGGCGTGGTGACGGCATCGAGCAACGCCCAGAGCCCCGAACTACCCGGGAACTGGGTCGGCTCCTGGGCCGCCTCCCCCGCGGCCGGCGTGCCCGGTACCGAGGGCGGCTACCCGAACTACTCGATCCGCAACCTGGTCCACACCAGTGTCGGCGGCGCTTCGGTGCGCGTCCGGCTGTCCAACGCGTTCGGCACCAAGCCGTTGACGCTGGGCAAGGTGACCGTGGCCGTCGCCGCCGAACCGAACTCGCCGAAGGCCGTGCCGGGCTCGATGCGCACGCTGACCTTCGGCGGGACGGAGTCGACCGTCGTGCCCGCGGGTGCCGAGGTGCTCAGCGATCCGGCGCTGCTGCGGGTCCCGCAGGACGGCGACCTCCTGGTCACCACGTTCACCCCGACGCCGTCCGGCCCGGTCACCTACCACCCGGCCGCGCTGCAGACCTCGTTCTTCACCAAGGCCGGTGACCTGGCCGCCGAGGAGTCCGGCGCCTCGTTCACCGAACGGACCTCGGTCTGGCACTACGTTTCCGGCGTCGACGTGCAGGGCCCGGCGCGCGGCTCGGTGGTCACGCTGGGCGATTCGATCACCGACGGCGTCGGCGGCACCGCGGGCACGAACCAGCGCTGGCCGGACTTCCTCAGCGACCGGCTGATCGCCGCCGGACGCCCGCTCGGCGTGCTCAACGCGGGCATCAGCGCGAACCGCCTGCTGCTCGACGTGCCCGGTTCGGGTGCGGGCCGCAACGCGCTGGCGCGCCTGGACGAGGACGTGCTGAGCCTCGGCGGGGTCAAGACGCTGGTGGTGCTCGAAGGCATCAACGACATCCAGCAGACGCCGCACCAGACCGATCCCGCGCAGATCATCGCGGCGTACCGGCAGCTCATCGCCCAGGCGCACGCCCGCGGCATCCGCGTCATCGGCGGCACGCTGACCCCGTTCAAGGGCTGGCAGGTCTATAACGAAACGCTCGAAGCGACGCGCCTGGCGGTGAACGAGTTCATCCGGCACGGCGGTGCCTTCGACGGCGTGGTCGACTTCGACGCCGCCGTCCGGGACCCGCAGGACCCCCTGCGGATGCTGCCCGCCTACGACTGCGGCGACCACCTGCACCCCAACGACGCCGGCTTCAAAGCCATGGCCGACGCCGTGGACCTCGCCCTTCTGCGCTGACCGGTGCTTATGCTCAGGCCATGAAGCGGACCTCTTTCGCCGGGTGGCCGTGCTCGATCGCACGCACCATGGACCTGTTCGGTGACCAGTGGAGCCCACTGGTGCTGCGCGAGAGCTTCTACGGCGTCCGCCGGTTCGACGAGTTCCAGCAGGAACTGGGCATCCCCCGGAACACGCTCGCCGACCGGCTCAAGCGGCTGGTCGACGTAGGCCTGTTGGAGAAGCGCGCCTACCAGGACGAGCCGGTCCGCTACGACTACGTGCTCACCGAGATGGGCCGCGACTTCTTCGACGTGCTGGCGGTGATGTCGCGCTGGGGCGACCGGTGGCTGTCCGGTCCGGAGGGCCCGCCGGTCCGAATGCACCACGTCGACTGCGGGCACGACACCCACGCGAAGGTGATCTGCGAGGCCTGCGGTGAACCGCTCGACCCGACCGGCATCCGCATGCGCACCGGCCCCGGCTATCCCGAGGGCCTCAAGAACCGGCCCGACGTCCGGCGGCGCTTCGAGGACTTGACAGAGTAAGTCCAATTACGAAACTGTAGTGCTCAGAGGCTATTCCCCAGCGCTGAGGAGTACAGACGTGGAATGGACGGGCGCGCGGTTCGCGGACACGCCGACCATCGAACAGCGGATCCGGATCGAGGCGCCGCCCCGGCGGGTGTGGGAGCTGGTCTCCGACATCGGCCTGCTGCCCTCGCTCAGCACCGAACTGCAGGCGGTCGAGTGGCTGGACAACGGCGGCCCCGCGCTCGGCGCCCGGTTCCTCGGCCGCAACAAGCACCCGTCCTTCGGTGAATGGGAGACCACCTCGCACGTGGTCGGGTACGAGCCGGAGCGCACGTTCGCGTGGGCGGTCCAGGATCCGAAGACACCGTCGGCGAGCTGGCGGTTCAGCCTCGAAGCCCAGGACGGCGGCACCGAGCTGAGCCAGTGGATGCAGATGGGGCCAGGCCCGTCCGGGCTGTCGTCCGCCATCGAAAGCATGCCGGACAAGGAGCAGAAGATCGTGTTCGTGCGGCTGCGCGAGCTGGAGAAGGCGATCCTCGCCAACCTCGACGCGATCAAGAAACTGGCCGAAGGCTGATGCGGACCGCGACGACGATCGAGGCCTCGGGCGGATCATGGCCGGAGATCGTCGACTTCGTGGTGGAAGCCGAAAAGCTGGGTCTCGACATGTGCTGGGTCGCCGAAGCGTGGGGCTCCGACGCGCCCTCTCCCCTGGGCTTCCTGGCCGCGCGCACCGAGCGGATCCAGCTCGGCTCGGGCATCATCCAGCTCGGTACGCGCACGCCGGCGGCCATCGCGCAGGCCGCGATCACCCTGTCGAACATGTCGGACGGGCGGTTCCTGCTGGGCCTCGGTCCGTCGGGCCCGCAGGTCATCGAAGGGCTGCACGGAGTCCCGTTCGCCCGCCCCCTCACCCGGATGCGGGAAACCGTCGAAATCGTGCGTGCCGCGTTCGCCGGTGAGAAACTGCACCACTCCGGCTCGGCATTCACGATCCCGTTACCCGGTGAAGCCCGCCCGATGCGCCTTTCCGTCAAAGCCGAGCACCCCATCCCCATCTACCTGGCCACCCTTTCCCCGCGCATGCTGCGGCTCACCGGGGAAGTCGCCGACGGCTGGCTCGGCACCAGCTTCGTACCCGAAGGCGCCGCCGAGGCCTATTTCCGCCACCTCGACGAGGGCTTGACCTCAGCCGGACGCACCCGCGCGGATTTCGAGGTGTGCCAAGGCGCCGAAGTCGCCTTCGCGGCCAACGAGGAGGAACTCCGGCAGATGATCGCCGGGCGGAAAAAGGAACTCGCCTTCAGTCTCGGCGGCATGGGTTCCGCCGGGAGCAATTACTACAACGACGCCTACAGCAGGCAAGGCTGGGCCGACGTCGCCGCGGAAGTTCGGTCGCGCTGGCTTTCCGGCGACCGGGATGGCGCGGCCGCGTTGGTGACCGACGAAATGGTGCTGGGAACCACGCTGATCGGCACCGAGGAAATGGTGCGTGCGCGGCTGGCGGTGTGGCGTGATGCCGGGGTCGACACCGTCCGGCTGTATCCGGCGGGCGACACCCTCGACGCCCGGCTCGCCACCTTGGGGCGAGCGTTGGAGCTGGTCAGCGAGGTGACTTGAGCAGGGTCAGGCGATTCCTCCGTTCGCGCGGACGACCTGGCCGTTGATCCAGCGCGCGGGCCCGGCCAGGAACGAGACGAGTTCGGCGATGTCGGCCGGGGTGCCCAGCCGCTCGAGCGGCGGCTGCGCGGCCATCTTCGCGACGGTCTGTTCGTCCTTGCCGTCGAGGAAGAGCGCGGTCGCGGTCGGCCCCGGCGCGACGGCGTTGACGGTGATGTCGCGGCCGCGCAGCTCGCGGGCGAGGATGAGCGTGATCGCCTCGACGGCCCCCTTCGACGCGGCGTAGGCGGCGTAACCCGGCAGCGCCAGCGCGAGCACCGAGGTGGAGAAGTTGATGATCGCGCCGCCGTCGCGCACCCGGCGGGCCGCCTGCTGGTCGACGACGAAGGTGCCGCGGATGTTGGTGCGGTGCATCCGGTCGAGGTCGTCGAGGTCCAGTTCGGCGAGCGGGGCGAGCACCATGCGACCGGCCGCGTGCACGACCACGTCCACTCCCCCGAACACGGCCTCGGCCTGGTCGAACACCGCCGCGACCGCCCGCTCGTCCGCGACGTCGGCCTGCGCGGCGATCGCCCGGCCACCGCGGGCGGTGATGTTCTCGACGGCCGCGTCGGCCTCGGCCTGGTTCCCGGCGTAGACGACCACGACGGCCATCCCGTCCGCCGCGAGCCGCTCGGCGGTCTCGCGCCCGATGCCACGCGACCCACCGGTGACGATCGCGACGCGCTGTTCCGTGGCGCTCATAGCTGCCTTCCCTTCGCGGTTAAGTTCGCTAACGACTCAACGTTATCATCGCTACTTTCACGGCGCTACCACTTACTCGATATCAGCGATACTGAATAATTGTGGCCAGTAACTGACCACAACCACCGCTACGGTCCGACCATGACCACCACCACCGAACGGAAGATTGTCGTCACCACCCCCACCGGACAGGTCGGCTCGCGAGTCGTGCGACTGCTGGTGCAGGCAGGTGTACGGCCGAGCTTGCTCCTGCGGGACAGCAGCAAGCTCGACCCGGAGACACGCGCACGAGTCGACGTCGTCGAGGGCGATCAAGGCGACGCCGAGTACGTCGTCCGCGCGACGCGGGACGCGGACGTCCTCTTTTGGGTGAATCCGCCGACTCCCAGCGGTGACCCCGTAGCCCACTACACCCGCCTGGGCGCCAACGCGGCGCTCGCCGTGCAGGAGAACGGCATCGCGCACACCGTGTTCCAGAGCAGCGTCGGCGCGGAAAAACGGCACGGTGCAGGCGAAATCGACGGCTTGGCGCGCACCGAGGAACAACTGAACGCCACCGGCGCTGCCGTGACGCACCTGCGTTGCGGCTACTTCTTCAGCAACCTGCTCATGGACGCCGAGTCGCTGCGCGAAGGCCTCCTACGCACGCCGTGGCCCCTTGACCACGCGCTTTCGTGGGTCGCCCCGCGTGACATCGGCGATGTCGCCGCCGCCAAACTGCTCGCGTCGAACTGGCAGGGCACGCAGGTGCAGGCCGTGCACGGCCCAGCCGACCTCACCTTCGCCCAGGTCGCGGGAATCCTCGGAGAGGTGCTGGGCCACGAGGTGAAGCCCGAGCACGTCCCCGACGACGAGTTCCGCTCGATGTTGCGGTCCGCGGGACTGCCGGAGGCCCAGGTCGACGGCACCGCCGGGATGTCCGCCGGCCTGAGCGACGGCTTCGTCGCCGAGGACGAGCGCAGCGTGGTCACCACGACGCCGACCACGCTGGCCGCCTGGGCGCAGCAGTACCTGCGTTAGGAGGCGCGCAGGAAGCGGTCCAGCACGCGGGTGCCGAACTTGAGCGCCTCCACCGGTACGCGCTCGTCGACCCCGTGGAAGAGGGCGGAGAAGTCCAGGTCGGCGGGCAGCTGCAGCGGCGCGAAGCCGAAGTTCCGGATGCCGAGCTGCTGGAACGCCTTCGCGTCGGTGCCGCCGGAGAGCATGTACGGCAGTGTCCGGGCGCCGGGGTCCTCGGCGAGCACCGCGGCGGTCATCGCGTCGACCAGGGCGCCGTCGAAGGTGGTCTCGACCGGCGGGAGTTCCATCCACTCCTTCTCGATGTCCGGGCCGAGGATCTCGTCGAGCTCGCGGTTGAACGCCTCGATGCGGCCGGGCAGGATGCGGCAGTCGACCGCGGCTTCGGCCACCGACGGGATCACGTTGGACTTGTAGCCGGCGGTGAGCATGGTCGGGTTGGCGGTGTCGCGGAGCGTGGCGCCGATCATCCGGGAGATGTTGCCGAGCTTCGCGACCGCGCCCTCGATGTCGTCGTCGGGGAAGTCCCAGCCGGTGATCTCGGTGACCCCGTCGAGGAACTCTCGCACGGAGGGGCTCATGACCAGCGGGAACCGGTGGTTGCCGAGCCGGGCGACGGCCTCGGCGAGCTTGGTGACGGCGTTGTCGCGGTGGATCATCGAGCCGTGGCCCGCGGTGCCGCGGACCCGCAGCTTCATCCAGCGGATGCCCTTCTCGGCGGTCTCGATGAGGTAGGCGCGGACGTTGTCCTTCAGGGTGATGGAGAAGCCGCCGACCTCGCTGATCGCCTCGGTGGCGCCCTCGAACAGGTCGGGCCGGTGGTCGACCAGCCACTGCGCGCCGTACTTGCCACCCGCTTCCTCGTCGGCGACGAAGGCGAAGATCAGATCGCGGGGCGGGACGATCCCGTTGCGCTTGTAGTGCCGGGCCAGCGCGAGCGTCATGCCGACCATGTCCTTCATGTCGACCGCGCCGCGGCCCCAGACGTAGTCGTCCTGGATGGCGCCGGAGAACGGGTGCACCGACCACTCGGCGGCGTCGGCGGGCACCACGTCCAGGTGACCGTGCACCAGCAAGGCGCCGCGGCTGGGGTCGGCCCCGGCGAGCCGGGTGATCACGTTGTGCCGGTTCCTGCCGCCGGACTCGACGTACTCGATCTCGTAGCCGACCTCGGTCAACTTCTCGGCCACGTACTCCGCGGCTTCTCTCTCGCCCACGAGGGTCTCGGGATCACCGGTGTTCGTGGAGTCGATGCGCAGAAGCTCGCTGGTCAGCACCACAGCTTCGTCGGCGGCTGTATCGATCAGGCTCGGTTCGGTCACCCCGCGTTTCTACCACCCGCCGAGCCGAATGATCTTGCCAGCAGCCCCCTCGGCGCAGACCCGGCCCCCCGGTTAACGGCCTCAGGCGCATCGAGTAATCTCTTCCTCAGCAAGTCCGAGTGGCGGAATGGCAGACGCGCTAGCTTGAGGTGCTAGTGCCCTTAACGGGCGTGGGGGTTCAAGTCCCCCCTCGGACACGCACACTATCTACACCGGGGCTGGTCGTCGCATAGACGGCCAGCTCTTTTGGTTCGTAGCGAAGGTCGAGGCCCAAGCGCTGGTACAGGCGGCTCAGACCGGCTGGCTTCGCATCCGCCAGCACAGCGCCGACGTCACCGAGCGAATCGATCCTCGCGTAGATCTCCGCATCCGAGATGGTCTTACTCGCCGGTTGACTGTCCACTTCCGCCCTCGCGGCCGCCCGCTCAGCCTGTGCGTGATTCATCGCCTCGACCACGGCCGCCGGATCAACACCCGCCGCGATCGCGTCCTGGAACCGGCGAAGGCGCGCGTCCGCATCTGCCAGCCGCCGCTTTGCAGCCTCCCGGCGACTCGATCCGACGTCACCGCCAGCCGACGCGAGCAGCGCCGCGGCGGTCTCGTCCACGTTGCCCGGCTCGAACAAGTGCCCGATCCATCCGTTGACCGCCTCGACCACCACGTCCTCACGCAGGTTCACCGTCTTCGGATGATCAGCCAGCGCTGGTGAACTAGGCGCCATCGTTCTCGCGGTACACCGGTAATACGCACCCTTGCGAATCGTCGCGCCCTGCATCTTCCGATGACAGACACCGCACCTCACCAGACCGCGCAACAAGTACGTGCGGGCCGTCGTCCTCGCGCCCCGCTCTGCCTTGCGGGCCGTCGCGAGCCCACCGGCCGCTTTGGACCGGCGAAGCAACTGAGCCTCCGCGAACACCTCTACCGACACGATCTCCGGATGCGCCTGCGTGCGCGACCGAACAACCTGCTCCCGCTCGGCCCGCTTGAAGCGGACCACATGTCCAGCCGCGACATCATCAGGGTCTAGCAAGGTCTCGTGCTTCGTCCATCGCCCGAACACCGCAAAGCCCGTGTACTTGGGATTCTCCAAAATGGACCGGACCGTACTGCCCTGCCAACCATCGGCAAGCCGGTGCCGGTTCTGATCCGGCCGCCGAGCCGACGGGCACGGAATCCCATCCCGGTTCAACCCGTTCGCGATCGCCCGATCCCCGTTGCCGTCTAAGTACTCCGAGAAGATCCGCCGCACCACTTCGGCCGACTCATCCTCAACCGCCAGCACCCTTACCACACCGACAACCAGGGCCGCGAGCATGGCCCACAGCCGGTCACGCCATCGTGTCGTCACCGCGACCTCCCCTCGGTCCTCCAGCGCGCACTCACACTCTTACCTAACGTGACCGACGTCGCCAGCGTTCACCAAAGCCCTTCCGGCAACCGCAAGGGCACCACAGACCCATCTTCGTGGTCTTGCGCTCGAATAAACAGCACAGAAGACTTCCGACTGGCTTGCCAGCAAACGCACCCTATTTCCCCTCATGAACTCTACGGCTAGGCTGGGTTGGTGAGCAGATCAGTCGAAATCTGCTCACGCAACCGACACCGCAGCCGATGTCGACACGTCAGCTCATTCTAAACTGATGTCTAAGGACATGGTGGCTGAAACGGAACGTCGCGGAAGTATGCATTCCATTCCACAGGCAGAATCGAGAATTGTCGTTTTGTGCATACTGTAGCGGCTGCCGTTTCCGGATCAAGGTCCCAACGCCAGGCGTAGACATCGGTACCTGTGCCCAAGGAAACCCCTATCACACTGCGCTCGTCCTGGAACGCCACACCTTGAGCGACGCCATCAAATTTCATTCTTATTCCGTCATCGCTCATCGTGACGACGTCGAGAATCGAGATTTCGCCAACGCCACCGAGAGCTACGAGCCGCTCGTTCGCGCCGAAGTCGGCAGCAGTTAGACTCTTATTAGGAAGCTTTTCCACGATTCTCTTTCGCTGTGGCAAATTGCGCAAGTCCCAAATTGCCATGTAGTCATCGTATTCCGGCGCGCTGACAGCGGTATCACCTAGAGCGGAAAAATGGAATACTCCCGGCGGCGCACTTGACGGCTGCAACTCCGTGGCCACAGTGGGCGCCCCATCGGGTGACAATTCCCACACTTTTACCGAGTTGTCGTCGAATTCGGGGTTCGCGGGGTCGATGTAAGGCGTAGTGGCAAACGCCCGGTTACCGACGAAAGATCGGGGATTGACGGCGTGCATCGCACCTGTTTCCCGGGGCTGACGATGGTCGGCCAGGCCCCAGAATCGCACAGTGCCGGTGAATCTCCATACTGGAGGATTAAAGGGGTATGGCTGCTCATGGACGGTCTCTGAGGTGGCCAGCAGGCGCCCGTTTGGGCTCACCATTGCGCTGTCGTAGGTTCCTGGAAGGGTGGCCAGTTCGATGGGCTGCCCTGTATTTTCCGTATTGAAGATTCGAACTCGCTTATCCCGATCGGTTGTTGCCGTAGTGTGTCCGTCTTCGCTGACGCTCGCGTGAGCACCACCTGCCAGGAAGGCGCGTGGATGCACATCGCCAGTCTCAACGGCCCAAAGTTGAGTTTTATCCTGTTCTCCGGCGCTGACGATAATCGTCTGGCCGTTGCCTGAGACGTCCGGCATGGCGCTGGTTCCTGGCTTGAGGGCGACCTTGCTGATTTCTGCCGATGAGGCGATCAAACTGTCGCGGGTGGCTGGCGATGGTGCGAGCCGGTAGGCAGCCAGGCTGAGTTGTGCTGCCAGCGAGGGGTTGGTCTCACTCAACTTCGTTACCTTGGCTGTGACCCCCAGTGCCAAGGCTGTGTTCCGCTCGAGAACCGCCCGCTCTTCGGCTTTGGTGGCGTAGACCGTGGCGGTCGCCGCGACGAGCAGGAGCACGGTGAGCACCGCGATCAGACGACGCTGACGGCGCCCAGCTCGCCGCTTTGCGGCCTGTTCGCGCTGCTCGGCGGCGATGCTGGCGTTGAGGAACGTACTTTCCTTGCTGTTCGGCGCGCTGGCGCGGGTGGCCCAGTCGTTGAGGACGGCCAGCCGCGGGCCGCGCAGGAGCGCGGTGTCGTCCCGGCCGTGTCGTTCCCACGCGGCGGTCGCCTCGGTGAGTTCGCGTTGGGTGCGCTGCCCGTCGTGGTCCTCAGCGAGCCAGCCAGCAAGGCGTGGCCATGCCTTGATGAGCACCTCGTGGGCGAGTTCGAGGGTGCCCCGGTCCTGCGTCAGCAGCCGTGCCTGGACGAATTCGGCCACCACGTGGCCTACGATCGGATCGTCGTCGAGTTCGTCGGCACTGATCCGGCGTTTGGTTCCCTCGGTGTCCTCCCCAAGAGTGACAAGGCGGCGGAACAGGTCGCGCGCGATGGTCCGCCGACCTTCGTCGAGGCCGGTGAAGACCGCCTCGGCGGTGTTGGCCAGAGCGCCGTCGAACCCGCCGGTGGCCTGGTAACCGGCCAGGGTGAGGGTGTTGCCTTTGCGCCGGCTCCAGGTCTGCAGGAGGGCATGGGACAGCAGCGGCAGCGCACCCGGCTGTGCGTGAACTTGCGTTACCAGCGTGGTGAGCAAACTGTTCTCGATCGTGCACCGGGCCCGTACAGCAGGTTGGACGATCGCCCGCCGCAGGTCCTCTGGCGCCATGGGGCCGACCGTGACCTGGGCATCCTCGAACGCTTCGACCAGCTCCGGCAGGCGCGCACAGTGCGGATAGAAGTCGGCGCGGATGCCGAGCACCACACGACAACGGCTCCGCGGCACGCTGGCCGCGGTGAGGACGAGGGCGAGAAACCGCTGTCGTTGCTGGTCATCGGTACACAAGGTGAACAGTTCCTCGAACTGGTCCACGACCATGACGATCTCGGCGCTGGCCGGCTCGGGTGCCAGGGCTTGCCGCACGAGGCGGTGCACGGCGCGCGGATCCCCGGCCAGTTCGGTGTGCACGCTCCCCGGTAGTTCACCGGCGAGCCGCGCCAGGTGGATCGCGCACTCCTCGACTGGATGAGAGCCCGGCGTGAAACAGAGGACGGTGCCGCCCAGCCGCGGGATCAGCCCCGCGCGCAACACCGAGGACTTCCCGGACCCCGACGGCCCAAACACCGCCACGAATCTCTGCCTGCGCACCCGAGCGACCAGATCGTCAACGAGCCGTTCACGCCCGAAGAACAACTCGGCGTCTTCACGGCCGTACGCGCGCAACCCGACATAAGGCGCCGTCAGGTCATCACCCGTGCCCGCATCGCTGACCGGGGTGGAGACATGCAACTCCGCCGCGGCGGCACGCCACCGCTGTTCCCACTGCTCGGCATCGCCGTCGCACGCCCGGACATAGGCCAGTGTCACTTCCAGGCTGGGCAGACGGCGCCCACCCGCCGCGTCCGACAGCGTGGTGGAGGAGAAGTGTGAGCGCCGGGCCAGCTCCCGATACGGCGGACTCCCCGCGTTTCTGCGCAGTTCCCGCAGGTCAGCGGCGAACGTCGTCAGCAACGACCCATCCAGTTCCAGCGGTCGCTCAGCACGCGGCACTGTCCCCCACCCCTCCCCGAGTCGATCGTCCATTGTCCGGAGCTTGTTGTCCGGCGTCCACGAGTCCGGCGCCGGACAACCCATCAGGCCTACACCGGTGCAGTGCCTCGCTCACCCAGGAGGCCCGCGCGGCCGGACCGCCCGGCAGCGCAAACACGGAAAGGCACAACGTCATGCGCTGGTTCACCAAGCTCGGCGTCACACTCGGACTCGTCACAGTGGCCGCGATCGCCCCGGCCACTGCCGCCTCCGCGGGGCCGCACAACACCGATTCAGGCGTGTCGATCACCGCCTACAGCGACTGCCCCAGCGGCTGGTTCTGCGTGTGGTCCGGCAAAGACGGCCAGGGCACCATGGCCCGCTTCCAGACCGGAACACCCGACCTCGGCGACTTCGGCCTGGACAACCAGGTGTCCTCGCTGTGGAACCGGACCGGAATCATCTGGTGCACCTACCTCAACACCAACTACTCCGGAGGGACGTGGCCCGTCGGGAACTGGCAAGGCAACACCTCCGAGTACAGCAGGGACAACAACATCAGCTCCCTGCGCCGCGGCGCCTGCTGAGAACGGAGGCACCGCCATGCGCCGGATCATCAACGCCTGCGCCGCACTGGGACTGCTCACCCTGGCCGCCGCCACACCAGCAGCTGCCAACTCCGTGGCGACGCAGACACCGCACGCGGCTCCGAGCGCGACCCTGGAATGCCCGCCGGGCTGGTTCTGCGCTTGGGCTCAGGACAGCGGCAGAAGGCTGGCCACCCAGGTCAGCATTCCCGATTTGAGGGTCCACGACATGGACAACCAAGTCGACTACCTCTGGAACCGCACCAGCGTGACGTGGTGCGCCCACCAGGGCATCTCCTACACCGGGCCCGTGATGAGAGTGAGTCCGGGGTGGAAGGGAGGGGTCTTGCCGCAGGAGGGCATCAGCTCACTGATGCGAGCCTGCTAGCGGGGCGCCACTGCCACCCGGTTGGTGTCGAAGCGAGAAGGGACGCGTCGACACCAACCGGCACCTGCCCTCCCCACCACCGCAGTCATCGACCCGCCTCGTACCCGATTCCAGGAACCAGTGCATGTCAGCAGTCCCCATGGCTGGCGCATTTCTTCGAGACGCACGGTCCGTGCCGGGCAGGTTTACACCGGCAGAAGGCGTCGGACGAGCAGCAGGCAGCCGAAGTCGGCTGTCTGGGCGAGGCGCGTCGACCCCGGTCGCACTGAAGCTGGTCCCGTGCCCGGAATCGCTTCGGACACCGAACTGGGCGGGTGATGGTGGGATTGGCCGGAACCGGATCGCACGTGCGCGGCGATCCGCACGCCGCCGAGTTCAGGGTGTCCCGGTCAGGTCGATCTGCTCATGGTCGGTGGAGTTGTCGAGGTCGTTGGGTTGCCGTTGGACGCGGTCGGCGTCGGCGTCGGCGTCACGGCCTTAATCCCAGTACAGCTCCAGCGCTTCCCGCCACACCGCGCGGGCCTGCTCGTGGTGTCCGAGCGCGGCGTGGGGGTGGCCGACGTTGTCGAGGGTGTTCGCGACCTCGTAGGTGTAGCCGACGGTGCGGAACAGGGTGAGGGCCTGGTGGTAGTGGTCGAGGGCCTGGCGGTGGTCGCCGGTGCGGTGGGCGATGAAGCCGAGGCTGTCCAGGGTGGCCGCCTCACCATCGGGATCGTGGTGCTGCCGGTACAGGGTGAGGGCGGCGTGGCAGAGGTCGCGGGCGGCGTCGTACTCGCCCAGCCGTGCGGCGAGCCAGCCCACGAGGTTTTGCGCCTCGGCTTCCCGCACCGGCTGGTCGAAGGCGCGGTAGAGGTCGAGGGTGTGGCGGGCGTGCTGAAGGGTCCGCCGATCGTCCCCCCGCAGTTCCCAGTCGACTGCGAGTGCCCGGTGGGTGTGTCCCTGTTCGGCGGGGTCGCGGGGGCGCACGGCCAGGTCGAGGGCCCGGTCCAGGTGTTCGATGGCCTGCTCGTGCAGGCCCAGCCGGGCACAGGCGTGGCCGAGGATGCGGTGGGCGCGGCTGCGGGTGGAGGGGTCGGGTAGGTGTGCGGCGGCGTCCAGCGCGGCCTGCCACATGCTGAGCGCGTCGCGTCGGTGCCCCCGCCGCAGGAGGAAGGTGTCCAGTGCCCAGGCGAGGTGCCAGACGACGTGGTGGCGGCCGAGGGCGACGGCGGCGCGCTGGGTGGCCAGCAGGGTGGCGTGCTCGGCCTGTAGCCAGGCGAGTGCGGCCGTGGCGTCGGGCAGCGGGTAGGGGCGGATGCCGGGCGCGGGCGGGTCGGGGCGCAGGAGCGGGCTGTGGGGTCCAGGAGGTGGTCGGCGGCGTGGGCGGTGTGCAGGTGGAAGTCCACCACCCGCGTCAGGGCCGTCTCGCGCACGTCGTCGGGCAGGTCGTGGGCGGTGGCGGCGGCGTAGGCGCGGACCAGGTCGTGCATCGCGTACCGGCCACCCGGCCGCCGCTCCAGCAGTGACGCGTCCTCCAGCGCCGCCAGCGCCCTGCGGGCGGGGCCGTCGGGCAGGCCGGTGAGGGCAGCGACGGCGGGCGGGGTGGTGTCGGGACCAGGTGCGATCCCGAGGAGGGCGAACACGGTGCGCTGGTGTTCGGTGAGGTGGCGCAGGGACCAGGAGAGCACGGTGGGCAGGCTGGCGGCGGGATCGTCGTGGTCGAGCGCCTCCAGCCCGAGTGCGCGCAGTTCCCGTGCTCGGCTGGATGACGTCGCCGCGGCGCCGGTGCGGCCGTTCCCGTCGTATCGCGGGCGGCGCAACTACCCAGGCTTCTACTACGCTGCAACGATGAACGTGCACGTGCCGTTCGAGTCCTGGCTCGAACGGGACACCGCGCTGGACCTCGATTTCACCGCCGAGGTGGTGTCCTTCGCCGCGCAACCATTCTGGCTGTCCTGGCCGGGCGGGGGCCGGGTGCGGTCACACGTTCCGGACTTCTTCGCCCGCACCGCAGACGGCACCGGCGTGGTGGTCGACTGCCGCCCGGCTGAGCGGGTGCGGCCACGCGACGCCGAGGCTTCGCCGCAACCGAGCGCGCTTACGCCGAGGTCTCGGCTGGCGCTACCGGCTGGTCACAGGGCACGACCCGACCTGGCTGGCGAACCTCCGTTGGCTCACGAGCTACCGGCACCAGCGCTGCCACCACGGCAGGCTGGACGCACCGCTGCGCGAGGCGTGCACCCCAGTACGGCCGCTGGCCGAGGGCGTCGCGCTGGTCGGCGACCCGGTCGCGGTGCTCCCGGCCGCGTTCCCCCTGCTCTGGGCCCGGGATCCTGCGCACCAACCTCGAACGCCGGCTGGACTCGGCCTCACTGGTGACGGCGGTGACCGCGTGAGCCAGCTGCTGCACATCGACGACCGCGTCCTCTTCGACAGCGCCGAGCACCGGGTTGTCGCGCTCGTCGGTACACGGTCCGCTTGGTGGACAGCTCAGAACCCGAAAGGGCCGGTCATGCAGATCGCAGCATTAACGATCTCGATCATTGCCTTGCTGGTGTCCATCCTCGCCGTGCGCCGGCAGATCCAGCTGTCGAGGCACTCCAACTCGATTCCGTTGCTGGTTGACCTATTCCGCGAGCATCGCGGCGAATACCTTGCCCAGGTGCGTCACCTCGTTGTTCATGACCTGTCCGCGAGTGCTCTCAGCAATGGCCTAGCCGGGCTTCCGGCCGACCAGCGTCGACAGGTACGCGATTTGGTGTGGTTCTACGACAATCTTGGCGCTTTCGTGGTGCACAAGATTGTTGATGCCCAGCTCGTCGTCGGGTATCTGGGCGGGTCCGTTGTCGACGTATGGAAGAAGTTGCTGCCCCTCATCGAGGCTGATCGAGTCAGTCGCAAAACGGCCGGCCGGACGGATCATGAAGCATGGCTCGAGTACTTCCAGTACCTCTACGAGGCGGCGGAGTCAGAGCTAGCCCGGCGCAGCAAAGGCAAGCTTGCTCGGACTATGTTGCATCGCCTACGACACTGTCGTAGGCAGCAAAGCGCCAGCCTCACGTCCTGGCCCAAGCGTCCAAACGACCGAATCACCCCAACAGACGACCTTGATCAGGTCTAAGCGTCATGACGGACATACGCTTTTACACCGCCTCGACCAGCGCCAGGAGACAACCCGCCGTGCCTCATAAGACCCGTGACCTGTTCGACCCGACCGTCCGGGTCGACAAGCTCAGCCCGCTGTTCCGGCTTGCTGCCCTTCAACCCGGCCACGAGGCGGCCCGCGCGCTGATCAACGAGATCTACGCCAACTTCCACGACGTCGACGGCAGCTTCGTCCGGGAGTTCCAGACCGGCGGGTTCTCCGCCCGCGTGCTGGAGCTGGCGTTGTTCGCCTACCTCGAAGAGGCAGACCTTGACCTCGACCGCGGCGCGACTGCCCCTGACTACGTGCTGCGCGGCCAGCACCCCGTCGCGATCGAGGTCACCACCACCAACCCCGCGCAGGGAACGGCATTCGACGCCAGCACCCCGCCGGACCTGCTCCCGCCGGACCTGCCGGCCGCAGACCGTCAGTTCGTCTTCCAGGTCGCCAAGGCCATCCGGCGCAAACTGCTACACAGCGATGCCCAGGGCCGACCCTACTGGGAACAACCCCACGTCCAGGGCTTGCCGTTCGTGGTCGCGGTCGGCGCGTTCCACAATGAGCACGCCCAGTTCGAACCCGACGGCCTGGTCAGCAACTACCTCTACGGGCTCACACAGACCCTCAGCCACGACAACACCGGCAGCCGCGTCCTCACCCAGGAAAAGATCGAATTCCACGAGTTCAACGGCAAGACGATCCCGAGCGCGCTGTTCCAGCAACCCGAGGCGGCCGACCTCTCCGGGGTGCTGTTCAGCAACCAGCACACCATCGCCAAGTTCAACCGCATCGGCACCGAGCAGGGTCTCGGCCACCCCGACACCGCCCTCGTCCGGTTCGGTACCTCCTACGACAGCTCACCCGACGCGATCGAGCCCCACCAATTCGTCTACACCGTAGGGAGGCAGCCCGCCAGCTACCGGGAGACGTTCGCCCAGGGGTTGCATCTGTTCATCAACCCTGGGCGCGGGTTCCCCTGGACTCTGCGGCCTTCCCCGGCATCATCCACAGCAGCCTCGATGCCGACGGCATCGTCATGCCCGAGGTTCCCGAGGGATTCCACCCTTTACTCTCCAAGACCGCGGTATTCCACGGTGCGGGCGCACAGCAGGCCGCGACGCAGTTCCATCGCGACTTCGAGGCTGCGGTCGATGCCGCGTACCGCAAGAGGCAGCAGCGGACATCCGAAGCGCGTGACAACAGCGGAGTAGCCCCCCAAGATGCCGGCGGACGCCGGCCGCGTCGGACCACCTGAACCACGCGGTCCGGGTTATCGAGGCACTCTCGCCCCGGTGACATGACGCCGCCAAGGCGACCACTGGCCTCCGCCACACCGACCCGCCGGGTTCTGACATCAGCTTCCACACGTGCCACCTTCAGTGCAACCGATCTGGCCCCGTCCTACTGCGCGGGCAGCGCGACTATCTGGGCTCTAGTACGCGGCGACGAGGGACTCGCGCCGTGCCCACTCTGCAGCCCGTCGTTCGGTTGAAGCTCAGCCAGCACCACCGGTACCGGCACCAGCCGCAGCATCCCCGGTGCTTCACCAGATGCCGCGGTTTCCAGGCGGTGATCATCAGCCGTCCATCCTGTCGGCCACACACACGACTCGGCGGATGCGGCCGCAGCTCCCGTCATCACCGCGACGTCGGTGAAGGCCGCCCCGTCGAATCTCGCTTGGTGGGTAAAGGACGCCTCGCCGAACCGCACGTCGCGGGTAAAGGTCGCCCTGCGGAACTTCGCGGTACCGGTGAAGGTCGCCCTGTTGAACCGCGCGGCACCGGCGAAGGCCGCCCTATCGAACCACGCGTCGCGGGTGAAGGTCGCCCTTTCGAACCGCGCGCTGCTGCCGGTGAAGGTCGCCCTGTCGAACTCCGCGAGGCCGGTGAAGGTCGCCCCGTCGAACCACGCCCCGTCGCTGAAGGTGGCCCCGTAGAACCGCGCGATGCCGGTGAAGGTCGCCCCGTCGAACCACGCGATGCCGGTGAAGGTCGCCCCGCCGAACAGCGCGGTGCCGGAAAAGTGTGCGTCGATGAAGACCGCTTGTCGTACGGTGAGGTCGGTGGCGTGGAAGTCGATGAGAGTGGCACCGGTGAGGTCGAGGTCGTAGCCCTCGGCCCAGTACAGGGGATTGGCCGGCTGGCCGGTGGCCCTGTCGCGGCCGGGGGTTAAGTGGGTGGTGAGGATGCGTTGCGCGGTGAGTCGGACTTCGCGTTCCTGCCGCGATTTCTCGGACCCGGCAGTCGGTGTGGGTGGTCTCAGGCCGCTACGGCGCACGTCCGCGGCGCGAGCGGCGACGCGGCCGGTCGCAGTGCCTCGGCGTGCGGCCGCAGGCAGTCCGGCCTGGCGGGAGGCAGGTCGCTTAGGCGGTGAGGTGTAAGGGCTGCGCAGGTACGCGCAGATCACGTTGATCACGGTCTGTCGTTGGTCGGGGTTGTCCTGGGCGACGCGTTCCAGCGCGTACAGGCCGCCGTGGCGAACCGCGGCTTTGTCCGAGCCCAGCTGCTCGACTGCTTGCAGGTACAGCTCGGTGATCCGCCGCGCCGCGGCGTCGCGTTCGGTGGCGTCGGCCGTCCTGCGCTGTACGGCCAGGGTGAGTTCGGTGGCGCGTTGACGACGGGCGGCCAGCAGCAGCGCGGCGGCCCCGCCGGTGCCCACCAGCAGCGTGGCCGCGGTCCGGATCGCGTCCAACCGGTCCCGGGGCTCGGTCCCGGAGAAGTTGATCAGCAGCAGCACCGCCCCGGTGACACCCAAGCCCAGCAGGACCAGTGCGCCCAGCAGGATCGCCCGCGGTGTCAACGCCGGCATCACCTCCGTCCCCGGCTCCACCACGGGGCGGGGCGGGGCGCTGGGGTGACGTGAGCGCAGCACCGCAAGGGCCGCCGCGGCGGCCAGCAGCAGCACCGCGACCGGCACCATCCACCACCGACCCAGCCACACCCACACCGCAGACCACCCAGCCCAGGAGCTCGCCATCCACACCGCCATACCCAGGCCCGCGGCGGCCAGCAGCCAGGCCAGCACCCCCAGCCCACGGCGCCCGGTCACCGCCCGCCGGATACGAGCCACCCGCCCGGCAGGGCGATCAGTGGAAGGCGCAGTCGCAGCAGTCGTCATGCACACGGGCATCGTGAACTCCCCCGCCGTGTTACCGCCGCCGCGAGCAGCAGCCGACCGAACTGCCAGGCCGACACGCTGTTCACCGGCCTGCTTCCGGGCGACGTGGCCGACCTGCCGAGTGACACCTTGCCCCGGCCCGCGGCCGTGGCACCGCAACAGGGAGCAGGTCTATCTCCAGAGGCGAGTACGGCGGGAGAGCTTCGCGGGCACCCCGGCGTGGCTGGATGGAATCGCCGCCGCCGCGGGGCACCGGGCCCGCGGGGAGCCACGTTCACCACCACGCACGGCCCGGTTCCCTGGGCACCACTACCGCTGTGCTCACGACACGCGAGCGAATACCCAGCCTTCTCCCGTGATGCCCGTAGCGTCGACTGCCATGAGCGAGGACGATCCCGACATCACCGACCCGACCGACGTGGCCAGGCTTGCCTTCGGCAACGAAGATGGTGTCGTCTGGGGCGACCTGACTTGGCAGTCCTACGTCGACACCCACGACGACGGCACCATCACCGTCGACGTCTACCCCGACACCAACCCCCTCGGCGAGCGCGGGGACATCCCGGGGTTGCGCTACCGCGTCGAGTACATCGGCCACGCGCCCGACCCCGGCGACCAGAACACGGGACGTGCTTAGCACGGCGCCCCTGAACCGGCGTGACCTGCGCCTGGTCCACCCGTACGGTGTGGCGATCAAGTACGGGAAGCCGATGCCGGCGACCGAACTGTTCGCCGACCACGTCGTCGTCACCCTCACCCCGGCCGGTGAGCGAGCGCTGCAGACCGGCGTTCTCGCGGTCGACGAGGGTGCGGCGGGTGAGGGGCGGCGAAGTTCACGGCGCGGGGTCACGTGCTGGCGGTGCAGTACCCGGCCGAGCCGGATGTGGTGCGTGAGGTCGAGATCCGCGGCTTGGCGCGCACGGTGGGCCTGACACCGCACGTGCCGTTCGATTACACCCGATTCTCCGGCGGGCGTAACCTCCTGGACCGGGCAATCCTTCTCGGAGAAGGACGAGAAGCGATCCGTGTTCCGCGGGGGCACTGGTTCGTCGTCCACCCCCGGCCGGGGAAGCCGTTGTTCGAGGTGCTGTCCGACGCCGTTTTCCGGGGCGCGTTCGCCGGGGCGGACCACACCGTGGCGGGCCGGCGCGCAGTGGCCGCCGCGGTCGCGGCCGAGGCGCACTACCACCTCGGCCGCGAGATCGAACTGCGCTACCTCGACGCAGCCGACCACACCAGCGGTATGTGGGCGCACCCGGTAATGCAGGCGGTGATCGCCGACATCCGGGAGCAGTTGCGCGAACGCGACGCCGAACTGTGGGAGGCGGTCGATCCCGGCGAGCAGCAACGGTGGGACCGCAACCGCGCCGTGCTTCCGATCATCGTGCGGGTCCGGCCGGAGGCGAGCCGACACGGCGGCACCCACGGCCAGGCCCGACACGCGGTCCCGGACACCGACACGCGCGGAAGCCGTCGGCACCGCGGCGGCCGAGCCTTGTGCGAGTCGGCGTCCCGCCCGGCGCCGATGCCACTCGGACCGGTGACCGTGGCACCGCCGGACTGCCCGCGCTGTCTGACCCACCTGCGCCGCATCGCCGAACGCCACGGCCTCACGCTCGAAGTACCGCCAGCTCCCCCGCCCCCTCACACCGACGAGTCCGACAAGGCCGGTCCGCAGACGCCCTCGGTCGCGGCGGAGCTCGCCGATCTCGGCGAGGGATGGCGGCTGGTGCAGTACACCGACTCCGACCGATGGTGGCTTCAGCACGACCGCATCCGCGGCTACATCCATCGCTACACCAACCTGTCCGGCAATAAGACCGGCTGGGAAGCGTTCCAGTTCATCGGCCACGGCCGCTACCGGCACCTCGACGCGACCAGCGCCGCGAAGCACAGACCGAACTCCAGCTACCTGTGGCGCAGCGTCGCTCTCGCCGTCTGGGGCATCGCCACCACACCCCGGCACGACACCCCCAACCCGACCTGGACCCGCAGCTGGCGGCCACCACGGAACACCTCCTGACGTACCGCGCTCGCGTGTCGTCACAGGGCAGTTGCCGTGCGGTCTACCTTCGCGGCCTCGGGGCCGGTGGACTCCTCCCTGCCTGTACCGCGCGAGATCGCCGGGGCGGTCCACGCCGTTCGGCGACGGCACGCCCGAGCGGACAGCGGCGTGGCGCTCGCTGATCCCCACGCTGGAGCGGTCCCTGCGGCGGCACCAGCATCGTCCCGGCGCGCGGGGATGCCGGTCGCCAGTGGTGCGGTGGGTGTGTGGATGATGAGCGGCTATGACCGGTGGTGGCAGAGCGGCGTTGTTGTCCGGGTTCGGGGCCGTGGTGTGCCTGGGGGTGGCCGTCGTGGCGGGGCTGCGGCTGGTGCCGGAGGCGAAAGTCGGCGATGTGGACCCGGTGTCGGCGGTGATCGGCCTGCTGGCGCTGGCGGCGGGGCTGTGGGCCATTCGCCAGGCGGCGCGCACGACGCGGATGACGCCGGTGCCGGTGGCAGAGATGGCCGCCCGGTTGGCAGACCAGGTGCTGTCGAGGGAGAAGAAGGTTTGGACCCAGCTGCTGGGTCAGGAGAAACGCAAGATCGACGTGGACTTCGCGTTCCGCCCCGCTCCCGCCCACCCCGCACAGCACGCCAGGGCAAAAGGCCGGCTCACCGAAGTGGTGGCCTACTACCAGGCTCTGCAGCCGCAACGCCTGGTGATCACCGGCGCTGCAGGAGGGGGCAAGACCGTGCTCGCGCTGGAGCTGCTGCTGGGACTGCTGGAGAACCGCGACCCTGAGCACGCGGTGCCGGTGCGGATTCCGGCCACCCTCTGGGACAGCAGCGACCCGCTGGACGAGTGGCTGGTCCAGCACCTGGTGACCGCCTACCGCCAGGTGCTGGACCGGCGCACCGCGCAAGCCCTCGTCAACGCCGGCTTGATCCTGCCTGTCATCGACGGTCTCGACGAGGTCGACGCCGAGGACACCCCCGGCCACACCTCCCGCGCCGCGCACGTGGTGCGGGCGTTGAACGCCTACCAGCACGGGCGGCACGCGGCACCGCTGGTGCTGACCTGCCGCACCGGCCACTACCAGGCGCTCACCGACGCCGAGGTCTGGACCCACGACGCCGCCCACATCACCATCGACCCGGTCGACTCCGCCAAAGCCCGCAAGTTCATCAGGTCACGGGTGGACAACCCCGCACGGTGGCAGACCGTCCTGTCCACCATCGACCACCACCCCGGCGGCCCACTCGCCGTGGGACTATCCACCCCGTGGCGGCTGTCGCTGGCCACCACCGTCTACGAACAGCGCAACCCCAACAGCCCCAACAACAGCTACACCCGCAACCCCGCCGACCTGATCCGCATAGCTGGTACCAGCAACCACGCCATCCGCGAGCACCTGCTCACCCACTTCATCACCGCCACCACCGCCGCCCACACCGCGCAGCCCGGCCAGCAGGCCACCCCCTACACCGCCGAGCAGACCCACCGGTGGCTCGCGGTGCTGGCCGGTTACCTGCACCACAACGCCACCACCGGACGCACCCTCGGCGGCATCCCTCTCTCCGGCAGCGACCTGGTACTCCATCAACTATGGCCACTCGGCGGCATCAACCGCGTTCACGGCACCGTCGTGGCGGCAACCGTCCTGATCTTCTTCATCGTCACCCTGATCCTGCCGGTTCCCGACGGGATCGGCTTCAGCCCCGACCGGATACTCGCCTTTGCTGGTCCTGGGATTGGTATTTCCCTTTGGGCTTATTTTGTTTGGAGAAAAATGGGGGCTGAGCCAGCACTCATCCAGACAAGCCCCTTCCGTACCCGGCAAGGTCGCCGATCTCTTGCGTTCTGGCTCGCGTTCGGCCTCGCGTTCGGCCTTGCAACCGGCCTCATGCTGGGGTTCGTGCTCGGGTTCGCGGGCGCGCTCACGGTCGAGCTCACGGCCGGGCTCGCGGGCGGGCTCTTGCTGGGGCTCATGATGGGGTTCGTAGAGGTCAGAAGCCCGCAGGATCACGACGCTGCGTTCGTCACGTGGGATCCACGAGACATCATCAAGCGCGAGTTCACGACCGGCCTCACGGTCGGGCTCGCGGGCGGGCTCGGGGGCGGGCTCGCGGTCGGGTTCACGGGTGGGGTCACTGGCGGGGTCACGGGCGCGCTAGCGGGCGGGCTCACAATCTGGCTTACGGGCGGTATCGCATTCGGGGGGGTCGGAATTCGTTACTTAGCGCTGCTGCTGTGCACACGCGGGTGGTTCGGGACCCCGGCGCTGCCCTGGCGACTCGGGCGGTTCCTGCACTGGTGTAACCACGCCGGGCTCGTCCGGCAGGCAGGCATCGGCTACCAATTCCGCCACCGCGAACTCCAGGACCACCTGGCCCACCACCCTCAACCAGCACAGGTCAACGGCTAACCGGCCGACCCCCGATTCCGCCACGGATACTCCGGACCACCACATTCACTCAGGACGGAAACCTCATGACCGCATCCGAGCAAGCCCTGTCCGAACTGCTGCGGCACGCGGCACGCCGAGTCCGCAACGACGGCCACTTCGAGCTGCAGACCGCAGTCGACGGCGCACCGCACCGTCAGGTCGACGTCGGCCCGATCGCCGATCTCCTCGCCGCCGCCGTGGACAACCTCGCCCTGTACGAAGACCGCGGCTGGGACGAGGCGAAGATCCTCGGCCGGGTGTCGGAGATTGACCTGGCCGCCGTCGCGCTGGCCCGCGCGATCGTCGACCCGGACCGATCCCGTCGGGAGCCCATGCAGTGAAAACCAGCCCACCGCGGCCGCCTCAACCGAGCTGAGTCCGCAGAAGTCGAAGGGGATACCGGTTCCAAACGTGGTGAGACGGAACACTGGATGCGGGAGGCGTCGCCGCGTTGACCGGGATGCGTCACGACATGTCAGTAGGCGTCATCGAGCGTCAGGTGAGTGCCGGCGCGGCCAGGTGAGCGCGTGGCACGGGCATCCGGTGACTCGTCGAACTGCAACGGCTGCGTCAAGTCGGTGAACCTTTCTGGGCGCGCCGGGCACGATCGCCGGTTTTGTCGGTGTGGGCTGGCAGCATCGGCGCAGTGGGTGCTAATTCGTCGGGGTTGACCGAGCAGAAGCTGATCCGGGGCTGGCCCAGCGGCACAGCGGGGGTGAGAATCCGGCTGGCCACCGCCGAGGACATCCCGGTGATCGCGGAGCTCGCCCCGGCCTCCGGGATCGAGCTGGGGGCGGCGATGACCGAGGCGATCCGCGACGGGGTGATGGGCAGCGCCCACCGCGCGGGGCTGGCCGGGCGTGGCCGTGAGCACGGCCGGCCGACGTTTTCCCGGGCGATCGCGCGGGCCTTCACCGACCACGGCCCTGACCACGCTTTCGCAGTCGCCTCCCTGGTGCTGGTGGCCGAGCACCGCGAGCACGGTGTGATCGGCACTGTGATCGCCTTCCCGCCGCCCAACGTGGCCGAGCAGTACATGACCCACGCCGAGCGGACGGGCGCCGCGGTACCGGAGGTCCGCAAGCTCATCCTCGTCGGCATTGTGGGGCTGGTGAAAGTGGCCGTGTTCGCGGTGGCCGAGCCTCACCGGGGCAGCGGGATCGGTGCCGCGCTGCTGAGCCGGGTCAAGAAGATCTTCTTCGCCCACGGCTACTTTTTCGTCTACGGCCAGATCCGCCCAGACCGCCCTGGCCTGGCCGCTTTCTACCGGCGTCAAGGGTTTGAGGTTCGCGCACCGGATGAAGGCCTCGACCTGTGGGTGGTGTTCGGGATTCCCGGGGGGATCCATCCCGACCAGGGTGAGCAGTTCTTCGTCCGCGCCCGGCCCCGCGACGAGTAATCGGCCGAGCTCGCCCGGGACCGAACTGGCGGAGCTGAGGCGGCCGGCCCGGCCGGGACCGTTGCCGCCCGCGCCGCCGCCGGCATCCGCATGACCGCCGAAGCCGTCGTCGACGTCGCCCGGTGGACCGCGCTGACCGAGAAACTCGCGTCCTACGCCGAAGCCTGCTGAGAGCGGGACAACCGCTGCTGGTCTCGCTGTCGTGGACTGGCTGGGCAGCGGAAGATGGGCTGATGCACGACACCTGGACCACCCGCGACCTGCCGGTACTGCAGGCCGTCGTCGACGCCTTCGAACACAACCGGCGGCGCCAGCTTCCCGACGTACCTGATCTCGTCACCGCGACCGGTTTCGCCGTCGATGTCGTGCTCAAAGCGCTGGACGCGCTCGACGGCGAATACCTGAGCCTGCACCAGCACGGCCTCGCCGACGACCCCGCGAACGTCTGGGTCGAGAAGATCTACCCGCAGGCGCGGCGGGCAACGGGGCGCTGGCCGTCACCGGAGCACCACGCCGAGGCGCTGCTGCAAGCTTTGCGGGACCTGGCCGAGGACGCACCCGATGCCGAAACGCGGGGCAAAGCGAAGAAGGTGCGCGCGGCCCTCGGCGATGGCGGTCAGAAGTTCCTCGTCGAACCGATCTCCTCGGTAGGCGCGAAAATGATCACCGGCGGCTGAGCCGCCGCGCTTCCGGCCATGCCGGTCAGGCGTGCAGTGCGCGGTTCAGCTGTGCGTGCAGGTCGGTGAGCTCGGCGGTGGTGTTCATGGCGCCGGTGTCCTCGTTGAAGTCGAGCAGATCGCCAGCTGCGCGACGAGCCGGTGTCGCTTTTCGCTCGCCGTGTGGGTGTCCACCCGCACCCGGCACCTTCAGCACCAAGCAGAATTCTCATCGTCACCGAGCAACGCTGTCCGGGAAACGGATCAATCATACCGACAACACCGGGAAGGCAACACCTGATGGCCAGATCCCAGCGATTGACCTGGGAAGACCTCAAGACCCTCACCCGTCAGGAACTCCTTCCGCGCCTAGAACGTGAGCAGGAGTACTGGGCACGCAAGGAACGCCGGGGGCTGACTCCGGACGACCAAGCGGCCAGGAAAGAGTTCACCAACATGCTATTCACCGTGCTCAACCCGGACGGCTTGGCCGACTCGATGGCCGAGGACGTGGCATGGCTTTCCGGTCAGCGATCAACGGCTTCGTCCTACTGGGACAAGAAGCCAGGCCACGACAAGCCATAGCTCCACGCCGACACCGCGCGGAGTTCTCACCTCCACCCCACGACGACGCCGCCGGGTTCCGCGCGCAGGAGTGGCGGCGACTCTCTCCCCTGCGGAGTTTCGCCCGGATCGACGCCGTCTACGGCCGCACGCGATCGTCGGCGTCGCGGTGACGATGCACAGGGCACTGGCCTGGATCGCGTCCCGCGCATAGGCCGACGCGGTGCGGGTCATCGGATGGGTTGGCGCTCTGCCTCGTCCTCGTGTGGTCAGGCGACTGCGCTACGTTGAGGCGGTGTCCGTCTCGACGTCCAGGCCAGCGAGGTAGTCATGTCACCGACCGATGCCGCGAAGGCGCCCAGTTCCGTACCCGTCGGAGTTGATCCGAACCGCGCGAGCATCGCCCGCGTGTACGACGCCGCCCTCGGCGGTAAGGACAACTACGCGATCGACCGCCAGGTCATCGAGCAGGTGAAGCAGGTCGCGCCGGAGATCCGCGACATGGCGTGGGCCAACCGCAACTGGCTGACCAGAGCCGTGCGGTGCATGCTGGCGCAGGGAATCGATCAGTACATCGACTGCGGTTCCGGTCTGCCGACCGCGGAGAACGTCCACCAGGTCGTGCAGCGAGCCAACCCGGAGGGGGTCGTCGTCTACACCGACAACGACCCCGTCGTGCTCGCGCACGCCCAGGCGCTGCTCGCCGACGAAGGCAACACACACATCGCCGCGGCCGACATCTACGACCCGGGCCAGGTCTACGGCGCCCCGATCATCGGCACCCACATCGACTTCACCCGGCCGATCGGCCTCATGCACAGCAGCACCATCCACCACTACCCCGGCGACGACTACGCCGACCTGATGCGGCAGTACATCGACCCGCTGCCCTCCGGGTCCTGGATCGCCCTCAGCCACTTCTACGATCCCGAAAAGCCCGAACTCAGCCAGGTCGCCCGGCGCATGGAGGACATCTTCTCGCACAGCGCGATGGGAAGCGGCTGGTTCCGCACCCGCGAACAGATCCTGTCCATGATGCCCGGACTGGAGATCGTCGCACCGCAGCCCGGCATGGACCCCACCGTCGTCCCGTGCGATCTGTGGTGGCCGGACGGTCCCGTGCCGCAGCCCCTCACCGCCGAGCAGGAACTCATCGGCTGCGTCGTCGGCTACAAGCCCTGACCGGAACCGGCGCGAGCCTCTGCCGGAGACCACGGATTGCGTGGATGTGGTGAGCGGCTACGGGCGGCGTGCGCTCGACTGGGGATGCGGCACCGCGCGGGACGTGGTCGCTCGCCGGCCAAGAAGGGAACTCGGCCGGGCAATCCTGCTCCCTCGTCGACGACATGACCATCGCCGGGTCGACGGGTCATGTCGTGCTCGCCACCGCGCTACCGTGATGCTCATCGGCACCCCGATCGTGCTGCTGGTGCCCGCCTTGATCGTCCACGACGGATTCCTCGCCTGAGCATCGCCGAGCCCAGCGGCCGGTGAGGCCATTTCGCGTCGTGCCGTGGCCGGATGGTCTGGGACTGGGCATCCCGTTGACCGCGATTCCGCCGCGCCGGCGGTGATCCGCGCGCGGCCAGCGCCGACACCCCTGCATGAACTTCGCGCCACGGTGGAGCTGCTGCGCCCCCTGCGGGCGATGGACGCCATCTGCCAAGGCTGCGGGAGTGGCTAGCTGGTAGTCACCACTCGAGCCCCGTCGATGTCGTGGGTGGCCCAGTAGTCGCTCAGGGCTTGACTGAGTCGCTGCACACACAGTCCGGGCACAGCACCCCGCCAGCCCTCGGCGGGCACTCTCCACAACTCGAACAGGTTTTCGATTCCACGCCTGATGTTAACCCGCCGGTCTCCGCGCCAGCTGGTGCAGGCCTCGACGAAGTCGCCGACCTGCTGCCCGAGGCCATCGATCAGATCGCCGGCGAGGTCGCCGACCGGATCGAACGCGGGCAGCTGGCCGGAGTCGACGTCGGCCGCTTCACCGGCGGGGTCGCGTGCGCCTGTCCGAGTTGCTCGTCCAGGCCACCAACAGCGGTGGGCGCCTCAACGAGGTGTTGCACCGGATAACCGAGTTCAGGCAGACGCTCCACGTCCCGCCGCACGGTCCGCGTGGTGACGCTGAGGCGTTCCGCCAGCTCGGCGCCCGGCCAGTCACGGTGCGTCTGCGGCAACGACAGGAGTTTCAGCAGCCGCGCGGAAGTTTCCAGCATGATGTCCAGTCTGCCCACTCGTTAGGACCGACCCTGTCCTAACGGGGTCCTAGCGTTGCGCCCATGACACCGGACATCCGCCCCTTCTCGATCGACATCCCGCAGGCCCGGCTCGACGACCTCGCCGCGCGGCTGGCCGCTACCCGCTGGCCGGACGAACTGCCCGGCGTCGGCTGGAGGCGAGGGGTGCCCGTCGCCTACCTGACCGATCTCGCCGAGTACTGGCGCACCGGGTTCGACTGGCGGGCGCAGGAAGCCGCGCTCAACGCGCACCCGCAGTTCGTCACCACCATCGACGGCCAGCGCCTGCACTTCCTGCATGTGCGCTCCCCCGAGCCGGACGCCACCCCGCTGGTCGTGCTGCACGGCTGGCCCGGCGGGGTGACCGACTTCCTCGACGTGATCGGGCCGCTGTCGGACCCGCGGGCGCACGGCGGCGACCCGGCCGACGCCTTCCACCTGGTCATCCCGTCCCTGCCGGGCTTCGGCTTCTCCACGCCGCTGGCCGGGCCGGGCATGAACGCGGCGAAGATGGCGGGCCTGTTCACCCAGTTGATGGCGGCCCTCGGCTACGAACGCTACGGCGTGCAGGGTTACGACACCGGTTCGTGGGTGGGCCCGGAGATCGGCAAGCAGGATCCCGAGCACGTGATCGGGGTGCACGTCAACGGGATGATCTCGTTCCCGATCGGCGCCGATGGCGAAATGGACGAACTCCCCGAGGCCGACCAGCGCCGCTGGCAGGCGATGCGGAACTTCAACGACGGCTACCTGCAGTGCAACTCCAAGCGCCCGCAGACGGTGGCCTACGGCCTGACCGACTCCCCCGCCGGTCAGCTCGCGTGGATCGTGGAGAAGTTCAAGGAGCTGACCATGCCGCAGGAGGCGCTGCCCGAGCAGTGCGTGGACCGCGACCGCATGCTCGCCACCATCTCGCTGTACTGGTTCACCGCAACCGCGGGCTCGGCCGCGCAGATCTACTACGAAGAGCTGTCGGCGAACGGCTGGAGCGACAGCTCGACCGAGTGGACCGGCGAAACCGGCGACTGGACCGCCGAAGCGCCCGCCGCGCCGCAGGTACCCGTCGGCGTGCTGGTGTCCGCGCACGACGTCACCATCCGCCGCTGGGCCGAGCGCGACCACCACATCGTGCACTGGACCGAACTCGACCACGGCGGGCACTTCCTCGCCATGGAGGAACCGGGCGCGCTGACCGAGGACGTGCGCGTCTTCTTCCGGAAGGTCCGCTGAGATGGGCGCCCGCGGGACCGCGGTGCTGAGCCCGCGGGCGCTCAACCGCGCCCTGCTCGACCGGCAGCTGCTGCTCGGCCGCGCCGGGCTGGACGTGGTCGCGGCGACCGGGCACCTCTTCGGGCTCAACGCGCAGGCCCCGGATCCGCCCTATCTGGCGCTGTGGAGCAGGCTCGACCGCTTCACCATCGAGGACCTCACCACCGCCATCGAAACCGGTTCCCTGGTGCGGTCGGTGTTGATGCGGGCCACCCAGCACCTGGTGCCGGCGGCGGACTTCCGGCTCGTGCGGCCGGTGCTGGCGCCCTTGCTGAAACGGGTGCAGCGCAACGTTTTCGGCCGCCGCACCACCGGCATCGAACTGGACGACCTCGTCACCGAAGCGGCGGAACTGCTGTCCGGCGGCGAAGTGCTCACCCGTCCCGAACTGGGCCGAGCGCTCGCGCGAACCCGCCCCGGCGCCGACGCGACCGCGCTCGGCTGGACGGTGCAGTACCTGCTCCCCGTGGTGCATCCCGCGCCGAGCGGGACGTGGGGCAAGCGCGGTGCGACCCCGTTCGCGGCCTTTGCGGACCTGCCCGAAGCGACCGCCGAGAGCACCCGCGAAATGGTGCGGCGTTACCTGGCCGCGTTCGGCCCGGCCACCGTCGCCGACGCACGGACCTGGTCCGGGGTGAGCGGGCTGCCCGAGATCTTCGAGCAGTTGCGGCCGGAACTGCGCACCTACGCGGACGAGTCGGGCCGCGAGCTGTTCGACTTGCCCGACCGGGAACTGCCGCCCGCCGATCTCGCCGCGCCCGTCCGGCTGCTGCCGGAGTTCGACGCGACGTTGCTCGCGCACGCCGACCGGACCCGCGTCATGACCGGCCCGATCCGGCGCCAGGTCTGCCAAGGCGACGCGGTCGCGGCGACCGTGCTCGTCGACGGCACGGTGGCGGCGACCTGGACGAGGGACCGGGCAGGCGCGCTCACCGTGGTGCCGCTGCGCCCGCTCTGCGCGAACGACCGCGAGGCCATCGAGTCCGAAGCTTTACGCCTGCTCACTTTCGCGGCTCCCGGTCTGGCCCACACTGTCCACTTCGGAGCTTGAGCCGCTCTCGATGCTGGAGAGCACCTTGTCCAGGACACCCAGCGCGGCCACGCTCGCGCCACCGGTGGCCTGCGTCGCGGCCAGCGCCAGGTCACCGGCCAGCTGGTTCAGCGGCTCCTCCGGGAAACGAGACGAAGTCCAGCATCCAGCCGAATCCGGCGTCCAAACCGAATACAGCGGGCTACCGGTGCTGCCCCAGCCTGCGCCTCAACGCCCGCCATCGACGACACGGGTGGTCAACGTCCAGTGATCTTCGGGGAGCCGAGGAAGGCGTCAATCGCCGCGCGAACACTCGGCCTGCCGGGCTTGCCGGTCCCACGGCGGCGGGCCGCCAGCTTCGTGACCGTCGCCGCCATGATCCGCCCTCCAGATCGACCTACCGGATAACGTGCACGAGTCCTGTCGCCGCGCGGGCGAGGTTCGCGCTGGTCGCCGGTCGTCGTTGGTGATCAGTCTACCGTGTAATGACCCGTTATCCGGTAGCCACCGTGGTAGGCAGCGTCGCGGTTCAGGTGTGGTCGAGGTCGTCGAGTTGGCGTTGGACGCGGTCGGCGTCGGCGTCGCGGCCTTGGTCCCGGTACAGCTGCAGCGCTTCCCGCCACACCGTGCGGGCCTGCTCGTGCCGCCCGAGGGCGGCGTGGGGATGGCCCACGCGGTCGAGGGTGTCCGCGACCTCGTAGGCGTTGCCGAGGCTGCGGAACAGGGTGAGGGCGTGGTGGTAGTGGTCGAGGGCCTGGTGGTGGTCGCCGGTGTGGTGGGCGATGTAGCCCAGGCTGTCCAGGGTCTCCGCCTCGCCAACGGGGTTGTGGTGGTGTCGGTGCAGGGTGAGGGCGGCCTGGCAGTGCTCGCGGGCGGTGTCGAACCGGCCCAGGCGCGCGGCATACCAGCCCACCTGGTTGAGTGCGTCGGCTTCCCACACCGGCTGGTCGAGGGCACGGAAGAGGGCGAGGGCGTGGTGGGCGTGCTGCAGGGCCTGCCGGTCGTCCCCCCGCTTTCCCCAGGCGATCGCGAGTGCCTGGTTGGTGTGGGCCTGTTCGGTGGGGTCGTGGTGGCGCAGGGCCAGGTCCAGGGCCTGCTCCAGGTGGGTGGTGGACTGTTCGTGCAGGCCCAGCCGGGAGCAGGCGCGGCCGAGGAACCGGTGGGTGCGGCTGCGGATGGCGAGGTCGGGCAGATGGTCGGCGGCGTCCAGTGCGGCCTGCCACGTGGTGACCTCGTCGTGCCGGTGTCCTCGCCGCCGGTGGAAGGTGTTCAGGTTCCAGGCCAGGTGCCAGACGGTGTGGTGGTGGCCGAGGGTGGCGGCGGTGCGCTGGGTGGCCAGCAGGGTGGCGTGTTCGGCGTTCAGCCAGGCCAGTGCCGCGGCGGTGTCGGGCAGCGGGTGCGGGTGCACGCCGGGCGCGGGCGGCTCGGGCCGCACGAGCGCGCGGTGGGGGTTCAGGAGGCGGGCGGCGGCGTGGGCGGTGTGCAGGTGGAAGTCCACCACCCGGGTCAGGGCCGCTTCCCGCACCTGCTCGGGCAGGGTGGTGTGGGCGGTGTCGGTGGCGTAGCGGCGGATCAGGTCGTGCATGGCGTACCGGCCACCGGGCCGCCGTTCGAGCAGGGAGGCGTTCTCCAGCCCGCTCAGCGTCCTGCGGGCGGAGCGGTCGGGCAGGCCGGTGAGGGCGGCGGTGGCGGGCGGGGTGGTGTCGGGACCGGGGGCGATGCCCAGCAGCGCGAACACGCGTCGTTGCTCGTCGGTGAGGTGGCGCAGGGACCAGGACAGCACGGTGGGCAGGCTGGCGGCCGGGTCGGTGTCGTGGTCGAGCGCCTCCAGGCCGAGGTCGCGCAGTTCGGCGGCGGCCTCGGCCAACGTGACGCCGGGGCGGGTGCCGGCGGTGCGCGCGGTGATCGACAACGCCAGCGGGTGGCCCCCGCACAGCCCGATCAGCTCGTCCACCGCCTCGGGTTCGGCGGCGACGCGGTCGGCGCCCAGGCGGGCGGCCAGCAGGCCGCGGGCCTCCTCGGGGGACAGGACGTCCAGGGGCAGGTGGCGGGCGCCGTGCCGGTCGATCAGTGAGGCCAGCCGGTGCCGGCCGGTGACCAGCACCGTGCAGGACGGCGAGCCGGGCAGCAGGGGTGCGACCTGGTCGCTGGTGGCGGCGTTGTCCAGCACGATGAGCATCCGCCGCCCGGCCACCAGGCTGCGGTAGAGCGCGGACTGGGCGCCGAGGTCGGCAGGGATGCGGTCCGGGTCGACGCCCAGGGCGTCGAGGAACCCGCGCACCGCCGTCGCCGGCTGCACCGGGTCGTCGGTGGGGCTGAAGCCGTGCAGGTCGACGAACAGCTGCCCGTCGGGAAACCGCTCCAGATGCCGGTATGCCCAGGCCAGGGCGAGCCAGGTCTTGCCGATGCCCCCGGCACCGCCGATCGCCGAGACCAGCACCGTCGTCCCCGCACCTGCCGGGCCGGTGTCTGGGGCTGCGGTGGTGGATTCCCGCGCATCGGTGCCCGGTCCCTGCCGTGTGGCGGGGTGGGTCAGGGCGCGGTCCAGGCGGGCCAGTTCCGCAGTTCGGCCGGTGAACAGTCCCGGTGCGGCGGGCAGCTGCCGCGGGATGACCGGCGCGGGTCGCGGTGGTGGCGGGTGCAGGTTCAGGTTGCCGTGCACCACACCGACGGCGGCACCGTGATCGGTGGCGACGAGGTCACCGTGGATGCTCGTGGTCACCGCGGTGCCGGCGTCCGGGCTGGTGGCGGGGTGGGGCGGGTCGGGCGCCGACGTGGTGTGCCCGTGGTCCGCGTCGGCTAGCGGGGGTTGTGCGGCGGCTGCGCAGGAGGCGGTGGTGTGCCGATGGTGAGGTGGTCGCCGGTGGCCGCGCCGATGGTGATACCAGGTCCGGAGCCCTGCACGTCGCCGGCGATGTGCACCCCGCGCGGTCCGGGACCGTCGTACCGAGCGTGTGCTTCGGGGCCGGAGGCAGGGCCGGTCGCCACATGGTCGGCCGACGCGGTCTCCGGTGCTGGGGTGTCCGGCGAGCGTGGGGTGAGGACGGTGGGGTCGGCCGGGTAGGGGTGGTCGGGCAGGGCAATCCAGGCCAGCTCCCGGAACTCCTTTGCGGCGGCCTGGACCGGTCTGAACGTGGCCGGGTCGAGCGTGGCGCAGTGCCGCACGACATCGTCGAACACCAGCCGGGACACGATCATGGCCAGCACACCGGGCGAGCCCGCCAGCGCCTGCTTCAACGCGGCGGCGTCGAGCAGGCGGAACGCGTCGGTCAGGGCGGTCGAGGTGGCACCCCGCTGGTCGAAAGCGACCTCGCCGGCGTGCACGGCCAACCGCAGCCGCACCCGCGCGGCGTCGTGGCTGGTGCCGTTGTGCCCGCGTACCGCCCGCGCCAACGCCTCGGGCAGCACCTCCACCAATGGCGCCTTCGGGAACTCGGGCGGGATGAGCAGGAACAGGCCGTCGCCGCGGTCCTCGTGGTGGCAGTCCTCCCACGGCACCCCGGCCGCCGCCATCGCCTCAGCGACGACCGCGTACAGGCCCGCACGGGTGTCGAGTTGGTGGTGCAGGGTCCGGCCGGGGGCGCTGAAGCGCTCGACGTCGACCAAGACCATCGTGCGGTGGACCGCATGCCGACCCGAAACCGCCATGCCGACCCTCCGAAGGCAGAACCGCGTGGTGCACCGATGACCCACGTTCTACCGACCAGTGCCGGTTTGTTCCGCGTCATTTGACGCACCGGTCGCTCGTTCGGCCGTACGAGTCCACCCGACCGGTGGACATGCCGCATCGCTTCGATCGCTGACCACGGCAGGATCAGAAGAGCGTGTCGCGGACCCGCAGCTGCCGGTAGCCGGTCGGGCCGAGCTGGGCGAGTTCGCCTTCAGGTGCTCGCCCACCGCGTGCTCTCCTGGAGGAATACGACACTTAACGAATAAGTGCCTTCCACCAGTAAAGCTGCCCGGCCGCCGCCACAAGGTCCGGCTGCTGTGCCGGCGGCACGACCAGCTCGTCTTCGGGCCCGCTCCGCAACCACCGCTGCGGTCACGCTGAGCTGGGCGGCCATCTCGGTTGTCGCTATCGGCGAGGGCCGGCGCAGCGGGAACAACGCGGCGAAGCTGGCCAGCGGCGCGTCCCGGCGGTAGGCCGGAAACTCCCCGCGCTGGTGGCCGTCGCGATCGGTGCGGTCCCGTGCAGGAAGGTCCCGTTGGCGCTGTCACCGTATCGGGTGCGCTGTGCGATGAGCCGTGTCGGCCGGGGGGCGGGTACGGTGCCCAGCCGGCGTCGAGTTCGGCGAGGTCGCCGCGGTGGTTGTCCCCGGTGATCGCGATGATCCGCCGTAGCGGGATCCGCAGTGTCGCGTGCCCGCCGAGCGGGGCGAACGCGATCTCCCGGCGGGTGAGGTCCACGCTGGTCAGGTCCCCGGCGAGGCTGTGTATCGACGTCGCCGGTCGCCGGCCGGTTTCGACCAGGACCCGCATGGGCGGTGTGCGGTAGATCCGCGAGAGCATGGCGGTGAGCGCGGTGGCCGCGGTGGTCTCGGTGGCGCTGTCGTCGGGGATCCAGCTGATCCTGCCCTCGCACCAGGCCCACGCCTCGTCGTGGGAGCCGGTAGACACGTGCGGTGTGGGGTGCAGGCGGATCACGTTGCTGGGTGCGGGGCGGCGCTCGGCGCGGGCACGGAGGACCATGCGGGTCGGGCGTGCTCGGGTGCCGTCGGCGGCGGCGTCGTCGGCCAGGTACGGGTAGGCGGTGCGGGCGAGCGCGAGCACCTGTGCGGCACGTCTTTGCGGATCGTCGTCGGGGGCCGGTCCGACGGTGATCTGCTGGTCGCGGCGGCGTTCGGTGAGCTCGGCGGCGTGAGCGGCGGCGAACGCCGGGACCGCCAGGACCACCGACCACGCTGGTTCCCAGCCCCACGGCCCGTAGTCCCCGGCATGCGGGCGTCGTCCGGCGGGGAGCGCGGGGCCGTGCTGCGGATACTGCGCGAGGTAGGCCAGGTCCCGGTCCGCCGGCCGGGTCAACGGCCAGTTGGCCACCAGGATCAGCCGCTGCTCCTCGCGGCCGGGACCGCCAGGCCCCCGGTAGGCGTCCTCGAGCAGCTGGACCCAGTGTGTGGCGGCTTCGCGCCAGAGGTGGTCGAACTCCCGCTCTGCCCACGCGCCGACCGAGCGCTCCCCCGCGTAGGCGGTGCGCGCCGGCGTGGGCAGCAGGGACACATCGCGCACCGCGCGTCCGGCGAGGTGCCGCTCGGCGGCGGTGAGGGCGAACGACAGGCAGCGCTCGGGGGTGTCGCCGCGGCCGCGCGCGACTTTCCAGGCTTCGATGACCAGCCCGGCCAGGAAATGCGGCCGGCTCCAGCCGTCCACGTCGCCGATGATCCGCGAGAGCAGGTCGCTGTCCTTGCGCAGGGCGGGATCGGTGGTGACTTCGTCGCAGGCGGCCGACGCGGCGGCGGTGAGATCGGCATCCGGTGCTGCCCGCCGGTACTCCCCCAGCAACGTCTCCCAGTCCGCGGTGACGCGTGCCCACGCCTGGGCGAGCCGGTCCCGGTCAGTGCCGTAGACGGGATCCGGGCGGACGGTGTCCAGCAGCGCGGTCACCGTGGAGTGCTCGTGAGCAGGTGCCGTGGCGAGCGCGGCGGCGTAGCCGGACCAGCTGGGGGCTCGAGTGCAGGCGCGTAACTTCCCGAGTCGGGCGTGGGCGGCCACGATGCGCACCGCGACCTCCCACAAGGCGCCGACGGGTGCGGGGACGTCGAGACGGTGCCGGCATCGCTTGCACACCTCCGGAAGTACCGTGATCAGCACCGCCGCGACCCCCGCCCCGTCAGGGGAGTTGCGGCACGCACGGTTGTAGGGCTTGGTGCCCGGGGGTTCAGGCACGTGTCGTTTCCCGCCGCCGGGCGCGGAGACGGTGACGGTGGCGCGTTCGAGCGCGGGCAGGACCAGGTTCACCGCGCGCAGGTCAGTCACCGTCAACGGCGGCAACCCGGCGTCCGTGCCGTGGCCGTGCATCATCGCTTCCCCACCTCGGCATCGTAGAAGATCGCTCGCCGCCGGGTGTGTCGCAGCGGCGGCCGCTCGACCAGCCGGCGAGAAGGCCGCACCACCGGGAATCGGCCACCGGTTCCGCGCTGTCGGTGACGTGGGGTCCCGGTCCCATCCGCGTCGTAACTACGAACCGCGTCGCCGGCGGCCGGGAGCGGGACGGCGACCAGACGGGCCCGCTCCTCTGCCCCGCTTCGTTCTCGCCGGGGTGTTGCAGCACGAAGTGACCGCCCTGGTCGAGACCTGCGACCCCGGCCAACAGGCACGGGTGCTGCAGTTGCTGCACGCTGCGGACGCCGAACGTTCCGCTGCGGAAGCGGCACCGCCGCCCCGGGTGGACGACCTCGCGGTCACCGGCATCGTCGGCCGATTCCACGATTGGGACGCCCTTCGGGCTGCACCGGCCGATCACCCGGCTCAACTCCGGCGACGACCTGTCGGGTCGAGTCGCCGCGGGTGAGCTGCCCGCTTACGTCCTGCGCGATACCGACCCCGCCACCGGACTACGGGCAACCCTCGCCGCTGCCGCCGCCGGAACCGGCCCGCGGCGCGGCTGGTGGTGATCACCGGAGAGTCCTCGGCGGGCAAGACCCGGGCCGCGATCGAGACCATGAACGCCCACCTGATGGCGTGGCGGCTGCTGATCCCGCACGGCGCTGCCAGCCTGACCCGGCTGCTCGATGCGCACCCGCCGCTGCGCCACATGGTGGTGTGGCTCGATGAGATCGACCGCGTCCTCGGCGACCCCGGCTCAGGCGAGGTTCACAAACCGCCTTCCAGAGTGACGATCTCACGCAGCTTGGCCAGCGCGCGGTGCTGGATGGTGCGCACGTTGCCCGCCTTAAGGCCGACTGCTTCCGCGGTCTCCGCGGCCGAGAGACCGACGGCCACCCGCAGGATAACGACCTCCTGCTCCACCCGGGGCAGCGTGCGCACCAGGCGGCTGAGCCGCTCGCCCAGATCAGCCTCCCTGCCATGCGGCTCCGGCTCGTTCCCAGAATCGGAGCGATCCGGCAGGTCGGACATCTGCTCGCCTTCCTCTCGGCCGGCCGCGCGGAACGCGTCGGCGACCTTGTTGGCCGCGATGGCGTGCATCAGGTACAGGAAGGAGCCGCCCCGGTCCTGGTACTGCGGCAGCGCCTTGAGCACCGCCACACAGACTTCCTGGGCGATGTCGTCGGCCGAGAAGTACGGCTGGACGCGGCCGGCGAGCCGGGCCCGGCAGTACCTTTTGATCACTGGCATCAGTGCGGCGATCAGGCCGTCCATCGCGTCCGGGTCGCCCTGGGCGGCCCGGCTGGCCAAGGGGTCCAGGTCCTCCTTGGTCAGCCGCGGATAGTGGCTGGTGCTGGTCCGCACCGGCGCCGGGGCCTCCCGGGATGGTTCGGCGCGGGCGACCCGGTCGAGCACGGCGTTCACCGCCGTAGGTGCGGAACGGAAGCGGAGCTGCTGGGCGCCGTCGGTGCCGAAGGACGACTGGCGGATCAGGTCGTCGATCTCTGGGGTTTCGGTGGCCAGCATGTGCCCGGCTGTGTCGACGAGGTCCTGGTGAGCTGGTTCAGTCACGGGTTTCCTCCTCCCTCCATGTGCTGCCGCGGTGGCGTTGCCGGGCCAGTAGTTCCCGTATGGCCCCGGGCGTGGTGGTGTGGCCGGCCTGGGTCAACAGCTCGGCGATCTCGGCGAGGCTGTAGCCCTCGGTGTGCAGCCGGATGGCGAACTCGAGCCGGGAGTTGTCGATGCGGTCGAAGGCTGCCTCGATCATCATGTTGGTGATCACGGTCGGTTCGGGTGCACGGTAGGCGGGTGAGGCGCGGAAGGCAGCCTCGGTTTCGGCGTCGGACGGGGGCCGGAGTTCTTGGGTAGTGCGTCGTCGTATGTGCTGGTTGCGCCAGTGCGCGAAGCGATCGTGGAAGGCGAACACGCAGGCGCCGATGAAGTAGGTGCTCAAGCTCGCACCCCCCGCAGAGTTCCATTTGCCGCCGATCAAGGCCTTATCGCGGAACCGAATCATGGCCGTGGCCACGGTGTCGCTGGCAAGTTCTTCGCAGTCGTGTGCGTCCAGGGCGGGGATGCTGCCCACGGTGAGGTTGCGGCGCCGGCATTCGGCGAAGATGTGCCCGGTGTGGATCCAGGCGGTGATCACGGCGAGTCCGTACCCTGCCAGGTCGTTGGCGAAGCGGTCCCACCCGTGGCCTTGGAAGTTGTCGGTCGCGAGCGCGTCGCGCAGTCGCTGATCGTGCAGGAGCCGGTGCGCGGACTCCGCCGGTGTGGGTTCGGTGTCGTCGTTGGCTGCCATCGGAGAGGAAGTCGCTGGGCGCCCGGGTGTGTTGCGTCCTGCGGGATATCGATTCCGATGGCCACCATGAGGTGCAGGTTCATGCAACATCGGCCTGCTTTCATGAGGGACGTCGCGGCCCGTGGTCGAGCCGTCGACGACTCCTACGCCCACGCGGGGAGCCGCCGACACGGTCCTCCCCGAACTTTCTTCAGCGGATTTTGTGGGCGGCGGTTCGTGTCCTCGAGGACCACTGCGCCCGTAGGAGGCGGTGAGCGCCACCACCAGCCAGAGGGAGGCATAGCCGCCGCGGCTCGCTTCCGTTCCGGCGCTGTGACCGGCGGCGAAGCTCCTCCTCCCCTACCGCCGCAGAGCTCTCGTGGTGGACACCGACTCGAACGTAAGGAACCTCTGATGGACGACAGTGACCGCTCGCTGAGCGTCGCGACGATGCCCCGCCGGGCCGCTTCTGCCAGTACCGTCTCGCTCCTGTTGGCAACGGGGAGCCTGGCGTTGCTCCTGGGCACCTGGTGCCTGCCCTGGGCACGCGAGTTCGTCACCGACGGTGCACGTCAGCACATCGCCATGCTCGGCTTGGCGACGCTGGCGGCTGAACTCGGCCGGCGGCTGTGGCGTATCAGCAGAGCCGCGCTCCAGGCGAAGGTCCGGCGATTCGTTCTCGAAGAGCACGAATGAGCTGGGAGCCCAGGTGGCCCGCAGAGCATGATCTTGGCGGTCGCAGCCGGTACTGCCCTGGCGGCGCCGGCGCCCTCTTTTCGGCCTCCGAGACTGCGATCGCCGCGCGAACCGCCACCGCTCGTTACGGCCACCCCGACCTTCACCGCCCGGTCACGGTGCCGACCGAGCGACGGCACCGACACGCGGATACTCCAGAGGGCTACTCACGAAGTCTGGGTGTCGACGCCAGTGTTCCTAGCGGTTCTTCAGCGGCTGTAGGTGAGTGGTGCTCATAAAGCCATTGAGTATAGATCGTTATACGGCCTGGTGTAGTGGAGCGCGGGGGGTCGCTACGCGGTGGCGCCCTGACTACGGCAAGAGAGCGGCCTGGGTTGTCTGCGAGACCGGCGACATGGTGGGCTGGTTCGTCGTCTGGACCAGTGGCGAAGCCGAACTCGAAGTCGGGAACCTCGACAGCGGCGTCGTCGACTGCGTGCACTACGACCTCGCCGACCCTGAAGAGCTCAGTGTCCGCTTGGACGGCTCACCCGCAGGCTGACCGCGCAGACCTGAGCACTCTCCCCGCGACGCGGATGGACCTCGGCGGGTCGCCGGGTCGCGTCGGGCCAGAATTCCGCCAGCGTTATTTCGGTGCCGGACTCGGTGACGATCGTGACGCCGGGCTGGGAGAGAAAGTCGTGCCAGGCGGTGCAGTCCGTTAGCTCCAGGTCAGGTGCGCGCGGAACAGGAACTCCGACCCGGCGGCGTGCTGGCCGATGTGCAGGCCGTCGTCGCCGGCCGGGGTGCTGAGAATGCGGGCGTAGTAGTTGGTGGTCGTGGCTACCTCTCGGTGTCGGCGACCTGCAGGGCTCAACTGCGATAAGGCCAACTCTGCTGATTTGTCTCCCGGAACGTGAGGCCTGTGGAATCTCGCCCCATCCCAGCCCGCACAGCGGGCATGTCAGGTAATCCACGGCGAAGATCTCCTGGCCGTCGAGGTTGGCTGCTCGCTCACGCCATCCGGGTCGCTCGGGTGAGGCGCTGTCTTGCCATGGCACGTCACGGGTGACGCGCTCGGGCCACCCGCCGGTGGGACGACGCCTGAACCATGTCCGCAGCGCGGTGCGCCACGTTGTGCCCTGCTCCGGCACGGCAATGGCCGTGCCGGCCGCTGCGGCCAGGTTCATCGCCGCGCGTCTGCGCTGGCTCAGATGCGCGTGCCGTTCATCGCCGGGCGGGCCGGTGGGCTGGTCGTCGGTCATAGTTGATCGTGCCCGCAGCCTCGCTCGTCAACGCCGGTGCCGAGCGGGGCCAGTGGCTGGAGGTGGACTGAACTGCTCAAGGACATCGATCGCCTTTAGTCCCTCGTCAGCGCCCGATCAGGGTGTCGTGGATATGGTCATCGAGCTCGGCGAAGAAGTCTTCAGTTCGCCATGGCCGGAGATTGCGCCGAGTTAGCCGAATCCGTTGTGCGGCGACCCGGCCACCCGTGGACGCGGTGATGTCGACGGCCTCGTGCAGGAGATCGACGCAGGCGGCCGGACCGCCGAGGCGCAACCGTGCGAGAGCCAGATCGGTGCTGACGATGCCGCGTTGGACAGCGTCTCGCGATAGCCGCAAAGCGGAGAGCGACCGGTCGAGGTTGTCGTGTGCGTGGCCCGCGTCGCCCGCATGGAGGGCGCACAGGCCATCGAATCCGTTCAGTCGGTCAGCGTTGAACCCGCCGTGTGGATCGTCGACGGTCAGCTGCTCGACGGTCTTCCACGCTCGCCCTAGGGCAGCAGCCGCCTCGTTGGCTTGACCAGCCCGAGCGCAGATTTCAGCGTGCACGGCATGGGCGCGGGCTCGAATCGCGTAGCTGGGGCCGCGGTGAGCGTCGACGGTCGCAGCGCGGGCGATCGTCCGCGCCGCTTCCAGGTCGTCGGTCGCGTGCAAGGTCACCATGGTGTGGCTCGTCTGGACGGCGGCTCGATGGCTTCGGTCCGCGAGGTGCCCGGCCGTCCTGGTCGCGTCGGCGTATAGCGCCATCGCCGCCTCGTCGTCACGGGTTTCGAAGGCCAAGCGGCCGGCGAGCGAGTACGCAACCGTGGCGAGCAGGAGCAATTCCTGCTGCGAATCGGCCTGGTGGAGCTTCACGAGCCGTCGGCACGAATCGACGATAGGCGCGAGCTGGAGCTGGAGGCGTACGAACGGGGTCGTACCGACGAGCCCGTTGATCGCCGTGACCGACTCGTGCAGCTGGCGGACGACCTCGTGGTCGAGCTCCGAGGGATTTCGCTGGATCGCGGCGATGGTCGACTGCGTCCCAGGCGACAGCGGCATGAGCAGGTCGCCGTTATCGCCTCGTCCGCTGCGGCCGACCAGCTCGACAAGCTGTCGTACCCGCTCAGGTGGCGTTCCGAGATGACGAAGCGCGTCCAGCAGGGTGGCGAAATCGGATCCGGGACCAATCGCCAGGTCACCGGCTGGGGTTCGCGCGTAGAGCTGCGCGAGAAGGAACTGGTAGCGGTCGCCGGGGCTGGTTCGGTCGGTGACGCTTTCCCACCGGGCGACAGTGCGCTGAATACTGGCGACCTGCCTGTTCATCAAGGAAGCGACCGTGAGCTGGCGTGCGATGTCCCGCAGCGCTCGGGCTAGGTCAGCCCAGGACCAGCCGCGCCCCTCGCGCAGCTGGCGCAGCAGGAGCGCCCCGGACGCCCGGTCGGTCGTGGTCACGATGCCCAGTACAACATCCGAACGATGTCACACGGGCACGACCAGGCGCGGTTTGCCCTGCTCGGCTGCATAGTTCACGGTGTACCAAGTGCCGCTGGTCGGCTCGGAGCCCCGGGGGAAGCCGATCACGAAGCCGCTGCGATCGACCATCCATCGGTTACGAGCGTGGTAGGCCGCGGTGCCCAATCGGTCAGCTCCCAACTCCACGACCTCGACGAGCCGGCCCGTGTCCTGCCATCTGCGGATGCTCGCTACAGCCGCTGCCGGTTGGTCGGCCACCGCGCAGGGCACCACGACGGTCAACGACGCCTGACAGCGGTCGGCCAGCCAGTTCAGGGCGGCCGTGTCGATTCCGGCGGCGCCTCCGAGGTAGAAGTGAGCATCCGGGGCAGTGAACGGCCGGAGATAGTCGTCGAACAGACCGGGAAGCTCAGACTCACCGGTAATCGAGCGGGTGCCGGTGATCGTCACGTGTCTAGCCACGCTTGCCTGCTCCTTCGCGAATGTCATCGAATGTCATCTGCCCCGCCGTGCCTGATCACGATCTCATGAACGCGCGGGCTGGGGTGAGGGTCGCCCCGGCCTCGCTGTGGCCGGTTGCCCATCCCAACGACGACCACGGTGATCACGATGAGCCTACTGGCCACGATGAACCGGCTGGGGATCAAGAACGGTGGTCAGGTGCAGTGGACTGCATGCTCTGTCAGTTGGTCGAGGACGGCTTCACGTTCCACCTCGGCGGTGAGCGATTGGTTTCGGTCGTTCTGGTCGCCTCCTGCCGATGGAATAGCCACGTCGATCTGCTCACCATCACGGAGTCTGACCGTAACTGGCCGCTCTCGACTTGCGCGAACGCCTATGGCCACCGAAGAGGGTGCGAACGCCGCCGTGCTCTCCCCAGAACGCTGGCGGTTGGTTCGGCCAGAGGCGCGGGAGCGATGACAACGGCGAGTCGCCGCGTAGTCGTGCGCAGGCGGCACCCCAACAAATGTCCGCTCGTCGTAGCCCGGGTATTCGAAACTGTTGACCGAGACAGGTCGCTGAGGGGTGAGCGGTGGTGAGGCCGTCCTCCGCTTCGACGGAAGTCCGCTCGCGGGTGTGCTGGCGGGAGCGCTCGGCCCACCGCGGTCGATGAGCGCCACGCGCCGGCCCAACCTCGCCTTGGCTCGTCTGGTCGAGGCGTCGGGTGCGGCGAAGAAGTCGTTGGCCTTCCGGCTCAACCAGCTTGCGGAGGCCGCCGGTCTGGAGACGCACTACACCCACACCAGTTGGACGAACTGGATGAAGAGGGGGACGCGCCCGGCACCGGCGGTACGCCCGCTCATCGCCCAGGTGCTGGAAGAACGACTCGGGCGGCCGGTCAGCCTGGCGGAGATCGACCTTGACCACGACCCTGGCGTCGACTCACGCGCCGGCTTGGAGTTCCCACGCGAGCTCGGCACCGCCGTGCAAGTCGCGACCAGGTTTTGGAGCCAGGTGGACCGCCGCGACATCCGCGGCCCCGGTGTCGCCGTTGTCCACTACAACACCCCGGTTCGTCGCTGGCTGGCGCTCCCCGTTGACAGCGGCGCAGCCTCGCAGTCACCTGCGGCGTTCCGGCGCGTCGGGAAAGCCGACGTCGTCGAACTGCTCGAAACAGCTGAACAGGCTCGGCAGTGGGATTCGCGCTACGGGGGCGGGAACTGGCGAACGTCGCAGCTGACGGTCTGCCTGAAGGAGCGGGCGGCCCCGTTGCTGCACGGCTCCTACAGCGACGTCATCGGGCGCCGGCTGTTCACCGCCACGGCGCAACTCGCCCGGCTCGCCGGATGGACCGCGTTCGACAACGGCGACCACGCCAACGCCCAACGGCACTACATCCAGGCACTGCGCCAAGCCCGCGCCGCGGGGGATGTCCAGCTCGGCGGCTACGTGTTGACCTGCATGGCCCTGCAGTGCAGCCTCGGCGGCTTCCACGACGACGCGATCGACATGGCCGACAGCGCGTTTCACCGCGTCGGCGGGCACGCCACTCCGCGCGTGAAGGGCTTCTTCAAGCTGATCGAGGCCCGCATCTGGGCACGCAGCGGCAATGCCCGCATGGCCGACGGCGCCCTCGCCACGGCCGAGCACCTACTCGACGCCGCGAACTCCCGCACCGGTGACGATCCAGCCTGGATCGACTTCTTCGACGAGCACCGGCTCGCCTCCGACGCGATCGAGATCCACCGCGATCTCGGCCGACCGCGCGAGGCGCAACGCTGGAACGAGTTAGCCGCCATGCCTACCGACACCTTCGCCAGGGCGTACGCCCTCCGTCAAAGCGTCCTCGGCAGCAGCTACCTGCAGGGATACCGTCCCGACCTCGAACGAGCGCTGGACCACGGCCACCGTGCCGTGTCCGCTCTCGCCGTTGTCAGCTCGGCCCGCGCCGTGGACTACCTCCACGCCTTGATCTCCCGGATGTCACGCTGGCGCACCGAACCCGGCGTGGCCGAACTGACACGTCGAGTAAAGAGCGAAATATATGCTGCCTGAGCACGAAAAGAACCTGATAGTGACGACCTCCGACACATTGAAAATCAACCTTCCGAATCCCGCCATGATAATTCTCATCGGCTTGCAGGAGAGCGGTAAAAGCACCTTCGCAAACCGACACTTTGCGCCCGTTGAGATCCTCTCGATGGATGAGTTCCGAGCCCGGATGTGCAACGACCCAGCCAGTCAGTCGAACAGTTCCCCAGCACGCAAGCAACTATTCGACACGCTCCGCCAGCGCCTCCAGAACAGAGTCACCACCGTGGTTGACTCCACGAACCTTCGCAGCGATCATCGTGCGCAACTCCTCGCCATAGCGGCGGAATCTGGGACGCCTACGGTTACCCTCGTGTTCACCGCCAGCGCGGAGTGGTGTCGAGAGCGCATTGACAACCGGGCGAGAATCATCCGTGATGACGTCCTCACTCAGAACGCCAAACTATTGGACCAGACGCTTCGCGACATCGATGGCGAAGGCCATTTCGCCGTGTTTCGTCTCGGCAATGAACAAGCGGAGTCGATCAGGTTCGAGCACGCCTTGCCTGACGATCCCGACCCGGACCGCTGGTTCGAGGTCGAGCAACTCCGTCCGCGCGCATGGGTATTCCGGCACCCTGCCGACGAACTCCGGCGTCACCCCGCGGTTCTCGCCGAGATACGACCGACGTGGGACTTCATCGCACGCGTCGCCGCCGATATGGCGCTCGGCGCGCGGATTGCGTCGGCGAACACGCGGGCCCGCGCGCAGGTCGGCGCTGAACTGCGCGTACGGCTGCCGCACTGCCTGCCCATCCACCTCGTCGCCTGTCAGACCGGCTGGGAGCGCACGCCGCCACACGCCAGGTGATTCGTGAGCCCCCTCGTGAGCCCTCCCGCCGCAATCCACAGCGCGATTCCATGAGAGCTGGTCACAAGCAGTACGCAACGAGAGGATGGACCGTGAGACCCCACCCAGTGAGCTCAACCCGAGTTGCGGTGAGCGGCCTGGCTCGGGGACGCTACTGCATCGGTGACGGCAGCTTCTCGTTCGCCGCGGCGCACCACCTCGCCAATCTGCCTGACGCCGAGAACAAGGCCGCGCGACCCCACGGTCACACCTTCACCGTCGAGGTCGAGCTCACCGGCACCGAACTGCGGGCACCTGGTTTCGTGGCGGACTACGCCGAACTCGCCCCCTTCGGTGAGTACGTCAAGCGCGAACTGGACCATCGCGACCTCAACGCCTTGTTCACCTTCGACACCACCACCGACGCGCTCGCCCAGCACATCACCGCGTGGTTCCTGGCCCACATGCCACCCGAACTCGGCAAGCAACTCCATGCCATCCACGTCTGCCTCGGCGCAGCCACGGGTGCGCACCAGCATGTCGATGACGAGTCATTCACCTTCGAGGCGGCCCACCACCTGGAGGGCCTGCCGGACGGACACAAGTGCAGCCGGCCTCACGGCCACTCTTATCGGGCGGACCTTCGCCTGACCCCACAGATGAATCCCCGCCGCCGCGCCAGGCTCCGCGCCCTGCTCGCCGAGTACCTCGACCGTCACCTGGACCACCGTGACCTGAACTCCGTGCTCCAGTTCCAGCCGACGTCGGAACTGCTTGCCGAGCACCTGTATGCCTGGACCCTCAGCCAGGCCAACGCACGAGAGGCCGCCGCGGTCCAGGCGGTTCGCGTCTGGGAGTCGCCGCGCCGATGGGCCGAGTTCACCCAGGACGAGCGGAGCGGCCGGTGACGATCACGCTGGCCGACGACGAGCTGCTCGTCGCCGAGACGTTCGGCCCGACCGTGCAAGGCGAAGGCCCGTCAACCGGGCGACGTGCCGTGTTTATCCGGCTGATGAACTGCAACTTGACCTGCAAGACCTGCGACACGCCGTACACCTGGGATGACACCCGGTTCGACCTGGATGCCGAAGCCACCGTCACCTCGATCAGCGATCTACTGGCCTGGGCGACGGCACAGCCGGTCGACCTCGTGGTAATTACGGGCGGCGAACCGCTGATCCAGCAGCGCCGCCTCATCGCCCTCGCGCAGGGACTCGCGGACGCCGGGCTGCAGGTGGAGATCGAGACCAACGGCACGATCGCGCCCGCGCCGGACCTGCTCGCGTGGGTGACCCGGTTCAACGTGTCGCCGAAGCTGTCGACCTTCGGCGCCGGGATGCCGATCGCCAAACGGATCAAGGCACAGGTGCTCGGCCGCTTCGCGGTCAGCGGCCGGGCAGTGTTCAAGTTCGTCGTCTCTAGCATCGCCGATCTCGACGAGATCACCGAGCTCGTCGCCAACCACGATCTGGCACCGGTCTACGTGATGCCCGAAGGCCGCACTGCCGAAGAGGTCACCCGGCGGCTGGCCGAGATCGCCGACCCAGCCATCGAGCGGGGCTTCCACCTCACCACGCGGCTGCACCTGCTCGCCTGGGGAGACCAGCGTGGCCGCTGACCCCGCTGCCGGCCGTGCCGACGCGCCGCCCTACGAGGCTGCCCGTGGTGTGCTGATCACCGTCGAAGGGATCTGGGGCACCGGAAAGACCACGACCGCCACCGCGCTGGGCGAGCGGCTGACCGCCGCCGGGTTCTCGACGCGCGTGCTGCACTACGGCCCCCGCCACGGCGTCGTCGAACGCCTGTCGGACATGCTCGACACCGCGCCGCTGCGCCGACGAGACGGCCTCGGCGGCTACGTCGCAGCGCACCACGCCACGGTCGACATCCTGCTGCGGCTATGCCGGGAGGCTTACCACCACCGTGTCCACTACCGGCCGGCGCTGACCGAGCACGACGTCGTGGTCATCGACCACGGCGTGTACTCCAAGCTCGCCTACGCCCTGGCGGTGTTGACAGAACAACACCCCGACGTGGACCCGGCGCTGCTACTGGAGCAGGTTCGTGCGGTCGCCGCCCCGTGGTTCCTGCACCCCGACGTCGCGCTGTGGCTGGACACGCCCTGGCCGCTGGCCCGCGAACGCGCCATCGACCGCGGCCACGGCGGCGGCAACCCCGGCTCGGTGGAGCGGCTGATGTTCCTGCCCCGCTTCAGCCATGCCTACCGCTTCGTCGCCGACGCGCACCCCGACCGCGTCCGGCGGATCCGGGTCGGCACCCGGACCACGCCGAGCGTGCTGGCCGAGATCGACGAACTGCTCTCGCCCGTGCTGCACACCCAGACAGGAGCGTTGCGATGACCGAGACTCGGGTCCCCGAAGTCCTGCTGTTCTCTGCCGGGTTGGACTCCTACCCCGCCTGGCATTACCTCGGCTGCCCGCCGGGCCTGTACTTCGACCTCGGGCACCGCTACGCCAGCCAGGAACGCGCCGCCATCGCCGCTCTCGCCGACGCCGCCGGCATCGAAGTCGAGATCAGCGACGAACTCCGGCTCGGGGCGTGGGAGGCCGAGGACGCGATCATTCCGCTGCGCAACGTGCACCTCGCGATGCTCGCAGCCAACCGCGCAGAAACGGTGTGGTGCATCGGCGTCAAGGGCGATCACACCCTCGACAAGAGCCGCGAGGCGTTCGCCGACATGGGCCGGTTCATCACCCGGTTCTCCGAACGACCGGTCCGGGTCGACAGCCCGTTCTGGAACATGACCAAGACCGAGATCATCGCCTGGTACCTGACGCAGGGCCTGCCGGTCGAGCACCTGCTGCTGACGTTCTCCTGCAGCCGCACCGACGGCAGCACCGTGCACTGCGGCCGGTGCCCCAGTTGCCTGCGCCGCTGGACGTCCCTGGTCAACAACGGCGTCGAGGCCGAGTTCGAGCAGCAGCCCTGGACCTGGGATCGGGTCCGCGAGTTCTACATCCCGGCCATGCGCGACGGCCGATACCCCGACCACCGGGCTCATGAGTTCTTCGTCGCGCTGGCCACCGTCGGCGCGGCCGTGGCGCGCTGACCATCCCGCCGACCCTCGATCGAGGAGCATCTCCATGAAGGCATACATCGCCGCACCGCTGTTCTGCGACGCGGAGAAAGCGTTCAACCTCCAGGTCGACGCCGCGGTCCGCGCCCTCGGCCTCGCCACCTTTCTGCCCCAGCGCGACGGCGGCGAAGCCGCCCCGCTGGTCCGCCAGGGCCTGGACGAAGACACCGTCCGACGCCGGCTCTACGACCTGGACTGCGCCGCGATCGCCGAGTGCCCGATCTTCGTGTTCATCCTCGACGGCCGCGTCCCCGACGAGGGCGGCTGCGTGGAACTCGGCATGGCCCGCGCCCGCGGCGCCGACTGCTTCGGCGTGCAGACCGACTCGCGCCGCTTCGGCGGCACCGACTCCAACAACCTGATGATCGACTACTCGCTCAACGGCGGCATCGCCCGCTCGATCGACGAGCTCAGCGCCCTCCTGCGCGCCCACCTCGACGCGCTCACGCCCGCCCCCTGACCGAACCCTCGACTCCACTCCACCACCGATCCGACAAGGAGCCCCGCCATGCCCCTGGGCGTCAACCTCTGCTTCGCCGTCAAGCGGATGCCGGAACCGGAACGCTGGGCCGCGTTCGTCCGCGAAGACCTCGGCCTCGACCGGGTGCAGTTCACATTCGACCTGCTCGATCCCTGGTGGCCCGACGAGCAGCGCGCCCGGCTGGCCCGCCGGGTTCGCGACGCCGCCGCGGCCTACGACCTGATCATCGACTCGTGCTTCGTCGGGCTGGCGCACTACGTGCCCAGCGGCTTGCTCGACCCGGACGCCGACGCCCGTGCCGCCGCCCTGACCTGGTGGCAGCGCGCGATCGACCTCACCGCCGAACTCGGCGCAGTGGCGGTCGGCGGCCCGATGGGCACGATTAGCGAGGCCGATGCCGCCGATCCGGACCGCCGAGCCGACCGCCAGAACGAGCTCGTCGACCACCTCGAACGACTCGCCCGCCGCGCCACCGACGCCGGAGTGCGCGAGCTGCTGGTCGAGCCGACCCCGATCCTGCGGGAGTACCCGGCCTACATCGACCACTGCCAGACCCTGCTGAACACGTTGCGCGGGCGCGGGGTCGACAACGTGGGACTCACGCTGGACACCGGACACGCGCTGTTCCAGCGGCTGCACGGCGCAGACGCCAGGATCGAGAGCTGGATCCACAACCTCGGCTCGCGCATCCGGCAGATCCACCTGGACAACACCGACGGCCACGGCGACCCGCACTGGGGCTGGCCGCACCCGCAGGGCACATTCGACGTCGGCGCGCTCGCGACCTGCCTGACCGACAACGACCTGGCCGACATCTCGGTGATCCTGGAGGTCTACCCGCGGTTCGAGGACGACTCCGCCGAGGTGCTGAAGCTGATCGCCAGCTCCGTCGAGCACTGCCGCGCCCACTTCCCCGTTGACGCGCAGGTGGTCCGCGATGCTGCCGCTGGCTGACCTGTACCCGCGCGACCGGCTCGCGGTCGAGATATCGCTGTGGTCAGCCGACCTGGCCGACCTCGGCGCGGAGGTCGCCCGGCTGACCCCGTACGCCGATGTCTTCCACATCGACGCCTCCGACACCCGGTTCGTGCCTAGCCCGCTGTTCTTCCCCGATCTCGTCGCGGCGCTGCGCCCGCGCACGCGGGTGCCGTTCCACGTCCACGTCATGGCCGAGCGCGCCCTGCCCTTGGTCGAGGACTTCGCCCGCGCCGGAGTGGACCTGCTGTCCGTGCACGCGGAAGCCGACGACGTCGCCGACGCCCTGCAAGCGATCCGGGCGCGGGGCGGTGCCGCCGGCCTCGCGCTGCGCCTGGACACGCCCGTCGACACCGTCGTCGCGTACTTCGAGGACGTCGACTTCGTGGTCCTAATCGGCACGCCGCTGGGCACCAAGGGCACCGCGATGGACCCGGCCGCGCCGGATCGCGTCCGGCAACTGCGGGCACTGGTCGCCCGCACGGGCCGGGACCGGCTTCCCGTCATTGCCGACGGCGGCATCCGCGAGAACACCGTTCCCGATCTCGCCTCCGCCGGCGCCGACGCCGTGGTCGCCGGATCGCTGCTGCTGGGCAGCGACGATCTCGCCGCCACCACCACCTGGTTGCACAACCAGCGGGGCGACGTGGCGTTCGCCGGAAAACGCGTCGAGGAGCGAACGTGACACCGGCGGCGGCAGGCCCGCTGGAGAGCTGGGTGGTCAGCGTCGACCTGTGGGGAACGTTGATCACCTACGGCGACCGTGACGCCGAATCCGCCTGGCGGATCCGCGAGTTCACGACCGTGCTCACCGCGTTCGGCCACGACCTACCCGACGGCCAGGTCCGCGAGGCGATCCTCACCGTGCGGGCGGAAACCCAGCAACGCCAACGCGCGACCGGCGAACAACCTCCAGTGCGCGGCCAAGTCGAGCAGATGCTCATCGTCATGGGCCTGCCCCTGGACACGCGGCTGGTCGACACCCTGCTCGTGCCGCACACCCACGCGGTTCTGCGAGCCTGCCCCGACCTCATCCCCGGCGCGCACAGCGCGCTGTGGGCGCTGAGGCAGGCCGGAGCCCGGCTTGTGCTGACCTCCAACACCCTCGCTACCCCGGCGTCGGTGTCCCGGCTCATCCTCGACGACCACGACCTGACCACGTTGTTCGACGACACCGTCTTCTCCTCCGATGTCGGGCTGGCCAAACCCCGCTGGGAGATGTTCGCCGCGGTCGCCAGCGCCGCAGGCACGGAGCTGAGCCGGGTCGTGCACGTCGGCAACAGCCTGACCACCGACATCCACGGCGCGCTGAACGCCGGATGCCGCGCGGTGCTGTTCAACCCGCGCGGCAAGCCCTGCCCCGCCGGCGTGCGGGCCATCACCAGCCTCGACCAGATGCCGGACGCCGTCTTGGCCACCTGCTCCTGAGCCACCATCGATCCAAGGAACCCGTTTGATGATCACGCCGCTGGACATCCCCACGGCCCGTGTCTCTCCTCGCCCGCTGCCGCCGAGCAGCCTGGACCTGCTCGCCGCGGCGGCAATCCGCGAAGGCCGGACACGCCACCTCCGCGACCTGCTGACGGGCACCGACGCCGACGGATCGGTCTACCTGGTCAATCCCGACGAGGTGCGCGCGATGGTTCATCGCGGCATCGACCCGCAGCTCTACCTGGCCTATCGCGACATCGCCGCGCCCCGGCCGAAGACCGGCCAGCCGATCGACGGCGCGGAAGGCACGCACGCCTGGTTCGCCGACCTCGTCGTCTACACCGCGGCGAACCTCGGTGGCAGCACGGAACTCGGCCGGTCGCTCGGCCACTGGAACACCCCGGCACAGGTCGAAATCTTCCAATGTCTGTCCGGCCGGGTGCTCATGCTGCACAACAACATCGACGACGATGGCAACTCCACAATGGACTACCACGTGTGCCGGGCTGGTGATCACGTCGTCATCCCGTTCGGTGCCTGGCACCTAACCGTCGTGCTCGACGCCCCAGCGGCGGTCTTCAACGTCTACACCGACGTCGCCGATCTGCTGACCGGACACACCAGCCGGGAGGCGGTCGACAGCGACCTGAAGTACCGAGTCGCGCCCGCACCCGCGCTGACCATCGCGCGCACGGCATCGAAGATTGCCGTGGTCGGCTTCAGCCGCGAGCTCACCGAGCGACCTTTGCGGCGTGGCGAGTTCCCGAGCTGGGCCGAGGCCCTGCTGATGCCCTCCGGGCTGGCTGCGCTCTACCGCCATGCCCCGGCCGCCGAACTGGCCCGGTTGCAGGAGCATGCAGCGCATTTCGGCCACCGCCGCGTCCCCGCCACGGCGTCATGACGAGCCCACGCAAGCACCAACCCGCGCCCACCAACGCCTCCGGTCCATTCGGGCCGCTGATCGGCTATGCCACGCCCGCTCGCGCGACACGCCGCTTCATCCAGGGCACGGCCAGCGTCACCCTGCGCGCCGACCGCAGCGAGTTGATTAAGGACGCGGAGACCACGCTCTACTCCTACGCGCGCACCAGGACCGCAGCCAGCCGGTGGACCATCACCCTGCACACCGGCGTGCCCGTCAACCAGGCCGGCGCGGACGCCCTGTTCGCCGACGCCGACGACCACGACATCGGGCCGAACCTGCAGGCCCAATCAATCGGCGTGCCCGGCGGCAGGGCGTTCTGGATCCGGGACTACACCACCCTCGTGCACCTCGACCAGATGCTCGGCATGATCACCGTGCACGCCGGAGACCTGGACGCCGCACGGTTCTTCACCGCCCGACTCGTGCGGCAGGCCATGACCGCGCAGCTTCTGGAGCACGACGCGGTCTACGCGCACTCCGCCGCGCTCGTGCGCGCCGAGCACGGCCTGCTGATCGCCGGGCCGAAGGGCGCGGGCAAGACCACCACCCTGCTGAGCGTCCTGCGGCTGATGGGCGGGGACTTCGTCACCAACGACCGGCTCCTGCTCCACCGCGACCCCAACGGCGACTGCACGGTCGGCTACGCCTGGCCAATGCACCTACGCGCCACCGCAAGCACGCTGCGCGCCGTACCAGGGATGACTAGGTTCCTGCCCGCCGAAGAGCGGCAGAACAGCCCGGCCGGCCAGCCCGCGCCCAGCGGCAAGATCGCAATCGAGCCGGGCGAGCTACGGACGGCGCTGCCCGACACGCAGATCCTCGGCGAGGTTCGGCCCACGCTGATGCTGTGGCCCTACCGCAGCGCCCGCGACCTCCTGCCCGAGCCAGTGCAGCCGGCCGAGGTCCGCGACGTCCTGGTACGCACCCAGTTCTTCATGCACGACCCGGTCACCCGCGCCACCTCGCACCGCAACCACTGGCTGCTGCCCCCTGACGAAGGCCGGACCGCGATCGCGCTCACCGCCGTCGCGGACCAGCTCGCCCGGACCGTGCCGTGTGTTCGGATCCCGGTCACCAACTCTGCCGCTACGTTGACAGCCCGAGTGACTGCCCTGCTCGACCGCACAGCAACCCAAGCTGCCGGGCCGGGTGGTCGGGGATGACCGACCGACGAGCAGGCCGCATCGCCGAGGACGCCGTCCGGGCCTTGTGCTGGGGCACCAGTGCCGACAGCCACGAGATGATCGCTCATGCCGTGGTCACCGAGCTGGGCACGGTACTTGAGCAGACGGTGCGGTCGAAGACGCTCTGCCTGCTGGCTGCGTACCTGCACGACCACCCCGTCCCCGAGCTGGATCGCGCGGTGACGCGGTTCCTCGACAACACGCTGCGCACCAACCGGTACAAGACCTACGCCTGCCGCATCGCCGCGCTCGCCGACACCGCGGCGTTGCACACCGTCGGCGTTTCCGTCGTCGTGCTCGGCGGGCTCAGCGTGGAGCACGTCCTGTACGCCAGCAGCGGCGCCCGCCAGTTCAGTGACATCGACCTGCTCATCGCGCCCGGTGACGCCGAACGCGCGCACGCCATCCTCCGCACCCAGGGCTACCAGCCCAGCCAGGACAACGGGACCTGGACGCGGCAGACCGGCGACCCGATCGTCCCGCTCCTCGTCCTCGACCTGGCCACGACCCTGCCGCGCGGCGGCACCGACGACGACGTCATCGACCTGCTGGCTCGCCGCACCGGGATCACCGTTCCCCAACACGACCACCCGCTCCCCGTTCTCGCGCCGTCCGATGCGGTCAACCACACGTTGGCCCGGCTCGCGGCACGGCCGCGCTGGGCGCTCGCCGCCGACGTGATCCGCCAGGTTCGTACGACCGCGCCGTCCGCCCCGCACCACGCAGGCGTCCTCGCCGGCTGGTCGGTGCTGCGCTCGCATTGGCCTCTGCTGCCTGCCGCCCCGGACCGCCTCCTCGTCAAAGAGGAGCCGCACCGATGATCATAGCCTTGGCCGGGCTGCCCGGCGTCGGCAAGACCACGCTGGCCGAGCAGCTCACCAGCCACATTCCCGGCGCGCTGCTGCTGCGCAAAGACACCGTCCGGCACGCGCTGTTCGGCACCGAGCACACCGCCTACACCCGCGACCAGGACGACCACTGCGTCCAGGTCCTGTTCGCCACCGCGGTCTGGCAGTGGCGGCGTGCGCCCGCCACGACCGTCGTGCTCGACGGACGGACCTGGCTGGCCCCCGGCCAAGTCGAGGACTTGCGCGCCTTCGCTGCGACGCACCGGCACCCCCTGCTGCTGCTCGAATGCGTCTGCCCGGTCGACGTCGCTCACGCCCGGCTGGCCGTCGATCACCAGCACGGCCTCCACCCAGCGGCCAACCGCACCCCGCAACTACACCAGGAACTCGCCGCCACCGCCGTGCCGATCACAGGCACGAAACTGTTGCTGGACACCGGAAAGCCCGTCGCGACCAACCTCGACATCGTCCTGCGCCACCTGGACACTCCCTCGCTCCGTCCGACGCCCTGATTCGTCCGCCGGCACCGACCACCGTGGAGACCCGTGACCACCGAACTGGCAGGACTGCTGCTGATAGCGCAGGCGACCGTTGAGCACGGCGCGGCGTTCTTGCGCACCCACCGCCCCCGGACCTGCACCGGCAAGGGCGACCGGGACATGGCCACCGACGTCGACCTCGCCATCGAACGGATTTTGCGCGACGAGCTGACCCGCTCTACTCCCGGAATCGGTGTCCAAGGCGAAGAAGAAGGCGGCCCGACCAGCGGCACCCGCTGGGTCATCGACCCGGTCGACGGCACCGCCAACCTCACACACGACATCCCGCTGACCGGTATCTCCTTGGCACTGGTCGTCGACGAGGAACCTCTGCTCGGAGTCATCGCCCTGCCCCAGCTGGACCGCACGTACTGGGCGGCCCACGGTCTCGGCGCCTGCCGGGGCGGCCACCCGATCCGCATCGCCGGCCCGGCCCGGCTCGATGAGGCGATCATCGCGGTCGGCGACTACGGCACCGGACCCGACGCCGCCGCCCGCAACGCGGCGATGCTGGCGATCCACGCCGCCCTCGCGCCCCAAGCGCAACGCATCCGGATGCTCGGATCCGCCGCGGCCGACCTCGCACTGCTGGCCGACTCCGCCCTCGGCGCGTCGATCACCCTCGGCAACCGCACGTGGGACATGGCGGCCGGAGCCGTCATCGCCCGCGAAGCTGGCGCCCACGTGACCGATCTCGACGGCACCGACCACACCACCGCCTCACGCTGCACCATCGCCGCCGCCCCCACCCTGATCGACGACATCCTCGACATCGTCCAGCGTGCGAGCGCGATCAACGGCTTCACCGGCGAGGAGGTCGTGGCGTGCTGATCACGTTCGAGGGCCTGCCCGGAGCGGGCAAGAGCACACAGAGCCGGATGCTCGCGAGATGCCTTGAAGCCAGCGGCCACCCCGTCACCGTCCTCCCCGACCTGGCCACCCTGGACACCGATCCCGTCGCGGCCACCCTCGTCGACCTGCTGCGCACCAGCGGAGACCCCTTCCTGCGTACCGGCGACGCGATCACCGACACCATGATCACCGCCGCGATCCGGGCTGACCTCGTCGCCACCGTCCTCGATTCGGCGCTGGCCGAGAACCCGGCCGCCGTCGTGATCGAAGACCGCGGCATCCACACGATGGCCTCCTACGCGATCGCCGCCCTACTCCGCCAGCACCGCGCCCCCACCAAGGTCGCCCTCGACTGGCTCGACGCCCTCACAGCTCTGGCCGGGCCGCGCACCACCCGAGCGCTGTGGCTGCGCATAGCCCCGGACGTGGCCGCCCGTCGCGCCGACCAACGCGGCGGAGACCGCCGCCCCGCCTTCACCGGCGAACAACGCGCTCACCTCACCTGGGTCGACCACGCCTACGCACTGCTTGCCGAACGAGACCCGCAGCTCACCGTCATCGATGCCGCCAGGCTCGACCCGGTCGACACACACCACGCTATTCACGCCACCCTGCGTCAGATCAGCCAGACGGGCGACATCGACCTGAGCCCCTGTGCGGGGCACCACGAAACCGCCGGCCCAGTCTCCTACGCTGACCACGCCAGATCCCGTCCACCCATGCCGAACCGAAACCGAGAGTCCGAAACGATGACCACGTTGGCCAGCCACCGCGAGCACACCGCTCCCATCGACCTGCTCAGCGCCCTGCGCACCGCGCGTGCGGCCGGAGCCGACGCACTGGCCGCCACGCTCGACGAACATGGGCTGCACGCACTCGATGGTGGCCGCAACAACGACGTCTTCGCCTGGACCGCGGCCCCCACGCCGATCTGCATCAAGCTCTACAAGAAGACCGACCGGCAGCGCGTCGAGCGCGAATGGCACGGCCTCACCCACGCCGCCGGCCTCGGCAGCGCACCGAAACCGCTGTGGCTCGACGAGGACACCGAACAGCCAGCCCTCGGCATGACACTGCTGCCCGGCTCCCCGATCCTCGACGTTCTCGACCCGGCGGCGGCCATCACGTCGCTGGCCACCACCACCCGCGCGCTGCAGAGCATTCCGCTGAAAGAGCCGCTGGCCAGCCTCGATCGCGTCGACTCCATCGGCCACTACATCGCCCGGCTCACCGATGTCTGGCCCGGCCAGCTCACCGAGGCCGCCGACGACCCCCAGACCCCGGACATGCTCGCTCTCCTGCACCGCTGGGAGAACAGCGGCGACGCCGAACTGCTCGCACAGCCCGCCACCCGCGTCTACTCCCGCGGCGACGCGAACCTGCTCAACTGGCTCCACGACGGCGAGTCCACCTACGTCGCGGACTTCGAATACAGCGGCTTCTCCGACATCGCCGTCGACGCTGCCGACCACATCGAGCACATCAGCGCCCGCGTCATTCCCGACGACGTCTGGACCGGCGCCGAAGCCGATCTCGGCGTCACGCCGGGCAACCGCGCCCGGTTCGACGCCGCGCGGCGCACCATCGCCCTGCGGTGGCTCGCCCTGTTGTGGAAGCAGCGCACCAAGCGGGTCGAGGAGTTCACCGCTCTGCACGAGCGGGTTCGCGCCCTCCAAGACTGAATCACCACTGCCCATCACCCCGCCAGCGACCTCATCACGGTCACCGCGTCGACGTCGCCGGCGCCGAGCATCGGCACGACCGCGAACAAGCCAGCGGCGAGCAGCCGCGTGTCGGCGAATATCGCGAGGCCGTCGAGCTCGTCCGGCCGAACCCAGCGGAACGGGTGCTCGACTGCCTTCCTCGGGTCTCAGCCCTCGTCGAGGTGCGCCTCCACCGCCAGCCGACGCAGTACCAGCGTCCGCCGATGTCGGGCTCGTAGTCGCGGAGGGCTCTCGAGCCTGCGCCCAGTAGTCACAACCCAGGGTTCGGGCTCGTGGGCGATCATGTGGAGATGGCCGGTCTCGAGAAGCATTCCGGCAACGTTCGTCGCGAGCACGGAGCGGCTCGCACTCTTCCGGTGTGGGTGGTGTCGGTGGCCACCGTGCTGGTGCTCGTACTCGCCGGTGTGGTGCTGCTGTCACTGTGGCGGTGGATCGCTGGTCTGGGTTTGGCAGAGCCTGACGGCCGAGCACATCGAAAGCTGCCGTGACCACGTCCGCGATCTGCGCAGCGGGATACTTTCCCACGCGGGCATCCGGCTGACACTGCGCTGCCCCAGGCCGAACCTGGTACTGCCGGGCTCTTCACCGGCACGACGGGCCCGCAACCAGCCACCGTGGCGCGTGTTGCGACCTCGTGTAGTCACTCCGCTATCGCGGGTGAGTACCCGGCGCGGCTACCATTCGCGCTATCGCACAAGGATCCGCAACGGCCGTCACCCCGTGCGGCTTCCGAGAGCAGTCGCCCTCGCGGCACAGGCCAACCGTGGTAAACCCACGCACCTGAGAATTCCCCACCACGACCGGTCGGCACCGGCTGCACGACCAGCTGATCGGCATGCTCTACGCATGTTCGCCGGTGACCTTCATCCACGCACGCGTCGAGCCAGCGCGGCTATCTCACCCGCTCCCTCATCGAGATCGAGATCTTCGCCGTCGAGGCGCTGTGGCGCGGGCAAGGCGTGAGCATGGCACTGCTGCACCACGCCGAACGCCACCTCACTGACCGACGGAATCCGCCTCGTGCTGGCCAAGGTCGACGCATGGAGGAGGCCCGGTATTCGCCGCGGCGCGTCCCTTTCTGCTGCAGCCGAGGCCGGCCTCGATGTCCAGGCGGCTGCCACCCGCTGGGCCGTTCGCTGTAACGGGCGGACACCACGGCGTGATGGTGGGTGCATGGTCAAAGGCTCACGGTCTCGTCGTCGCTCGAACTCATCAGTGGTGCCCTGGTGGCGTCCGGTGTTGGTGATCGTGGTGCCGGTGGTGATCATGACCGCGGTGGCGGTGCTGGTGTTCGTGCGCTTGCTCGACCCCAGCAGTCCGACCGGTCGCCTGGAGCTGATCCGCACCTCATTGGCCGTTGGCGCCGGCACCGGGGCAATCATGACGCTGGTGCTGGCCTGGCGTCGCCAGTGGTCCACCGAGCACGACGCCATCGAGCGTCGGCTGACCGACCTGTATGTCAAAGCGGTCGAACAACTGGGCTCGGACAAGGCCCCGGTCCGCCATGGCGCGCTCTATGCGCTGGAGCGTGTCGCTCAGGACAACCCAGACCATCGACAGACCGTGGTCGACGTGATCTGCGCGTACCTGCGCGCTCCCTATACCCCTCCCCCCGACACCCCTGCGCCCCGCCGCACCGGGGTACCCGCGTCCTTACGTGGCACACCGGCCACCCGCGTCGCCGTCGCCACCGCTGCCGCGCGCCGCATCAGCCTCCACCCGCCCACGCCACCCCCCACACCGGAAGACCTGCGCCAAGAACGCGAGGTCCGGCTGACCGCCCAGCGCATCCTCAGCCGCCACCTGCACCCCGGCAACCGTCCCCGCCGCCCAATTCACACCTTCTGGCCTGACATCAACCTTGACCTCACCGATGCCACCCTCATCAACTTCGATCTTTCCGCTTGCCACATTGGAACGGGCCGGTTCAACGGGGCGAAGTTCACCGGGGACGCCCGGTTCGTCGGGGTGGAGTTCACCGGCAACACCTGGTTCGACGAGGCGAAGTTCACCGGGGACGCCGAGTTCAGGGGGGCGGAGTTCGCCGAGAACGCCTGGTTCGACAAGGCGGAATTCACCGGGGACACCGCGTTCAGCGGGGCGAAGCTCACCGGGTACGCCTGGTTCGGCGGGGTGGAGTTCACCGGGAACGCCTGGTTCAACGAGGCGAAGTTCACCAGGGACGCCTGGTTCAGCGAGGCGAAGTTCACCGAGAACGCCTGGTTCGGTGGGGTGGAGTTCGCCAGGGACGCCTGGTTCGACGAGGCGGAGTTCACCGAGAACGCCGTGTTCGCCGAGGCGAAGTTCACCGGGGACGCCTGGTTCGACGAGGCGGAGTTCACCGAGAACGCCGTGTTCGCCGAGGCGAAGTTCACCGGGGACGCCTGGTTCGACGAGGCGGAGTTCAACGGGAACGCCTGGTTCGACAAGGCGGAATTCACCGGGGACACCGCGTTCGACAAGGCGGAGTTCGAGAACTTCGCAGTGATGACAGGCGCGAAGACGCGTCCGAGACAGTCAACATGGCCGACCGGATGGGCCACCACCGGAGATGCTGCTGTTGCCGACCGCACAAGCAGTTGGTTACGGCTTGTGCCCGTTCCCGCCACGCTGCTCTCGGCGCACGACGACCCCACCGAAGCCGCAGAGTAGACACTCCCTGGTGCGGTCGGCTGTTTTGGATCGCCCAGCGCATAATCGAACGCGTGATCGATAGCGCGCAGCCGTCGCCGAAGCGCGGGTACCTGGAGACCCTGAAGGTGTCCAAGCCGGTGTGGGTGAACTTGGCCATGGTGTACCCGGTGGACGCCTCGGATGGGGTCCACTTGGAGGGTGGGATCGACTTCCGCGCCGTGGTGCCCGGCGAACTGAAGATGTGGAACCGGATGACCTCGGGCCACTGGGTGGCGTTCGTTGCGTTCTCGTACCGCTCCGGCGAGGGCTACACGCGGGTATCCCAGTGGGTCCTTGCGGACGCCGTGAAGCCCCGTACGGATGGCCGTGGGTGATCCGCTGCGGGACAGGTGGCCCTGAGCTGCGAAAGGCAGCGGCCGGCGCCGCGCGCCTGGCGACCGCCACGGCATTCCAGACGACCTTGAACCGGTCACTGTCGGCGGCGGTTAGTTCCACACGCCACTACCGATGAAGCCATCGGAGAGCGGTCCGGCGGCAGGGGCTGTCGGCGTGCTTGGTCATCGGCCGCGCGGAGCTATCGTCCCGCGTCGCTCTGCTCGGCGTTCACGGTCTGGGGTGTTCGGGTGGCTCGCCAACGTGCTCGACGCGGTAGCGGTAGGCCGGGACGTCGTGCTCGCCCATCGGGTTGCAGTCGGGGTACACGTCGACGAAGACCTCACCGGTGTCGGTGGTCACCGCCCAAGATTGCCACGTCAGGTTGTCCTGGATCACGCCGTCCTCTGCGCTGAATACCAGTTTGGCCAGGTCGACGGGATCGTGGAGATCGAACTCTTCCATGCTCATGAATCCCAGCGTAGAGCGAAACTAGCCGCTCAGCGTCGTCGACGCGCTGAGCGCTGTGGTCGTGCAGGCAAACAAATACCGCGAGGTCGAGCGGAACACGGTACGACAGCACTCGCAGTATGGTTGTCTTGCCGCGGGTGGCATGCGTGCGAGCGCGCCGAGGCCAGCAACTCCTGCGCTGAACAGGTGACCGCCGCAACTCTGGCGCCACTGCCTCCACGAACCCGCGGGTATGCGTCTTGTCATCTGACGTTCCTCGTTAAGCATTCCACCCTCAAGACGATGTCAACGGAGTGGTGCGCGGAACCGGCCTATGTTGCCGGATTCGGCGCCTCTGGCCTACCTGCATCGCTCGCCGTCGCAAGGTAAGATGCCACCTGTTTAGGAATCTCATTCGCGAACCTCGCAGAGCCGCCTTCGGCGATCTCGGCCTTGGTGCGCGAGAGATGATCCACGGGATGGATGTCCCGGAACGTGACGGAACTGTGGAAAGAAACGCCGTGAAATCCAGCGTAACCGAGAAAGCTGGCTCCGTTGAAGGCGGTGTATCCAGCGAAATTCGCGTTGTGGAAGTCGCCGTCTCTAGTAAAGGTTGCCCAGCTGAAGTGGGCAGCTTCGGCGCATTGCGCTGCGGAGAAGTTTGCGCGAACGAAGTTCGCTTCTCTGAAATTGGCGCACCCGAGGAAGACCGTCCCGACGAAGGTGGCCCGATCGTTGACGGTCACCCGATCAAACCTGGCATCTTCGGCGAACGTCGCACCGTCAAACGAGGCTTCCTGGTCGACCCTAGCGCCAGTGTACCTTGCAGTTCCATTGAAGGTGGCCTTATTGAATCGGCCTTCACGGAGGTGGCAATCTGTGAGATCGAAGTCGGTCAGGACTGCTCCAGTGAGGTCGAGGGCGATGTCTTCCCAGTAGGTGGGCGTCGATGCCTGGTCGCGGACGGGCCGGAGGTGGCGGGCGAGGAGCCGCTGAGCGGTAAGGCGGACTTCGCGTTCGTTTCGGGCCTCGATCTCCAGGTCGCAGCGTGCCGGTGCCACGCGGGTGTCGGCCTTGGCTGTGGCAGCTCGCGTCGACGCGGATTTCAATAGCGGTCGCCTCACTCCCAACCTACGGTTGGTGGGACGCCGCAGTAGCGCGTCGGGAGCCCGCAGGTAGGCGCAGACCACGTCGACGATGGTCTGTCGTTGGCTCGGGTTGTCCTGGGCAAGTCGTTCCAGTGCGTAGAGGCCACCGTGCCGAAGCATGGCCTGCGGCGAGCCGAGCTGCTCGACAGCTTTCAGGTAAAGGTCGGTGATTCGTCGTTCGCGGGCGTCGTGCTCGGCGTGAGTCGCGGCACGAACAGCGAGTTCGTGGTCCTCGTACTTCTGCAGCAAGTCCAGTTCGGTGGAACGCTGCCGGCGAATCGCCAGCCATAGCCCCACTGCCCCGCCGAAGCCGATGCCGAGTGCGCCAGCGGTTCGTACCGCGTCCAGCTGCTCTCTCGTCGCCCCCGAAGCGAGCAGCAGCCATGCCGTACCTGCCGCGATGAGCACCATGACCGGGACACCCACCGCGATGACCCACGTGGGAATCGGACGCAACGGCGGCCGGGCCCTCGGCAGGTCGAGTCCGCGCGCTCTCGCTGCCTCCGCAGCGGCGGGAGCGCGAGCTCGTGTCAGGTTCTCGGGTTCGGTCACTCCTGAACTGTCGTTCTCCGCCTGTCGCCTGCTACATGCCAGGCCGTACCGCGACTCGAACGAGCGGTACCGCGAGCGCAACAACTGCCGCGTGCGCGCGCTGTCCACGGCGTCGTTCCCGACACCGTCACCGGCGCAGGTCATCGACGTGGTCGCGCCGACTGAGTACACATCCGCCAGCGCCGACACACCACCAGCCCACAGGCACACCTGCACCCTGTTGGCTGCGGCCAGCGCCCGCCCCACCGCCCAGTCTCCGCAGGCAGCAACGGCGCACGGCGCACGTATAGCGGTGCAGGTTTTGCTGAGTGTGGTGAGTCTGGACACCACCATGCGCTACCACCTCACCGACCACACCGGCGACCGCAGCCCGTTCTACCTGCTGGACCCGTGGCCGCGGACTGATTCCCCTTCGCAATCGTCGCCCGCGAACGGCACCACGCCGCTGCCGTCGGCTGTTAGCCTTCCGTGCACCGGTCGACGGCACCGGTTCTCGTGGCCCGAGGGGAGGGTCCATGGCAAAGGCCGACATCAACGTCGACCCGGAAATCTTGCGCGGCGGAGTCCAGCAGGTCATTGCGGTGGTGATCGAGAATTGGCGGGCCCAGCAGAGGGCCTACGAAGAGGCGCTCGCGCTGGTCACCGGCCGGGTCTGGGCGTGGGTGGGCGGGCACGGCGGAACCGGGCGCACCCGGGCGGCGAGCAACGCCTACCTGGACCTGGTCGCCGAAACCATTCAGGCGAAGATCACCGAGCTGCAGACCTTCATCGAGTACATGCAGGCCCACGCGAACAACCTGCTCGACCTGGCGGAGCGGACGGAGCAGGCGGACCTGCACGCGGCGAACCTGCTCAAGGACGTCGCGCAGGACATCGGTGAGGTGAAGGTGCGATGAGCCGGAAGCCGCCGCTGGAACTGCTGATGCCGGTGGAGATCCCCGGGGAACCGATCGACGACCACGTCAGGGCGGACGCGGACGTGTTCCAAAGCTGGATCGCCTACCTGCTCAGCCCGGACCAGCACGACGGGCCCCGCCTGTACGTGTGCCAGGTCGACGGGTGCGGCGCGCGCCTGGAGTACGACTACAACGAAGGCTGGGTCGGGCACGAGTGCCCAGGCTGGGGCGGCTGGCACTTCCGCGACTCCGACGACGCCTTCGAGCTGCGTTCGGTGCTGGACGGCATCGATCCCGGCAAGTTCTTCTACGCGCTGTACGCCTTCTCCAACGTCTGGATCCAGCCGCCCGGCCAGATCGGCGAGACCTTCGGCAAGCTTGTTGATCCGTTCCTGCTGGATTCGGCGGCCGCGGCGAAGGCGGACGGTGAGGACTACCCGGAGTCCTCCGAGGAGTCCGCGGCCAACGTGCACTCCGCCTTCGAGGCCATCCAGCGTGGTGTCCAGGACGACCGGACCTTTCAGCTCCTGACCTACCACCAGCGCGCGCTCGCCTATGCCAAGGGCCACGAGAACCAGATGCTGGCGATCGCCGAGTCGCTGGGCCGGTACCGGGCGATCCACCTGGTGGCGCTGAACGAGGTCCGCGACCTGATGGTGAAGATGACCGAGCGCTTCGCCCAGAAGCTCGAGCCGGCCGAGGAAAGCGGCCCGGAGCTGAGCTTTGTCTCCGCAGCGATCGCGGCCATCGTCGGCACGATCACCACCGTGGCCACCGGCCCGGTCGGCGCGGCCGCGATGACCGGCATCATGGGTGCGCTGGGGTCGCTGGCGACCGATCTGAGCAGGGGCGCGGAAAAGCGACCGGTCCCGGAGGGCACCTGGCGCGAACTCACGGACGACTTCATCCGCGAAGCCAACCGGATCGGTGACGAGGCCTACGAAGCGCTGACGAGCCTGCCGGGGCGGCTGACCGGTCAGCTGGAGACCATCCGCACCAAGGACATCTGGATCGCGGGCGGGCAGGGCGGCCAGGAGGGCGACCGGATGGAGCAACCCCGCCTTCACTCACCGCAGGCGCCGGTGTTCTAGGACGGGGTGATCGCAGGGACGAGGTCCCGCCGGCACCGCCCGCACACGAACAGCAGTGGGGCGCCGTGGCCACTGCACTGGCAGCGAACTTCGCGCGGACGGTGGCCGATCGGGGGCAGGTCGCGGCAGGTGAGAATGCCGCCGCCGCGCAGCACGGTCACCACCGAGCACGCGTCCAAGCCCGTGTCGAGGGCGCCGATCCAGTCGCGGCCTGTTGAGGCGAGCATGTGCCACGGCCGTTGCTGCCCGGCCAGATGCAGACCTGGGTCAGCCGCGGCTGGAGTGGGCCAGGAGCGGGTGCGTGCCCTCGGTCCAGCCGAGGAACCGCACGCCCGCGCCGCGCCGGACCGTGCCGGTGGCCGTGAAACGGCCACCGTGGAGCACGTGCCGCAGACCGTCGGCGGCCGGCTCGAGTACGGTGCCGCGCGCCTGATCGATCAGCCTTTCCGCGTGGGCGAACTGTGCAGCGGGCTCGCAGAAGCTGAGCAGGAACAGGGCCTGCCGCCACGCGTACGCGGCGTTCTTCAGCTGGATCAGCGCCGCGTGCCGGTGGCTCGCGCGCTGGCCCAGCCTGCGCCGGATCCAGCCGAAGGTGTGTTCTGCGAGCTGCGGCGCGCGTTCGCGCAGTTCGCCGGTCAAATCCAGGGCATCGACCAGCACCGCGAGGTTGTGCGTGGTCAGGATCTGGCTCTGCTCGAGCAGCATGCCGTTCGCCGCGACGGAACCACCCGGGGTACCCGCCCGCGTGCGGCACACAGCTGTGAAGTCCGCAGCGGTCCGCTTGCCCCAGCGCAGGACCGTCTTCGAGGGCTCGGACCAGTCCGCGGGCAAGTCGTAATAGTGCGCGTAAAGCGTGCCGGCCAGCAGACGGCTCGCCACCGCGGCGGCGTCGCGCCATGTAGTGGTGAACGTGCCCATGAAGATGTCCGCGGCCACTTCCTCCACCAGCGGCAGCTTCAGCCCGGCCTGCTTCGCCAGCGTTCTCAGCTCGGACACCAGCGGATTCGGCAGCACGGCGTGCGGGAACGCGGTGAGCGCGAGCATCGTGGTCTGGCGCAGGACGCGGAGTGCGGCCGCGGCGGTGCCCGGCTCGGGTGAGTGGCACGGGCGAGTGCGTCCACCCACGGCAGCTCGCTGAACCGCACCTGGTGCTCGAGGTTGAGCAACAGCAGGCTGCGGCGGCGCCGGAACGCGGTGTAGGTCTGCTCGTGCAGCCGGGCCACGACCGGGTCCTCGATCGCCGCGCTGAGCAGCCGTGAGGTCAGTTGCGGCAGCACGAGCGCCAGCGTCTCCCCCGAGGGGATCACGCCGAGGTCCACCAGCTCGTCCGCCGGTGCTTCCAGCGCCCGTGCCGCCTTGCGCACCAGGCGGTCCGGCATCGGTGTACCGCTGGGGATGGTGGCGGTCGTCTCGGTGTCGGAGACCGCGGCCGTCGCGACTTCGAGCGAGGGCAGACCGCTCTCGGCCGGGTAGCGGTCCAGCCTGCCGGCGAGCACAGCGGCGAGTGCGGCGTTCGTCGGCGCCGTGACGGTAGCGGCCTGGGCGGTGCGCCACCCGCCACGCTGTTCGGTGTCCGGGGCGCCCCGGCGGCTGAGCGTGCTGGCGAGGGCGCGGCGGATCCGGCCGACCTCCCGCGCGGTGAGCGCGTCACTGCCCTGCGGGCAGGACTCCAGTGCGCGGCACAGGATCGCGAAATTGCTCTTCGGGCTGGTCTGCCTGCCCGAAGGTGTGTGGGTGCGACACGTGCCGGCGAAGTCCGCGAGCCACCCGGCCCGGGCCGCCGCCCAGTCCGCAGGCCACGTCCGGCAGGGCCAGCCCCCGCGCACGGTCCCCTTCTCCAGGGACGGCAACTCGCCGTCAACGGTCCGGCACCACAACGCGACCAGCCGGTCGTACAGCGGATCCCACACCCTCAGCGTGTCCCGCATCGCGGCGATCTGCGCCGGGACCCGCACCGCACGCAGCGCCGCGGCGGCCTCGTCCACCGAGGTGACGCGGACGGCGGAATCCGACGGCCGGGTGACCGGCTCGAAACGTGGCGTCAGCCGCAGCCGGTGCATCAGCGGGCGCAGTTCGGCCACGAGGTCGAGAGCCTGCTCCGGGTGACCCTTGTCCAGCAGCAAGGCCACCACGGGCAGCGCCGCGTCCTCGGGCACCTCGACCCGGTAGTGACCGCGGCGCAGCGCGTCGAGCAACTCGGCCTGACCGGCGTCACCGAGGTACCAGAGGTTGAGCCGTTCGCGCCCATTGCGCCCGGGTACATCGTCGGGCAGGCAGGCGACGCGGGCCGCCTCGTCCTCGGACAGCGGCACCTCGGCCAGATACCTGCCGGTCGCGAACCCGCCGTGCGCGACCTCGAGTGTCACCCACGCCGGGGTGTCCGCCACCGGGGTGCGGGAACCGACCGTGAGCGTTGCATCGGCCATCCCGCTGACGACATCCTCCCAGCGCCGCAGCTTGCGCAACGCCCGCTCCCGGTCGGCCTCGGTGCCCGCGCTGACCGCCGCAGCCAGCGCCCGCGCCAGCTGACCCGTCGCGTAACCGGCTGATGCGGCGCGGTTCTGCTCAGGCACGGCGGACTCCACAGTTGATCGGACATCGAGGCTGATCGGCCATGGAGGCGGGAATCGAACCCGCGCCCTTCCCGACCGGAGCGGGACGATCTGCCACTGATCTACTCCATGCGTGCGCAGACCTTATCAACCACGCACACCAGCCGCTCCCGATTTCCCTGGGAAACCGTTGGAACCGACCTCCGCAGCGAACCCGAGGTGACCGCGCCAAAAGCCAGGGCCAGCTACTGGCCGCCGGTGGTCGTCGCGTGGCAGACGATCCACCGGTCGAGAACGCTGCAGGGCAGTGCGTCCATGCCGGGCGGCAGTTCCCTGAGGTACGGCTAGGGATCGACGCGGTCGTGCGACATGAGGAATGACCGGGAAAGCCTAACGGGCAATATGGCGCACCGGCGAGCCCAAAGAGCCGCTCGACCCGACGTTTGTTTTCCGCAGCGAGCAACCCGGGTTCGGTCTACAAGGCGAATTGGAGGTAGTCGTGGATCAGTGCTGGCTGAGAATCCTGAGCGTCCCGGCCAAGACGACCGCAGCCACGTTAGGGCCGAGTTCGGTTCGACGCCGACCACACGGTCAGGCAGTGTCCACAGCTCTACTGGAAGCGAGCGTGCCCGTGGCGGGCTCGACACGACGGTGTCCGAGCCGCCACGGACCTGCTCAAGCTGCTCGAGCGCGGGGAGTCCATTCCCCTGCTCCGACCGACGGGAGGCGGCCGTTGTCCAGGGGGTCGAGCACACGCCCGACCCAGCCTTCGCACTGCTGGACCAACGCGCGCGGAGCTCCGTCGGGCACCAGCACCATCCCGACTCTCGTCCACGCCGCTTGTGTGGCCGGGCCGCGGGCCTTGACGTGCTCGGTCAGCCGCGAGCGCAAGGCAGGGGTGCGACGGTCGATCGACCCGACGTACCGCACGATGCCCACGTCGTCGGTGACGACGTAAACCGCGGTGCGCAGCTCGGTGTACACGGTCCGGTCGAGGACGTCTTCGATGGGCATCAGCTTCGGCATGATCGAGCCGCACACGACGCCGAGCGAGTTGTAGGGGCCAGGGTCGCCGATCTGCGGGATCAAGCCGGCCAGCACGCCGTGGATCCGGTGTGCCTGGTCGAGGGTGAACCGGATCGGGGGCCGCGTCACTGGGCGGCCTCGCTGTGCTCGTCGGTGCCCGCGTGAACGTCGAACCTCATGTTCCACATCTCGAAGCGCCTGCTCAGCTCGGCCAACCGGGAGTGGAGGTTCTTGGTGTCGCGCACGCCATAGGTGTTGACGTGCGGCGGTCCCGCAGGCTGGGGCTTTCCATCATCCCCGGGCACCATGTCGGTGTGCGAGGCGATCTTTTCGACCAGGTTTTCGAGCTTGTCGACCAGTTTCGCCGCGTGCTCGGAGTCCTGGCTGACGCGCGCCAGCGCGCTGTCCGCCTCCCCCAGGCGGGCTTTCTCCGCCGCCTTGGTCACCCCGGCGAGCCAGTCACGCAGGCCTGCGGCGTCCAGCCTGTCCCCCTCTGCCGGCTCTGTGGTGATGTCCTGGGCGGTGCAGTCGATCGGGATCTTCCGGACGGAGACCCCGTTACGGCCGTCGAAGATCGCCTGCGCGAGCTGCTGAAGACCGGCTGGGGTGGCGGCCAGGGCGTCGATGATCTGAGTGGATTCTCGGTTGTCCTCGCCTTTCTTGCCACCGAGGCCGCTACGGCCGATGATCATCTCCGGGCCGAAGAAGAGGTAGAACCCGCCACGCAGAACCAGCTGGCGGATGGCAGCCCCCCACGGCAGAGACTCTCCGCGCCGGCGACCATGGTCGATAGCGGCCAGCTCGGCCAGGGCGGTGGCGAGCAGCTCGGGCACCGGCCGGGAATCGAGCTGCGCACCGCGCACACCGCGGTGCCGCAACGCGCGTTCCATGGCGGACTTGCGCATGCTGCGGTCCGGGATACCGAGGTTGATGGAGCGCATCACCACCTGGGTGGCCAGGTCGGACCTGAGGCGGCCTGACTTACTGTTGCCGGGCTCGATGACGCCGCGGCTGGCGACCGCGCGCGGGATGAGCCGGTCCTCTCGCGACCGGGGGGTCGGCAGGAAGACGGCCGCGGCCGCGACCATGACGTCATCGCGGTGCGTGCCGCGCCACTGGAGGGCGGCGCTCGGGGTTTCCAGCATCGTCAGGATGTCTTCCTGGGTGAAGCCGGCGCCTGCCGGCAGCATGTTGCGGCGAGTCAGTTCGCCGATCACCGCTTCGGCGCGGGTCTCGTGACGCGTGTCCTCGGTGAAGTCGAGTTGGCGGTCGAGGTGCTGCTCACTGACCAGCTTGCGCCGGACCTCGTCGAGGTCCACGTCGGTGGCGTCAGGGTCGGCCTTCAGGACCACGGTGCTCTTCGGCATCACCGACCGCAGCATGAACTCGACGTCGTCGTCGCTGACGGGCCGACCCTCCCGCACCGCGGCGGCGGTGGCCAGCACCTTGTCCCGCAGCTCCTTCATCGGGTGCCTATTGAACTCCTTGGCCGTGGCAGGGGGGAAGGTCATCCACGAGGTCAGGACCTGAGAGGAGGTGATGCCGTTGAACTTCTGCGCGTACATGGTGCGCGAGTAGCTGTCCGCGGATTCGTAACCACCGATACGCGTACCGCCCGGCAGGTCGAGAACCAGCGGGAACAGGACCCCGCCGCGGCGCACGCCGTTGCGGCGGATGTCTTCGCCGTAGGGGCTGTTGGCGTCGATGTGGGCGTCGACGACGTCCAGTTGCTGCGCGATATGGGCGAAGGCCTCGGCGGGCGAGGCGTGCCCGGTGAGGTCCATCCGCAGAGCGGAACCGTCCTCGAGGGTGCTGTAGCGGTCGAGTGCGTAACGTCCGGTGTAGCGGAAGGGCTCGGCTCGCATGTTCTCCAGCGACCGCTGGATCATCCAGGTCAGCACGTCCTGCTGCACCAGAAGGCCCGAGGTGCCGCGGGCGACGAGTTCCTTATGGCTGGGTGCGGCGCGCAGGGCCGATACCATGGCTTGCGGATCTGCGGCGTACCAGGGCAGCGTCGTGGCCACCTCAGCCGGCAGGCCGATGGTGAGCGCCTCCGCGCGGATGGCTTTGAACTGTCCGAACGTCATGGGCTTGATGCGGCTGGCGCGCAGTTTCGCCTCGACCGGGCTGATGCGTTGAACATCGTCGTCGCCGGAATCCGGTGCGACGGCGGTGGATGCCACCATGTCTCTGTCCTTAGTTGATCAAGCGCCGTGGGGGCACGGCGGCATGCTGACGCGATCAACGCGAAGGACAGAACCTCCGAGCGCTCCCGTTCGCGGGGCGAGGGCAGGGTGCCCGCGCCTGACGTTCGGAGCACCCCGACTCATCTGCGTGGCTGTCCGAGCGCCGTCAACTTGTGACGGCGTGATTCGTCCGGGGCCATGAGTTTCATGGCTCCGGGCCTGGTGGCGAGTTGGGGCGCTATCGCCTGGGAATAAGGTAGCACCGCCCACCGACAGTTTTGGTGGGGATCGACGGCGTACCCGCGATGCGCGCTAGGCACCTGCAGGCTGTGCAGGAGAGGGACCCTTGCGATCGTCGAGGGCCAATCTCGGGGTCGGGCTGGCCGGGTACCCCGTACAGCGTCGCCGAGGTGTGGAAAGCGAACGACCGCACCGCGGCGGACCACGACTGCTTGATCGTGTACACCGGAGCGTTGGTCGCCCTCGCGATCGAGCGCGAGGCTGGGACGGTGGCCGTCGTCAGCGGGGTCGCGTCCTGTGGCCTGCGAGTGCGTTGATGGCCTCGGTGACGAGCAAGCCTAGCCGAAAGACAGCGCGGAGTTGGCGAAGTCGCGTGTGTCGGTCGGCGGATGACGTCCGTTTGAAGCCAAGTGCGGGGGTCGAGGACGTGGGTCGAGGCTGGGAAGCAGGCGCGTGCGGCCGCGAGGTTATGGCGGGACGATGCCGGCGCGGGGCATAGGTGTCTTCGTGTGCATCACTGGCAGAACCCCTTATCGCATGCTTGTGCTCGTGTGCTGAATTGCCTGAAGGCACATCGCGCGAGATTGAGCGAACGAGACGTTTCCGTAACTCTTTAGACCAGTTCGTCAGTGACGAGTAGGTCGTAGAGAGTCGACCCCGAGGTTGCTTGCCTGCGCATTCACGCGTTCGGCGGTTTCGGGGTCGTTGAGGTCACTGGGTGCTCCGAAATCACGAATGCGCGATGATGTTGGTGACCGATTTGCAGCAGGCTGCGAAGGGTATGTCGTCGGTGCTGTAACGGTGTGCGACTGGTGACCGATCTTGTGGCATCGGCAAGATTCGGGAGGCAGCAGAGCTCGTGCACGACGTACTACCGCCGCTCAACGTGGGCCTCGGCAACACCGTGGTGTTTCTGACGGTGCCTCTCTCGTCGTGTTTATCCAGGTGCAGGGCACCTAGGCTGCGTCACCAGGAATTAGGGGACCGTGTGAACGTGGCTCGGTTGACGCTGGGCACTCCCTTGGTTCAAGGCGATCAGGCCGCTGCGGTGGTGTCGCGACACGGCGAGGCCGCGAAGCTACCGGCTTCTGGTCCGTGTCGGTCTGTACATTCCCGTGTGATGCTGAACGAAAAATTCGGTGCAGTGCGCTGTCGGCCTGCGTGGTCAAAAAAAGCCGTGAGGATCGTGCGCCGGATACGCGGAAGCTGGCAAAGCATGCTGTTCCCGGCGAAGGAAGCCGCGGAGGCGAGCCCGCGTAGGTCGGGGAGACTCGTCGCTGGTCGGCGTTCGAGGAGGTCTGCCTGAGATGGAGTCTAACGCTGGGGCGCGGTCTGTCTCTTCGCCTGTACGCAAACTCGTCCGCCTGGTTGCTGAGGTTGCCGAGGGTGTGACGGTCGACGACCTGCATGCTCGCGCGCGACTGCGGTATCCGAATCTGCCGGTTCGGCGAGTGGCCACACTGATTGCGCAAGCTCTCAGCGCGGGTGAGTTGGTGGAGAAGGCGGGCCGGCTGCGTGTGCCCGTGGCGGTTGATGTGGCCACGCCTGCAGCGTGCGCCGTGCCCCCGACCTCGGGCGTGATTCGCGCGGTCGCGATCGACCTGGAGTCGGTTGTGCGAACGACCGCGAGTGAACCGTACCTGGACCAACGGATCTTTCAGGTCGGTGCTGTCCGAATGGGGACCGACACGGAATGGACTGCGGCGGCTCCGAGTCGGAGCTGGTTTCTCGAGTTGCCGGACCCTGGCTGGGAGATTCGGGCACCGGCACTGCGAGCGCGGCATAACGAGGAGGCAGTGAGTCCGGCAGTGGCGTTGGAGGAGTTGCGTCGCTACGTCGACGGCGCCGAGGCACTCGTCGCCTACAACGGGACCGAAGCCGATTTCCCCTTATTACGTGCCGCCTATGAACGCGCCGAGGTGCCTGCGCTGGAGGCAGTGCCCGTGGATGCCTACTACCTGGCATTGGCGTTGTGGCCGGGGGCGCGTAGTCACCGCCTCGCTGATCTGGCCGACGATCTTGGCGTCGAGCGTGCAGGATTGAGCTGGCACGACGCCGGCGATGACGCGGACTTGCTGGTGCGCCTGCTCACCCGGGCTGGTGAACAGTTCGCGCGCTGGCCAGCGTCGTTGCGTGACCTGGTGGCATCGGTGGGCGTGGACTCCCCGGCGTGGACGCTGGTACGCCATCTGGGGGTCGCGGCGCGCGGCGGTGATCCTGGCCAGGTCCTAGGGGCCGAGCGTGCCCACAGTACCGGTGAGGTCGCAGCTGTACTGGACGCGCTGTTGTCTGGCCATCGGCCTCGGCGTCATCCTGCTTCGCGCCCGGACGCCGGTTCGAAGATGGTTGTGGCGCCGTCGTTGCGGGGACCGGACGGGCGTGTGGATCCGGTCTTGCTCGCTGGACGGTCGCACGGCGCGGCGGCCAGGCGGCGGCCGGCTCAGGAGCGCATGGCCTCGGCGTTGCACGAGTGGGTCGAGGCGGGAGTGCCGGCCCTGGTCGAGGCGCCTACGGGGACAGGGAAGAGCTTCGCCATCCTGGCCGCGGTACTGGAGTGGCTCGCAGGCTCACCGCGGCGCACGGCAGTGGTGGCGACGTACACCAAGCAACTGCAGGCCCAGCTGGCGGGCGATCTCGCGCTGCTGGAGCGGGATGTGCCCGGCTTGCTCGAAGCCAGCGACGTGGTCAAAGGTGGCGACAACCGGTTGTCGTTGCGCGCCTTGACGGTGGCTCTGGCCGACGCGACCACCCTGGATTCCACACGCCGGGCCGGGGCCAGTGCGGGCAACCGATTCCTCGCCCAAGTCCGGTTTCGTGAGCTGGTGATCTATGTGGTGCTGCGCCTGGCCGAGGCCGCCGAGGCGCCTCGTTCCTGGATCGCGCGGTCGGTCGATCCCGTCGACGTGCCAGCGTTCTTCGGCGGCTATGCCGGGCCGGTGTTGCCGGTCTGGCTGGAGTCGCTGAGCCAGGGCAGCAACGGTGACTACCCTGCGGACGCGGCTACGGGCGTCGCGGTGCATACCGACGCGGTCCGGGAGGCGCTCACGTCACATCGGCTGGTGCTGGCCAACCATGCCCTGCTTCTTGCCCACCTCGACGAGGTGCGTGCACTGGGGTCGGAGACGCTGCTGGTGATCGATGAGGCCCACCAACTGGAAGACGCCGCCACGTCGGCGCTGACCACGTCGGTGGACTACCGGGCGGTCGAGAATCTGTTCAGCGAGGTGACCTCGTGGGCCCAGTCCGCGCGGCGTGGCGGTGAGCGGGACGCGGTACGTGAGGCTGCGGCGAACCTGGGTTTCCTGTTGGATCATGAGCAGCTGCCGCGGGTGGCGGGCCGGGCGTTCGACGCGCGCGGACCGGTGGCGGGTACCGTCGTCGGGTCGCGCACGGTGACCTTGGCCAGCGCCTACGCGGGTGCCGCGGGTGTGGGGCAGGTGCGGACGCTGACCGGTTTGCTGTTGCGCCTGGGCGGGCAGTGCCGGGCGCTGGCCGGATCTGTGGCGCGGTACCTGACCGTTCACAGCGCCAGCCTGGACTACCTCGACGCCGAGCGGATCCGGGCACTGCTGACGCGCTGTGCCTCGATTGCTGACGCGTGCGCGACGATCGTCGAGGACATCGACGAACTTATCGGGCGGGCGGCTGATGTGGCCGCAGGTTCCGGTGCCCCGGTCGAGGTGGCCGCGCTGGAGTACGAGCCGGCCGAGACGGCGATCGACGACAGGAACGAGGACGAGAACGACTCTGTCGATGATGACGACAGTGTCCTTGATCCGCGTGAGGCCGCCCGCGGATCGCTGCCGCCGGATACGTCGAACCGGGTGGTCTACGCCGAAGAGCTGGAGGCTCTGCGCGCTGATCTGCGCTCGTACCGGTTCCGCGTATCGACCAGTCCTGTGGAACTAGCCGCTGACCCGGCATGGCAGCAGTTCCTATCGGCCTTCGAGCGTACGTACTACGTGTCGGCGACCCTGCGGGTGGCCGACACCTGGGATTTCATCCGGGAGCGGCTCGGGCTCGCTCCCGGGATGGCGACGTTGCATCTGCCCACACCGTTCGACTACACACGCCAGGCCGCGCTGGTGTGCTTCTCGGATTTCCCGTCGTGGGCCGAACACGCTGAGGGCGCGATGCGCACCGTGGCGTATCAACTCGCTGGTTACGCACGCGAGATGGTCACTGAGGCCGGTGACGAGCGGGGCGGGTACAACGGGGGCGCGCTGGTGCTGACCACGGCTCGCTCGACCGCGGGCGGTATCGCGGACTTCCTGGCCGGCGAGTTGCACGCACGCCAGGATCGGACGCCGGTGCTGTCCTCGCTAGTGCTGGGCAATCCGCGGGGAGTGCGGGAGTTCACCGACGCCGAGCACGGTGGTGGTGTCCTGGTGGGCACGAAAGGGCTGTGGCAGGGCGTTGACGTCGCCGACGAGCGCCGGTTGCGGATGGTGTGGATCAACAAATTGCCGTTCGCGCCGTTCGCAGCGCCGGTGATCGAAGCTCGGCGTGCCGCGATCACCGCGCGGGCGGAGGCCGCGCACGCTGAGGATCCTGAGGCGATCGCGACGCAGTTCTACTACTTGCCGTTGGCGGCGCTGCAGTTGCGCCAGGCGGTGGGGCGGCTGATCCGGTCCGAACGCCATGTCGGCGTGGTCGTCGTCTCCGATCGTAAGCTCGGTGGCCAGACCGCGTTGCGCCGCGCCTACCGGCAGACGTTCCTTGGGTCGCTGGATGAGGGATTGCTGGTCGATGACCCGGTCACCGGTGAACGCGGCGGCGGCAATGTTGGCCCGATGAGCGAGGGATGGACCCGGATCTGGCGGTTTTTCGCCGAGCATGGGCTGCTGGCCTCTGAGCGCGCGGCGGTGTTGTCCACGCCCGAGGCGCTTGAGGAGCACACGGTGCTGCCTCAGACCCGGCGTATCCGGCAACTCGCTCTTACCCCAGCGGAGGTCGATGCTCACCGCGCGGGCGGGACGCTGGAGGAGGAGGTGCTGGCCCGCGCGGCCAGCGTGGGCGGGCTGCTGCGGCTGTCGGACTCTCCCGCCGTGCTCAAACCGTCGCAACAGCAGGTGATCCGGGCCGTCACCTCCGGCAGGAATGTGCTGGGGTTGCTGCCCACCGGCTTCGGTAAGAGTTTCTGTTTCCAGTTGCCCGCGCTCGTGCTGCCCGGCGTCACACTGGTGGTGTCCCCTCTGGTCGCGCTGATGCTCGATCAGGCACTCGAGCTCAACCGCAGTATCGGGGGCGCGGTTCGTGCCCTGGTGGCGCCGCTGCGCGAGTCGAGCAGCCGGGCGGGCAAAACCGAGGTCGCTGAGCAGCTGCTCGGGCGGGCCGACCACGGGATCCGGCTGGTGTATGTCTCACCGGAGCGGCTGTGCCAGCGCCGGTTCCGCGACCTCGTGCGCGCCGCCGTGGCCTCCGGTGTGGTCACCCGGATCGCTGTGGACGAAGCGCACACGTTCGTGCAGTGGGACGACTTCCGGCCCGCGATGAGCCGTGGCGAGCATTTCCTCGCTGACCTGCGTGGCGAGTTCGGGCTGCCGGTGACCGCGCTGACGGCGACCGCGAACCGTACCGTCCACACGGCGATGCGCGAGGGTTTGTTCGGTCTGTCCGCCGATCCGAGCAGTACCGAAGCCGCCGAAGCCGCGGCCGGGACGTTGATCACCGTGCGGGAGAACCCGATCCGACCCGAGTTGGCGATCTTCCGCCGGTCGCTGGCCACCGCGGGCCCGGCCTTGTACGCGGGTCTGACCGAGACCGTGCTCGAGGCCGTGCAGGACCATGCCATCTTCTATTGCTTGACTGTCAAGGAGGTCGTGGCCTTGCACGCGCACCTGCGCGACCTGCTGGGCGAAGGCGGCGCGCGGGTACGCCGGTTCCACGGCAGGCTCACCGAGGCCGAGAAGTCCGCGGTCATGACCGAGTTCCGGGAGGCGCCCTCCCGCGGGGACGAAGGGTTCGCTCCGCTGGTGATCGTGGCGACGTCCGCGTTCGGGCTGGGCGTGAATCGGGCCGATGTGCGCACGGTGTTCTGTGTCAGCGCCCCCACGGACCTGGCAGCGCTGTACCAGCAGATCGGGCGCGCGGGCAGGGACGCCGCCGGCGGCGCTGCGGCCGCGGCAGGGCCCGCGGCGGACACCATCGGTTCGGCTCCGGTAGACGGTGGTGGTGACGGTCCTACGCAGCCGCCACCGGCCAACGTGGGTCTGGCGGTGCTGACCAGCCGAGGTCTGAACACCGTGGCATTCATGACGGGCAGCGACCTGCCCGTGCGGCTGATGGTGCGCATGGGTGAGGCCGTGCTCGCTTGCGGGCACGTCCTGGACGCGGCCAGTGTCGCCGACAGGCTTATCGGCGAGGAGTTGGACGCAGGACGGCTCACGCCCACCGACGCCCGCGCGAGCCGCACCGCTGACGCGTATACCGCCGGGGTGCTGCGCGCCTTCTCCGCGCTCGCGGGGCTGGGCGCGGTCAGTGATCAGGGCGACTTCCCTCCGTGGTGCGCGGTCAAGCCCGGTGAGCTGCTCCATGCTGGGCCGAGGGCCGACGAGCGTGGCAACGTCATCAGCGAGCAAGTGATCGCTGCGGTACTGGCCTTGCCCGCGCGCACCTCGAGCGCGCAAGCGTTGCGACGGCAACGGCTCGACGTCGCCGCCCTGGACGGATTTCTGGCCACGGCCGTGCCGGGATACCGCGCGGTCGTCGAGGACCCAGCCGGAACATGGCACCTGCTGGCCGATTTGCATGATCGCGGACTGCTCGACGTCTCGGCCGCGCCGAGCCGGCGGCTGGTCACCGGGATCACTGTGCACACCCCGGTGCTGCCTGCGTCCTTCCTGGGCACGGTGTCGGGCAAAGCGGCTCGCGCCCGTGAGGAGATCCGGCTCCTGCGCGACTTCTTCGACGATGTCACCACGTGCGCTCACCGCAAGTTCGCCGACTACTTCGGCGTTCCCGAGCTGCCCCCTGGCTGCTGCACCACCGCGCTGAACCGCTGCTCGGCGCACTGGAACACGCCCACCTGGCCCGCGGGCGAGGTCAAGCCAGCGGTGGGGGCGGCGTTGGAGACACCGCTGTCTCAGCTCGCGCGCCGGCGCACGGACGCCGCACACCGGCTGCGGCGACTGGACGAACAGGTCTTCCGGCTGGTCTGGGAGGTCTACGCCGGAGCGCATCCCTACGACCTCGTCCGCGCCTTACGTGGTGAGGACAGCTACTTCAACCCCCGCACCCGCCGCCGCGTGCGCCTGCGAGCGGGCCTGGCCAACAGCCGCTACTTCGGCGTCAACCCCACCATCCGGCTCGGCGATGTCGAGGACGCGCTCACGCGGCTGCAGGCCGAGAACCGCGTCGTGCCGGCCGATGGGCGCTGGCGCGAGGCCGGACACGTGCGGCGGGATGCCCGCCAGCAGGCGCGTGCTGGGCGCCCACCCCGAACGCGGCCGGAGTGATCGCTCATGACTGAACTGCAGGAGACACCCAGCCCGGCCACCACCCTCGACACTGCGGCGAGCGCCGCGCTGTGGCGCCCGTTCGTCGACGAGCCGGTCCTGACCCCGCGCATGGCGCTCGGCTGGGACGCCACCGACCTCGCTGATCGCGAGCGCCTCACGCGCTACCTGTCGGCCCTGGTCGCCGCCCGGCGCGCACCGGTCCACCTCAACGTCGCGTTCAACGCCGCCTATTTCGGCTACGACCTCACCACCGGCGGATATGTCGGCGGTCCTCTCCGGCTGGAGGACTTCCCCGGCGTGCGGTTCGGCGAGACCACCGAGGCGCTGCCGGTCGGCGCCATGGTCAACATCGCAGCCGGTGAGCACCCGCTGTATGCCGAGATCGCCTATAAGGAGGGGGCGCACCCCGAGCTGTCCCCGGACGGCACCGTGCCCGCGTGGCTGTCGGGCGCTCCCGCAGGCGCGGTCGGTCCCGGCGTGACCGACGCCGGCGCCGGCGAGGTCGTGCTGCGCGAGCGGCTGGTCGCCGACGTGGACGCGTTCGGGCAAGACTTCTCGCTGACCCGGCCGCGGCTGGACCGGCTGCGCCGACGCGGCCGCTGGCTCGACGCCGACGGGCACTTGCTTCTGGACGCGCGCTATCACAGCCGGAGTGAGGCCGATCTCGACGACACGACGTTGTATGCGCGCTACCTGCTGACCCGGGCACGCACGCAACTGCTGTCCATGGCCGCTCCGATGCCGCTGTCCACGGTGCTGAGCGATCAAGCGGGTGAGGAGCAGCTGGCCGCCGCGCTGAGCGGGGTACTGGGCACGATCGCCGACGCGCTGGCGAGCCTGCCCGAGCTGCGCCTCTGGCGCGGGTACGCCATGACCCGCGCGTCGCTGGCCGCTCGGCTGGCCGACCCCGGCCCGCTCGGCGGAGACGATCTGGGCAGTCTGGCGGCTGGACTCGCGCGCTCGGCCGTGCCCTCGGCACGGGGACGCTGGGCGCCCGATCGCGCCGTCACCTACACCGCGATCGGGCCGCGGCTGCGCACGATGCACGACAGCGCCGCACAACTGGTAGGGGCTGGGTATGCCACCGCGGTCTGCCACGCCAACGTGGTCATCAGCGACTACGCCCGACGGGAAACCGACGACACCACAGGCCTGCTGCATGGTCAGGTACACCTGCGCCTGGACGACCCGTGGCAAGGCGGTGGCGTCTGGCGCGGTGAACACCCCACAAGCCGCTACACCCACGTCGACCCTGTCGAGGCACTGGGCTTGGGCTGGCAGTCCACAGTGGACGATCTCGAACCCGAGCTGGCGCTCCGGCCGTCCCCCGACGAGACCGACACCGCACCGGAACCCGAGGAGGCCGACGAGTTCGACGCGCTCGTCGTCAGCGACAGCCAACTGTCGTGGACCCACGCTCTCAGGTTGACCCATCTGCTCGAGCAGCGCCTGGCTCTGCCCGACCACGTCGCCACCCAGATGCGCGACTCTGGCCTGACCGGGGTGTCCCTGCGGCTGCTGCTCAGCCACGACGGCTACGACCTCGACCCAGACGAGGCGACCCAAACTGTGCAGACTCGACTGTCCGGACGGCCTCAGCTGACCGGAGTGGACTGGCCTCTGGAATTCTTTCCCGGCATCGTGCTGACCAGCACCTGGGGCCGCGGCGCGAGCGTGATCCGGGCGACGACAACCCTGCTGGACACTGCCGTCACCCTCGACGACATCCAGATCGAGCACCGCTACGACCCGCGCATCCTCACCCGCGACGCGGCTCCGGGACAGCCCGCCCGCGGCGCCACAGCACGCAGACCCGCGCCCGCCACCTTGACGCTGCCCCAGCGTGTGTTGCGTGCCGTGCGGCGGCTGGGTTTGCTCGACCCGGACGGACGCGCGGTCCTGTTACGCACGCACCTGCCCCGGGCGGTCTACGGCACCGCCGATTCCGCGTCGGTGGCCGAACTCGACAGCGCCGTCGCGGAGCTGATCGCCGCAGGAGCCCTGCGCACCGGCACCGTCACTATCGACGTCCACGGCCGGCCCTGCGTAACCGACCTCGACGGGGCTCCCACCGCGCAGACTCTGGTGTACGAGCCCCGTCCCCTCACCGGGCCGCCGCGCGCAGCCGCGTCCCCCCACGCCGCCGGCGCCCTCGAGCAGAAGTACCTGCGTACTCACCACGTGGCAGGGCATCTGCGCTGGATCAAAGACCGCGGCCAGACCGCGACGGACAAGGCGAAACAGGCCTACCGCCGAGATCGCGAACGGTTCGGGCTCGGCGGCGCTGCCGAACTGCCCGAGGGCTACACCTACATCTCGCCCTTCAACCGGAACGTCTCATGACCATGACCCGGGCTGGTGGTGGCTGCGGCCTGATGCCGTGGGCACACCAGCACACCCACTTCCCGCCACTGCTGGAGGTCTCGTGACTGCCCGACGCCCCCATTACCGGTGCCCGCACGGCGAGCCCTTCGTGGCCTACCCGGTATACGACGAACCCGGTCGGACACTGCCGCCGGATTCGGCTGCCCACCAGGCCATGACCGCGTTGGCCGCCGCGCTCGCGGCCTGCCCAGCACCCCTGCGCACAGCCCTGACCCAGCTGACTCCCGCCGACCTGAGCAAGGCGCTGTCGGCGACTCCCGTCGCGCGCCGGCCCCGCGTGCTGCTCCCCCTGGGCTTGCGACTCACGCCCCGCCACATCGGGCAGCCTCTGTGCCGCGATGTCCTGTCCAGGCTGTCCCGTGCCCGCGACCACGACGCCCATCACGCGGCTGCCGCGCTCACCAGAGTGGTGTTCACCGACGTCATCGCCGCCGCCGCCGATCGCGAAGCCAGCCCGGCGCCCCGTGATCCCGCCGAATGCTGGTCACCCGCACTGGCGCGCGTGTGCGTATGGGCCCACGGACTGGCCTCCATCGCCGACGCCCGCATCTGGCGGTGGGCGGCCGAGCAGTCTTGGTTCCGGCCCGACGGCGTGAGCCCGACACACACCGCCGCGATCACCACCGCCGCGGACCGCGTCATCGCCGCCACCGCCGACTATCGCTTCCCTGCCCGCGCCACCCCGTACGATCCCGGCCCCACCCCTTCACCGCCGCAGGTGGCCTCCACGACAGCTGCCTCCCGCTTCCCGACCAGCCACGACCGCGAGGACGAGGATGAGGACACTGTGACGACAACGGATACCCCCAGCCCGGCAATCACCGGCGACACCGAGATCGCTACCGAGACGCAGCCCGGCGCTGCACAGCCCGGCGCAGTCACCGATATCGTCCAGCTCAGCCAGGACCTGCAGCACGCCATCGCGGAGGCGATTCCCGCCGCGCAGCGAGTACTCGACGGCCTCCGCGCCGACCGGGCTCCCACACTCGGCGATCTTGAGGTCCTCGCCGCGGCGCGAGCCCGGTTCGACACCGCCGTCGCCACCCTGCACGCCAGCGGCGACACCGTCGATCCCGCGAGCACCGTCGCCACCATCACCGCGGCGCTGAGCGACCTCATCACCGCCACATCCGACGAAGCCGCCGTGCGCGCCCGCCTCGCCCAGCTGCGCACCTTCACCGCACCCGAGACCAATGCCGCGCTCGCCGAGGCCCTGACCGCCGCACAAACCCAGGCAGCGCAGTTCGCCGCGACACCGCAGTGGAGCGAAGACGATCGCCGCCACGCGAGCACCCTCACCACGCTGATCACGCTCGCCGACCCAGCCACCACTCCAGAACAGGCCATGGCGTTGCAGCAGGACTTCGTCCACGCTTACCCGGCGCTGGCGCTGCTCGCCATCACCGCCTCACAACTCACTCACACCCACCCCGGCGCTGCACCCGCCCCGCCGCTGGACGAGGCCCCCTCCCCCGCGCCCGCTCAGACCGCCGCGACACCGAAGTCCACACCAGACCCCGACCAGCCAGCACAACCCGAAGACAGCCCGCGCGCACAGGACCACACACCGCCACCAGGCGCGAGCAGCGCCAGCAACGCCCCCAAGCAGGCCCCAGAGGACCACACAGCCCCCCGCGCCGACGTCACGGCACACCCGGAGCCCGACCACGTCGCGGCACAGGACCGGGTCATCGCCGACCTCGCCGGTCTCATCGCCACCCAGCGGTTCGGCATGGCCACCGCGCTCGCCCGCGCCGCCCAGCAACCGGCCAGCCGTCAATCGATCCTGCGGATCGCCGCCCTGGCCACTGCCGTGCGCAGCGACGCCGGAGCCGTCACCAGCGCACTGCGCGGCGAACTGATCGATCTCGACACCGACGAGGTCGCCGAGGACTCGCTCAGTACGCTGCTCGCCGTCGTCTCGCTCCTGCGGGCCGCTCTGGTGACCGGCGAGCCCACGACCGGGGCCGTACTCGCCGAACTCGCCACCCGCGTCGAGCCAACCCTGTCCGGGATCGCCGATCAGGTCGGGCGCAGGGCACTACGGGGAGTACTGGTCGACACCCCGCCGCTGACCGTGCTTGCCGACGTCACCGAGATCGAGCAGTCCCTGCACACCATCCGCGACGCCGCGCACGCGATGCTGCGGCCGCGGACCTTGCGCTTCAAGCGCGCGACCGACATCGCCAAAGCGTGGATGGCCCCCGGCGGGCTGCTGGGCACAGCGCTGACAGCGGCCGCCACCGACAACCGGACGGCACTGCACGAGGTCACCAGCCTCGTCCGCCGCCTGGCCGACAACGCCGAGGTCGCCCGCGAAATCGACGCCTCCGATCGCAAGTACCGCGGCAAGGGCGGCAAACCGATCGAAGGGGCGGCCCGGCAGGACCTGACCGACCTCGTCGCCGAGGCCGTGCAGCACCTCGCCGAGTGGACCAATGCCGTGCTCATCGAACAGCGCGCGGGCAGCGCCCAGCAGTGGGCCACCGGCGAGATCTCCGACATGCGCGCCGCGGTGCTCAGCAACCGGGACGCCGCCATCGCCGCATTGACCGCTCAGGCCCACCACGCCGACCCGCTCCTCGCCGCGGCATCGCAGGCCGCAGCCGACTCGCTGAACGCCACGATGGACGTCCTCGCCGGCACCGCCACCCTGCCCACCCGCGAGCCCACCCCGGCGTTCGCGATCACCGCGGAACTGCTGAAAGTACCGGGTGCGACCGTCGACACAGCGGTGAACAAGATCAAGGTCGCTGGCGACATCAGCGTCGACGAGCTGCTCGCCGCGGCCAGCCGCACGTGGACAGAGGCGATCGAGCAGCAGATCACCGCGGAGAACTTCGACACGGCCGAGTTCGTGGCCCACGCCGCGCACGCCGGTCTCCTGCCGGGCATGACCGACGCGGACGACGCGGATTCGGCCCGCGAGGCCACCGTCACCATCGCCACCGCGCGCAGCACCGTGCGCGCCGAACTGGCCACCCTCAACCAGGAGCTCACCGTGGAGCTGCGACGCGCGCGCTCCAACAACGAAGTCTCCGAGGAACAAGGCGGAGAACTGAGTGGATACCTGCGCGACGCCGACCCGGACTCCACCGGCAACCTCGCCCTGGTGCGGCGCCAATTGCAGCGGGTGGCCGACCTGCTCCCCCGCTATCGGGCCGACGCGGCCGAACGCCTGTCGCGACGCCTGGCCGCGCTCGGCAACGCAGACCCCGCGACCAGCGCACGAGTGACCCGGCTCATCGCCTCCGGTGACCTGGCCACCGCCGAGGAATTGCTCTACTTCCACGAGATCGGCGAAGTGGTCCCCCCGGTGACCCAGAGCGTCGACCTGCAGAGGTTCTTCCCCGCCGTGCCGCAGGCCATAGCCAACGGTCTCACCCCCGCCCTCATCGGCGCGGTACAGGGTCGAAAGCAGGTCCCCGGCTGCGAGGCCCTGGACTACACCCAGCTCAACACCGACTTCGCCGAACTGGCCGCCACCGCGCTCACCTCCTGGCGCAAGCTCGCCACCACACCCGCCGAAGCACGCCGGCAGATCAGCGAACGAGACCTGCTCCTTCCGGCGCTGAGCCTGGTCGGCATCGAAGGCAAACGGATCCGCCAACTCGACGAGCTGCCCCGCGACCGCGACCGCCGCTTCCTCGACGTCCTCGACGTCACCATCAGCGGCAAGGCACTCGTTCCGGCGTTCGGCAGCAAACTGGGCGGGCGCCTGCGCATCTTGCTGGCATGGGGCCACCCCACCGCACCCCTGCTGCTCAGCCGCGCCGACCACGACAACTCCGGCGACAGCCTCCTGATCGCCTACTTCGGTACGATGAGCCCGCACACCCGCCGCGAACTCGCCCGGCACGCCGTGACCGGCCACCACACCGCGCCCGTGGTGGTGCTCGACGACGCCGCACTGGCGTACCTGGCCGCCCACGGCAACAGGCAGATGGAAGCGACCATGAACATCCTGCTGCCCTTCAGCAACATCAACCCCTACGTCAGCAAAAAACGCGGGCTCGTGGCCGAGGAAATGTTCTACGGGCGCGACGCCGAGCGTAAAGGCGTCCTCGACCCCGACGGCACCCAGCTCCTCTACGGTGGCCGCGGCCTGGGCAAATCCGCCCTGTTGCGCAGCGCCGGACAGCTCTTCGAGTCCCAGGGAGAACGCGGCGAGCGAGTCAGCCTCTACCTCAGCCTGGACACCACCGGAATCCGCGCCGGAGCCCCGATCGGATCAAGCGCGATCTGGGACACGCTGCAGCGTGAACTCATTCATCGCGGCCTCATCCCCGCAGCTCCACGCCGGGGCAGCTCTCAGCGCAAACCCCACGAGCACGTACGCACCGGCCTGCTCGACTGGATCGAGACCGACCCGCGGCGACGGCTGCTGGTCCTGCTCGACGAGACCGACCGATTCTTCGAATCCGACGCCCCGGAATTCTTCGAAACCAACCGGCTCAAAGAACTCGGCACGACCACCGACGGCCGGATCAAAGTCGTCTTCGCCGGGCTGCACTCCGTGCAGCGCTACGCCAAAAGCGCCCGCAACGGCCCCTTCAGCCACCTCGCGCAGCGTCCCACCGTCATCGGGCCACTCCCGCCCCGATGGGCCGCGAACCTGCTGACCCGCCCGCTGCACGCACTCGGCTACCGCTTCGCCGACGACGACCTCGTTCACCGCATCCTCGGCTACTGCTCCTACCAGCCGTTCCTGCTGCAGATGTTCGGCTGGCGCCTGATCGCCACCATGCAGACCCACCGCGCCGGCGAGGTCGCCGACACCCAGCCCCCCTACGTCATCACCCACGCCGACGTCGTCTCCGTCGAAAGCAACCCGGACCTCAAAGCCGACATCAGCGCCGCCTTCCACGACACCCTGCACCTGGACCCCCGCTACAACGTCATCGCCAACGTCCTGGCCCACCACGCCCACGAATTCGGCCTCGACGCCCGGCTCTCCGATGTCGAACTGCGTGAGGAATGCCTCTCCTGGTGGGACGACGGATTCGTCACCCTCGACGTCGAAGGGTTCCGCGCCTATCTGCGAGAAATGGTCGGGCTGGGAGTACTGGCACCCAACAACGACGGCCGCGGCTGGCACCTGCGCAGCCCCAACGTGCTCAACATGATCGGCTCCAAGGACGACGTGGCCACCGAACTCATCGGCGCGGCGACCGACTCCGTACTCGACGAGGTCATCGCCATGGAAACACGGCCCGCGCTGCGAGACGGACGACGCTCACCACTCACAGCAGGACAACTCGACGACGTCCTGGGTGATCACGCCAACCAAGTCCGCGTTGTGCTCGGATCCCGCGCGACCGGCATCTACGACGCCGACCAGGCCATCCGCACCGGCGCCGACGTCGGCTCCATGTTCACCGTGCCCTGCATCAGCAACCGCAAGCAGTTCGAAGACGAACTCGTCAGCGGCGAACCCGGCCAACGACGCGTCGTCGTGACCGACTTCGCCTCCCGCATCGCCCGAGACGAAGCCGCCACCGTCGCACTCACCGCCGCACTCGAACGACTTCCGGACACATCCGGTGTCACACGATCCGCCGTCATCATCGCCGGACCCGAGCACATGACCCTCTGGCGGGAAGTCCTCACCACCGCAGACCACACACCCGCCCTCGGGACCGTGACCCTGCGCCGCTACGACCGGCACACACTGCATCTGTGGGCTCTCGCCAGCGAGAAGTTCACCGGCAAAGAACGCCTCGAGCGCCTGCATCAAGTCACCGGAGGATGGCCCCTGTACGTCGAACGGGCTGCCGAACTCGTCGCCGCCGGACACGACGAATCTCATGCCTTGGCACGGATCTCCGATCATCTCGCCTCGGACGAGGGCGCTGCCGAGTTGATCAACGCGATCGGCATCACCGCAGACGACGACCTGGCCGCCGCATTCAGCTCCGTGCTCACCCTCGTCGACAACGACCAGGCCACACTCGCCGACCTCATCGACGCCGCAGAAGAAACTGTGGATCAACCTCACATCGCCGTGGCCTGTATGGAATCCCTGGCCATCTTCAACCTCAGCGACGACGGCAAATACTCGATCGAACCCCTGCTGGTTCGGTCATGGCCCCGGCGTGGGTAGCGTCGCCGCACAGGACCCCGGCGTGCTTGCTTCGGTGATTTGGTTGGCGATATCGCCAACCGACGTAGTCGAGGTAAGCACGCCGTGACGCAGTGTCCGGAAGTTGCGTGATCGAGTGAGAGTTGACCCGATCGGCTCGTTGATCAGCAGGTGCCGCGAACTCCCTTCCAACAAGAGGCCGGCGCCCTTGGGGATGCACCGCATCCATGTCGTTTCTTCGCCGCGTGACAGCGGCGCGGCCAGTCGGACCATCTACGCCGGCTCCGCGCGCCTGGTATGGACTCTGGTATCCAGCGCACCCCAGCGAACCGCGGGGCACCACCGCCACACCGTGCCGCAGCTGCGGTCGAGCACAGCCAACTGCCGATCCCCTCGGCCGGCTCGGGAAGATTCGCCGCGCCACTCGCGGGACATCGTCCTCCGGCGGGCTGGTGCGTGCCCGGGGCAAGCTGATGGGACGCGATGCCCATCGTGACCGCTCATCGGTGGCAAGGTGAGATGCCGCGCAATTCGCCTGCGGTGAAGTTCGGATCCGAAAGCATGACCACTCGCCGTGCTGAAGGCACCACTCGGCCGGGGCCCCTATGTGGGTGACGCTGCCCGGAACGCGCACTCGGTACAACAGGAATCGTGATTCCGTATGCGCAGCAAACCCCCACCACGCGCTCCCATGCGGCCCGGCAACAGGAGCACACCGGGGCCAAACGGTTCATCGTGGCAAGCGTCGACGCGGCCAATCCTCTGGCGAGGCAAGCCGCATGACGGCCTCAGCGTGGGGCAACCCGGTTGTGGGCGGCCGAGTGCTGCAGCAACACCGGCTGCGGCGGTTGGATGCCTGCACGCCGGCAATGCTCGGTATCGAATCGGCCCCCGCAGGGCACAACCCATCTTCTGGCGACACGGACTACGTGGTTCGCACCCACGACAGCGCGCTCCGCGCACGTCTAGCCAGTGCGAAGAATGGGGTCAGCACGGTCGTCACCATGACCGGTTCAATGATGGCAGGGAAAAAGAGAAGCGCCTGGGAGGCCATCAAAGATGGCGCGTTCATGTCGCAAGGTTGGGTTCTCTGGCCGCTGTTCCATCCTGCCACGCCCGAGGAACTCTCGGCTGTGCTCCCGTGTCTTCCACCGCGCAGCATTCTGTGGTTGCCTCAGCTTGAGCGTTACTTTCCTGGGCGCAGCCCGGCTGAGGACGACCGGCTAGCCCTGGCGTTACGGACGCTGCTCCACGACGAGCGCCGGGCCCCCATCGTCGTGCTGCTCACCACGTCGACTCGTCATTGGCGCGCACTGTCGATCCCTGACAACTCCGGCGTGCGCGCACCAGCGGAGCACCTTCGCCGACTGCTCTACGGCAGCGACATCGCAGTGCCATCATCCTTTACCTCAGACGAGATGGCACGGGCCAGGCAATCCCCTCATCCCGGCGTCGCGGAGGCAGCGCAACGCTGCCACGATGGCGAGGTCGTCCAATATCTGGCGGTGGTCCCCTACCTGCGGGCGAGATTCGACAATCTGCTCAAGCCCGAACGAGCGGTGCTTGACACTGCTCTCGATCTACGCCGACTTGGGCATTCGCCGTGGATGTCCAAGCAGCTTCTAGAGCAGGCGTGTGGCCTTGACGCAAGCCTCGGTGATTCGGCGTTTGTCGACGCTATCGGAAGCCTTCTGGAGCCGAATGCTGCGGGTGAAAGTATCCTCGTCGAGCGCACAACAGCGTCGGCTCGTGGCAGGTCGGTCGAATATCGAGTGCATGAATGGGTAGAGCGCCATGGAATCCGGCAACGCGCAACATTGGTCTTTCGTAGCGGCCTGCTCGATGCACTAAGCGAGCATGCCGACCCAGCGTGCCGAGTGGATCTCTCAGCGCAATGCGAAGCGCGTGGCATGCTACGCGAAGCGGTCGGCTTCGCGCTCCAGTACACTGATGAACGAGCGGGCTGGCGACGGGCTGGAACTCTACTCCAATCCCCTGGATGGATCGACGACGCCATCGCCTGTCTGCGCCAAGCCGTACTCATGGGCGATGCCGAAGCCCTGAGGTCGTTGTATCGACTGTGCGTCGAACAGGGGCGCCTCGGCGACCTCGCTGACTGGTGGCCTCGGCTCACGCCGGAAGAAACCGCGCAAACCTGGTTGATTCTCGGACACGTCCATACTTCCCTTGGTCGATCTCCACGCAAATCGTATCAGCGCGCCGCGCTTGCCGGTGATGACAGCGCTATGGCAATCGCAGCAGCCATCATGGCCGAAGAAGGCAAGCTCACTGAAGCTGTGCAATGGCTTGTCTCACTCGCGACCGAGGGACGATTCCGGGCCTTAAGAGCGTGTCTCATGTCGTGTGTTTGCGGAGTCTCTTGTGGCAGGTGAGTGCTGCTCCGAGGGTGAGGAAGGCGAGGAAGTGGGTGGCTTTGCGTTCGTAGCGCAGGGTTAGGCGCCGGTATCCGGTCAGCCAGGCCATCGTGCGTTCGATCACCCATCGGTGTTTGCCGAGCTTGTCGTTGGATTCGATGCCTTTGCGGGCGATGCGGACGGTGATGCCTCGGTCGCGGACCCAGCGACGGAGGTCGGCGTGATCATAGGCCTTGTCAGCGTGGAGCTTGCCGGGCTTGCGCCGGCGCGGTCCGCGCCGGGACTTGATCGCCGGGATGGCCTTGACCAGAGGTTTGAGGGCGGCAGAGTCGTTGGTGTTCGCCGCGGAGATCGCGACCGTCAGGGGTAGGCCGCCTCGTTCGGACAGCACGTGGATCTTCGAACCGGGTTTGCCCCGATCCACTGGACTCGGACCGGTCAAAGATCCCCTTTTTTGGCCCGTACGCAGGCACCGTCCACGATCGCGCGGGACCAGTCGAGCAGGCCCTGGCTACCGAGTTCGTCCAGGATCGCATGATGCAGCCGTCGCCACAGCCCAGCTTCAGTCCACTGGCCGAAGCGACGGTGCGCGGTTTGGAATGGCACCCCGAACGACGGCGGCAGATCCCGCCACGCACACCCGCTGGTCAGCACGTACACGATCGCGGTGAACACCGCACGCGCGTCCAGCGGCGCCGTGCCACCACCCTGCGGGCGCGGCTCGAACGCCGGAATCAACGGCTCCACCAGCGCCCACAACTCATCCGGCACCAACCGCAACGACAACCGATCAACCACAGCCAAGATCATCGCCTACGAGCGACCGATCACCACGTGAGACACGCTCTTAAGCGTGCTCGCCGAGGTCGGCGCGGAATACCAAGGGATCAAGACCACTCTATCAACGCTTCTCTCGGTGGGCCAGGACGGACTGCCCGAGGCATTTGTAGCCGGGGCCCGGATTCTGCTCGCCGAAGGAAACATCGGCGATGCCCTGGCGTGGTGCACGACAGCTGTTGAGGCTGGTGTCGACGAGGCTTACGTCGTAGGAACCGAGGTCCTGCTCCGGGCACGGATGACCGAACGAGCTCACGTGTGGGCAGCCACAGCGGCCGACAAGAACCTACCCGCATCCTTACTGCTGGTCGGCGATGCTTACGCGCGGGTACGAATGGATGACCTAGCCTTCGCGACCTATCGCCAAGCCGCGGAAACCGGCTGCCACATCGCCTACAAGTCCGGCGCTGAACTCGCCGCTCGCCGCGGCGCCGCAGACGATCTCCGCGGCTGGTATCGCCAGGCAGTCCGGCACGCCGTGGCACCTCCACTGCAACGGATCGTCTCTTTGCTCGTCGCTGAGGGGTTTCACGACCACGCCATCGCCTTCGTGTTCGAGACAACCGATGCAGCGGACGTCGCTGCTATCGCGCCGATCATTCCCAGCCTGATCGAACGTGATCGCATAGGCAGCGCAGTGGACAGAGTCGTCACCGCTACCGGCTGGAGTGAAAGCTACGTTTCGATGCAGTTGGCTGACGTAGTCATCGACGCAGGCGAAACGACTGTAGCTGCTGCCCTGTACCGCGCCGCGGCCGCTGGCGGATATCGGCCCGCCTATGAAGCCGGTGGTAAGGCGTTACTCAAAGCAGATCGTCCTTTGCTGGCGATCGAGCTGCTGACGGCAGGCCTCCAGGCTGATGTCGCGGGTGTCGAGTCACCGCTCGCGATCGCCTATGCTGCCACCAGGCAATTCGATCGAGCGCTCGACCTCATGGATAGACAACTGCAGCGAGGGGACCCCTCTGCTGCAGCGTTCGTCCTCGCCACCTGGACACGAGCAGGAACCAGGAGCACAACGACCGCTAGCAAATTCATGAAGAGCCCCTACGTTCGGCCACACAGCGACATTGGCGCCGACAAAGGGCCAGGAAGACCAAATGCGAAGAACTTATCGAAAGCGATCGGCTTACTCCAGCGTGCCGTGACGCTTCATGATCAAGCATCAATGATTGTTCTCGCTCAGCATCTCGAGTTGGCCGACCAATATACAGAAGCGTTGGCGATGCTCGCTAAGGCAACCGTATGCGGAGTACCGGACGCACGCGAACACCTCGAAGCTCAACTTGAACACTGTCAGGTAGACGCAGGTATGGATATCCGAAAATACGGTCTTACCAGTGAAAGTATGCCTGCCACCGAGTGGACGGTTCACCGATTCCCGGCCGCGAAGGGGATACTCGACGCATGGTGATCTCCGGGCGCGCGACGCTGGTCGGCAAACTGCGGTAAACACGCAACCTCGACGTAGGCCGTCTTGTGCCCGTTCGACGGAGGTCACGCCGACCAGCGCTGGTACTGCTCTTTACCATCGGCCCGTCGGTAACACCTTCCTGTCATGCCGTCCCTTTTGTCGATTGCGCTTGTTAAGCCGTGGCGGCATCCGCGCCACTTGCTAAAAGGCTAGATTGTCCCTGTCGTTCTCAAGACAATACCTATGATGACCAATGCGAATGCCACAATGATTCCCGCTGCAAAAAACTTCCAGCGCTGAGGGTGATCAAGCATGATCGGTGGTTCGCCGATGTCAATCGAAGCGGCCTCCTGGTTAAGTTGCGCGATGGCACGCTCGCCGGCACGCTGTATTGTGGCGACCACTTCGGAAGCATCCGGTATCGAGTTGATGGTCATATTGTACTCATATTTGAATTCCTCAAACCAGCGTGGTGTCGAGTTGAGGTTCAGTTGTTCGCACTGGCTCGTAGCCGCAGCCAAGGCGGCGGCGTTTGATTCTAGATGTTGCAGTCTTTCGCTGGCAACGTTCAAAATCGCGGCGTTGACTTCGAGGTCTCCTAATCGATAGGCGGCCGCCGACAATACGGCGGCATTTGCCTCCAGATCTCCGAGTCTATGCGAAGCCGCGTCTAGCGTCGCTATCGATTCGGCATCGAGGTAGTGAGTTTCTATTTTATTTAGCATGGTCTGGAGGATTTCGGCCGCGCCATTGCTGACGTCGCGTAATGAGCCGATCGCGCCTTCGATCTCCGGTATCGTGGACTTGGCGGCCTTGTCGAGCAATATTCCAAGTCGCTCCTCGGTCAGGTTGTCTAACCCGTTAATTTTATCTCGAAGGTTTTTTTCGCACGATACTTTCCAGGCTGCCAGATCTTTCGCTGGATACAGGTGTAGAGTGGCCTTGTTGTCGACCTTCGTGTGGTGGAATCTGCATAAAAGGATAAGATTTGAAAAAGCGTCGTACCGATCCTTCGGTAGCTTAATGTGCCTTGGACCATTAGGGTCCTCGGCATGAATATGCGCTATGTCCACATTTTTTCCGGGCTCGGACCCGAATAGCTTGACGGTTGGCTGTCTACATTGAGGAAAATAGCATCCGGTACTTAGACCAAGTCTCATGTGGTGGTTTTGCGGAGCTTCTTGAAGCAGGTCAGGGTGGCGGCGAGGGTGAGGAAGGCGAGGAAGTGGTTGGCGTTGCGTTCGTAGCGGATGGTGAGTCGTCGGTAACCGGTGAGCCAGGAGATTGTTCGTTCGATCACCCAGCGGTGTCGGCCGAGCTTCTCGCTGGTATCGATGCCTTTGCGGGCGATGCGCACCTGGATACCGCGCCGGTGAACCCAGGCACGTAAGTCAGCGTGGTCGTAGGCCTTGTCCGCGTGCAGCTTGCCGGGCTTGCGGCGGCACGGTCCGCGACGGGATCGGATCGCAGGAATCGCCTTCACCAATGGCTTGAGCGCGTAGGCATCGTTGGTGTTCGCAGCCGAAACACCAACAACAAGGGGTAGCCCCGCCCCCTCGGACAGGACATGGATCTTCGAGCCGGGCTTGCCGCGGTCCACCGGACTCGGCCCGGTCAGCGATCCCCCCTTTTCGCCCGCACGGCGGCCGCATCGACGATGACGCGGGACCAGTCGATCAACCCGCAGCCACCCAGTTCGTCCAGTACCGCGTGATGAAGCTGGCGCCACAACCCGGCCTTGGTCCACTGACTGAAACGGCGATGCGCGGTCTGGAACGGCACTCCGAACGACCGCGGCAGATCCCGCCACGAACACCCACTGGTCAGCACATACACGACCGCGGTGAACACCGCACGAGCCGGCAGCGGCGCTGTCCCGCCACCCTGCGGACGAGCCCGGAACTCCGGAACCAACGGCTCGACCAGCGCCCACAACTCGTCCGGGACCAATCGCATCGACAACCGATCAACCACGGCCCAAGATCATGACGGCACGACCGTCAAACCCACGTGAGACACGGTCTAAGGGCGAAGAGTGCGCTTCGCGTCGCTTCCGTGTAACTGCGCTTGTTCATGTCCCGCCTCACCTCTCTGTCGGTGGCTCATCGAGATGTTAGCGCCCGGGTCCGACATCCTCTGCCGCAGCGTGGAATTGGTTTGTGATCATTGCCGGGCCGACCTGGCGGATTATCGGCGGCCCGCCTCTGCCCAGCACAGTCATGCCCGCCGCGCGGGTCGAGTTCGACACCGCCTCATCGGCGGGCGCGCGGCTGGAACCTCTTGACGAGCTCTTTCCTGCGTCCATCGCCCCGACGTCGTGCTGGGTTTGTTACCTCGGTCAGCCGGCGTCGGCCCGGCGACTGCACCGGTCCGACCGGCTCCGCACGCAACTACGACAAGCGTGGGGCCGCGAAACGGTATCTCCGGCGTGGGTAACCAGGAGGTTCGACGCCGGCCGGTGGACACCGGTCAGGAAGACGTGTGCGCCGTCTTCCTACGCCGAAAACACCTCAGCTTCTTTCGAGACGTCGGCGGAAGCGTCGCGTTCGCCAGAGTTCACGCCGTCCTGGGGGAGATACTTTGGCTCTCGGGCGTGATGGTCCAGGTCCAGCTGGTGATGGCGGGCTCGCCGTGGTCCACGTACCAGCGGCGTACTGCTTCGGCCTCGTCCCAGAGGCGGCGGGGTCCGGACTGCCGGACGCGGTACTTGCCCTCGCCGAGGGGCACCACCGATGCCCAGGAGCCGGAGAGGGGATCGAGCAGCCAGGCAAGCTTGTACGGGCGCGCGTCGCTGCTGGGCTCGATCTCGTAGCGGCACGACCCGAGCGCGACGGCCAGTGCCCACCGTGACGAGGGCGTGCCGAGCAAGGGCCACGGGACCGTGGTGGTGACAGACTCGTCGGTTCCGTCCTGCTCCCAGTCTGGCAGAGTTGCGGGCGGCTGAGGGCTGCGGTGGGACCGCGACTCCATGAAGGCCACGCCCATGGGCAGTCTCACTCCAGTGGCGGTGCCATCACCGTGGACGGTGAACCGCACCAGCGGCCCGGCCGTCAGCGGCGTGCGGATCGGGACGATGACGTGCCCCCCTGCCCGGGTCTGCTCGATCCAGGCGTAGGGCACGCGACCGAGCGGGACTGCCGCGGTGGCGATGACACGGTCGAACGGTGCGTGATCGTCCCAACCGAAGGTGGCGTCGCGGGGAATGACCGTCACGTTGGCGACCTCGGCGGCCTGGAGTCTGCGCTCGGCGTGTTCGGCGATCCTGCGGTCCACCTCCATCGTGGTCACCTGCCCCGTGGGTCCGACCAGTTCAGCGATGAGCGCGGCGTTCAGGCCGGTGCCGGTTCCGATCTCGAGCACCGTATGGCCTGCGGACAGGTCCAGTTCCTTGAGCATGTTGAGCACGACCGAGGGTTGGGACGCCGAACAGGTCGGCAGGTCGCCGACCTCGGGCCAGTGCGTGCGGCCATCGTCGTACTGGGTGACGAGCGACCGGTTCGCGTAGACCGCCTCGCGCCACCCGGCGAGGTCGGTCCTGCGGTCGATCGGTCGGCGGCTGACCCAGATCTGGTCGGGAACGAAGTACTCCCGCGGTAAGGCTTCGAGAAGGGGGCCGAACTCGGCCGGCAGTAACCCCGCCGAGCTCAGCTCCTCGCGCAAGGCGCTAACGCCCTGCGCGGTGTCCGGAACGGTCACCCGTCCGAGCCGCTTTCCGTGGTGTGGCCGTCAGAGCCTTGCCCGGTGTGGTCGGTCTGGCTGTCATCGTCGCCCTTGTCGTGCCTGCCGTCGTAGGCCATGGCCTTCCCTTCACTTCCTCTGTCCGAAGCATCGCATTCACCGGTCAGTTCGGCTGTCCGCGAGATGAGTGAAGGTTGTGGGTAGCGTCGGGCTGTATCGCTGACCTCGAGCTGGCCGATCCGGACAGCGCGCTCACCGTCTGGTGCACGCGGCATTCGCGGTAGCTGCGCGGTGGCCGCGCAGGTCACCCGTGCCGTGCGCGAGATTCGCCCTCTGCGGCCGCGAACCTTTCGGGTGAACCGAAGCCAGTGGGCCGATATCGCCAGCCCGGTCAGCCCGCGGATAGCCGATCTGGTGTAGCCGGCTTCCCTATGCCGTGCTCGGCATGATCGGTGCCGGGTGTATGACACTTGCCGGCGCCCCATCAGCCGACGAAGCCGCCTACTCCCACCGCGACCTGCCCATGCAGTCCCGGGCCTGCGCTCTGGGCCCGCGGCCCGGCGCGGCACACACTGGCTCGCCTCGGCGAACCCAGGGCGGCACAGACCGCGCCTCCCCTACCTGGCGTTGTGCGGTCTGCGAAAGAGCTGATCACCGCGCGGGGGCCGACCTTCTCCGCCATACCCGCCCGGAACGATCGGTTCCCACGGCGCCGGAGCCGGTCTCGCCCGCACCAACTGGGCCAGCGAGACCCGCTACCGCAGCGGCGCCGTTGCCCCCGGCTTACCCGCGTCCTCGCCAGCACGTCCGGTGTCGAGCCGGTACGGGCCATGGTCGACGGTCAGCAGGTCGAGTCCTGGCCGGGCACCTCCTCGGCGGCCGACGCAGGTGAAGCGTGTCGTGATGCCGCCCGAGACGAGCTCAGTCACCTGCTGTGCGATGCCGGTCTGCGACTGTCGCCCGGTCGGGCCAGTCAGTCGGCCACCGAGACTGGCTCCGCTTTCACCGGGAAGTCTCGGAGCTTGCGGATGTTGCTGCACAGCAGGATCAACGCCGCCGCGCACACCGCGAACCCGGACACGATCATCGTTTCCCGCACCCCGACGCGGTCGCCGAGCACCCCGCCGATGAGCGCGCCGAGCGGAATCGTTCCATAGACGGCCATCCGCGCCGCTGATACGACGCGACCCAGGTACTCCCGCGGCACGTACCGTTGCCGGAACGTGCTGCCTATGACATTCGCCGACACGGTGAACATGGCCGCACCGATGCCGCCGAGCACGAAGATGACCATCAGCCATCCCGGCTGCGCGAAAGCCATGAGCAAACTGCACGGCCCGGACAATGAGTAGCAAATGAGCAGCCCGCGGGCCGTCCCGAACCGTTTCGCGACCCACGGCGCAACAAAAGCCCCGATGATCCCGCCCGCACCGGATGCGGCCAGGAGCACGCCTACCGCGCCTGCCGGTTGCTTCAGGTTGTGCAGCAGGAACAGCACCAGCACTGCGTGAGAGACGAATCCCGCCAGGTTGAAGCACGCCGAGAATGACGTGGTCACCCGGAGGATTTTATCCCCGGTGATGAACTTGATCCCACTCGCGACGTCGCGAAGGAGTGAGCGTTCCTCTTTGCGTTGCACTGGCGGCTCAGTGGCCTTGATGGCCCGGATGCACACCAGGGAGGCAAGGAAGGTGCCGGCGTCGATCGCCACACCGATGACCGGGGAGAACAGTTGCGCGAGCAGCCCGGCGGACCCGGGCCCGATCACCTGTACCGCCGACTCGCTGCCTTGCAGCTTCGAGTTCGCGCTCTGCAGTTGCGTCTCGGGCACGATCGACGGGAGGAACGGCTGATAGGCGGTCATGAAGAAGACATTCGAGACACCGACACCGAAAGCGGTCAGCATCAGGTGCGGCAGTGTCAGAACGTCCAGGACGTGGGCGAGGGGGACGCTGACGAGCAAGGCGAGGGAGACCACGTCGCAGGTGATGAGCACTGGGCGCTTGGGCATCCGGTCGATGATGGCGCCCGCCGGGAGGCCGAAAAGCAGCCAGGGCAGCCACGCCACGGCCTCCAGCAGGCCGAGTACGAAAGGACCGGCGTCCAGGAGGTAGACCGCCACCAGGGGAACGGAAAGCGTCGTAATCGTCGAGCCGAACTTGCTCGCCGTCTCACCGAACCACAGCAAACGGAAGTTCCGGTTGCCGAACACACTCGTCGATTCGCCCATTACCCCTCGAAACGTGGCTATGCAGGAACTGCGAGATCCTACCGTGATGTTCCGTGGGCTGCCGAAGACCCCTCGTACACCGAGATCGCCCTGGGTGAATCAGCGGTCATCTCGCCACCGGACCAGTCACTCCACCGCTGGGCCAAGCGTAAACCGACCGCACTCGCCATCTCGTCCAACTGGGCCGGAGTGTGGTAGTAGAACTGCGCCGGGACGAGTTCGACCTTGCCGTCCCGAAACGAGATTTCCTGGTTTTCCAGCACTTGCTTTTCCGTGTCGATGCGCGAGGCGACCAGGGTGACCGACTCCGCGGTGAGGTCACCGACGCGGACGCGGCTGGTCCACCCTCCCAAGCGCGATTCCATCGGCACGAAGGTTTCCAAGACGAGCCTGCCGCCCGGCGCTAGCGCGTCGGCGGCGAAGCGGAGGAAGCGCTTCTGCGCGTCGTTGTCGCCGATCATGAAGAAGGTCATGAAAACGCAGTACACCAGGGCATAGTCGCCGGGGAACGGTGCCGCCGTCACGTCGTGGCGGCAGAGGGCGAGGTTGCGTACCGCCTTCTTCCTGGCGATCGTCAGCATCTCCTCGCTCGAATCCACCCCGGCGATCTGGCAGCCGCCGGCCGCGAGCGCTTCGGCGACGTGCCCGGTGCCGACGCCGATCTCCAGCGCGGGCCCGCTGCCGCAAAGCCGTCGCAGTGCCGCGGCCGCGGCACTCGCTTCGGCGGCTCTGTCGGCGAATCTGCGGTCGTAGTCCTCGGCGATGGCGCGACCGTAGGTTTCGGCGTCGTAGCCTTTCACTGCCTGGATCCCTTCCCGTCGACCGGATTGGCGTGGACCGTGTCCCGGTGCGGCTCCAGATACGAGGCCACCACCCCGGCCGGTTCCGGCTCAAGAACTATCGAATAGTGATTCGACGATGGAACCGTGACGACCGGAATGCGTGTTTCCACCGCCGAAATGTCCGGATAATACGGTGTTGCCTGGTTCAGCATTCCGCGTTCGGCTCGCACGAGAATCGCCGGGTGCTTCAGGTTCGCCCAGGCGGCGGGCAGGTCCTTGCCAAGGAAAATGTCCTCGGCGTCGCCCCGGATCGCGTCCCAGGACACGCTGCTCCGGTATCCCCCGTCCTCGGCCGGGACCAGGTCGTAGTCGACGAAGTCCTCGATCACCTCGTTCCAGGAGGTGATCGCCGGATGATCGTGCCAGTACTGCCGGTAGGCCTCGTGATCGGCGAACCGCATGGACAGTCGTTTCGCCGCAGGTGAGGTGATGTTCTCCGGATTCGCCGACGCCTCGAAGTCCGCCGGCTTCGGTCGCGGCGGGCCGCCGTCGACCAGTACCAGCCGCCGGACCAGTTCGGGGTGCCGATGGGCCAGGACCAGCGCGACGAAGCCGCCGGATGAGTGACCGGCGACAGTCACCGGACCGGTTGCCGCGGTCGAGCACACGGAGCGGAGCACGGCGGCGCAATCGTCGGCGTACTGGGCCAGCCTGCGCTTTCTCAACTTGCCGACGCTGCGGCCACGCCCTCGCAGATCGAGGGCGATCAGGCTCCCCACACGGCTCTTGCCGTGGGATTGACGTGCGACTCCCGCCCACGACCGGTGGGACATGCTCGCGCCGTGGATCGCCAGGCAGTCCGGCGGCCCCTCGCCCCACGAGCACGCGGCGAGCTGCCCGCCACGGACGGGCACCGTGAACATGCGCTCCATGGTCTAGTGTCCGCGGTCGGCAGCGAGGATACCCTCCCGGGCAAGGCGGCGGCAGAGCACGAGCGCCGCGTGCGGGTCGACGTGCTGACCGAGATCGGCGGGGGTGAACGCGGCAGCGGCTGCGAGGTGCCGCAGCGCTGGTTCCAGCCAGGACGGCACCGACACCGACCGGTCGGCCGTGTCGAGTCTGAGACGGCCGTCGCCGTCTTGTTCGATTCCCATGATCGGAGCCATCACGGTCAACGGCGTGTGCGCGCCGATGTCGTCGGCGGCGGCGATGGCCTTGAACGCGCCTCGCCCGCCCCGCCTGGCCGGCTGCAGGAGCTTGTGGAAGTAGCCACCCACGGCATCGCGTACCGCCTCGTGTGACAAGGATCCGAGCAGTTCACCGATCCGCTTCTCGGTGATCTCGGCGAGCGGTCCAGCCGACTCGGCCGCGAAGGCCGGTGTCCGGTCACTCTGGCCCGTCACTGAGGCCACCTGGGCGGAGACGACACCGGCCAGCGCTTGTTCGAGCACCCGCGCCTGGCTCGGGACCTTGAACTGAATGGCCATATGCATGGAGAAGGAGTCCTCCGTGCGTGCCATGTGGCGGGTACCCTCCGGCATGTAGAAGACGTCGCCGGCCTCGAACGTGTGCGTCTGCACCGAGGCACCGGCTTCGGTGTCGATCTCCCAGGGCGTGGGGTGGATTTCCCAGCTCTTCCGGCCATGAAGTTGCACCACGAAGATGTCGTGCGGGTCCGAGTGCAGGTTGAAACCGCGGGCGCCGGGTGGGGTGATGAACAGGTTGACGCTGGTACGCAGGCCCAGGTCGGCCTCGAGGCCACGACAGAAATCACCGATCGCCGGCACGTACTCGTCGGCGTAGTTCAGCGTCATCGTGGCGCCCCTGGCGATGAAGGCGGCGACCCGTTCGGGGTCAGGGCTTCCCTCGGATGCCAGTTTGAGCACGCGCGAGACGTCCGACCGCGACTTGCCCTCGCTGCGCGCGGTGACCTCGGACCCGACTCGGACATACGACGAGGGCGGCACCGTCTGGCCGTTGCGGATAAGCCACAGGTGCGACACCCGGAGCAGGCGCGAGGCGAGCAGATGGTCGACGGTGTCCACGTCGATGAGGGAACCCGTCAGCCAGTCCGCGCCACGGTGCCGGAACCGGCGCTTGCCCCACACCTCGGCAAGTCGCGCGGGGTCGATGATCGCCGAAAGCACGTCGTGGTTTCCGCGGGACGGTTCCGGCGGGCAGCCTTCGGACTGGCGGTCGGTTGTGGAGATGTCGACTTCAGTCAGTGCCACGGCTCCCCCTGCGATCCGTTCGATGGCCGGAATTTCTACGTGATCGGCGCACGTGCGTTGCCTGGGGTTGTGGCCCCAGGCAACGCATCTCATGCGTCAGTCCAGGACGGTGGCTTCGTTGTGCGCCACGGTCACCGGAATCGACTCGTCGAACAGGTCGACGGAAACGTCTTCCATCATTGCAACCTCCCCTCGAAAAAGATGGCAGCAGTGAATGTATGAGCGCCATACACGATGAGGCGAAAAGAAATATTGGAACCGTGAGCCCCCGGAGCCGCTACCTTCTCACGTCATCGAAATCCGACCGTAGCAGCGCCATTGCACACTGTCAACGATTAACGACAACGGAGCGAACCTGGGTAAACCATATGACCAGACCTGCCCGGTACCGTGGTTCCCGATGCGTGTCAATAGCCCTTCCAGGCGTCCGCATGACAGAAAATGACTCAGCCGCGACAATTGTTTGTCACGCGCGTCGTTGCTATCGTCGTCGGCGCCGGTGCACGATCTTCGTGTGGCTCCGCGCGCCCGGGTCTCGCCGCGGAAAGGGCCGGTCAGCGATCGATCAGCACTGAGGGGGGCAATGGGGACGCATGTGTTCGCCGGGCCGACACTGGCCGCGGCCGAAGTACGAAAAATCCTTCCACTGGCCGAGATACACCCCCCGGTCAAGCACGGCGACCTCATCCGGCTCGCCCCGCGGCCGCACGACGTAGTCGTGATCATAGATGGTCTGTACCACCACCACCCAGCGGTGCGTCATAAAGAAATCCTGCGGGTACTGGAAACCGGCTGCCCGGTGATCGGCGCGGCCAGCATGGGTGCGCTCCGAGCCGCCGAAATGCATCCGTTCGGCATGATCGGAGCTGGCCGGATTTTCGAGATGTATCGCGATGGCGCCATTGAAGCGGACGACGAGGTGGCCGTCGCTCACACCGAAGCCCCCGATTACCGCAGCGTCAGCGAAGCACTCGTCAACGTGCGCTACACCCTCGACCACGCCACGAAATCTGGACTCATTTCCGCTGAGCAGAATGCGCAGGCCCTGGCGGTCGCCAAGGCAATCCCGTACGCCTGGCGGACATGGAAATCGATCACCAGGCAGGCCGATGAACACGGCACACCGCTGCAGGAGGCGATCGGACGGGTGGCTGAGTTCGCCCGAGCGGATCCCTGGGCCGCGAACCTGAAACGGCTCGACGCGATCGAAGGCCTGGCCGCCGCGCGTGACGCGACAACATCCGGCGCTGACCTGCGGCGACAGGTCAGCGCCTGTGCCGGTGGCGCCCCCTGGCAGACGGCGCACTACAAGAACTGGTGCCGGGAGTTCACCGGCGCGGAGGTGGACGGGTTCTTCGTTTCCCACCTCGATGCCTTCCGCTACCAGCAGCTCTACGAGGGCTCGTTCCCCCGGCTCTGGCGCAACTTCGTCCTGTGTCAGATCGCCGGCACGCGCACCGGCCCGCTCGAGGCAGCAGCGGCCGCCGCGGCCTCGGACGCCGGGGTGCTGCGGGAAGCGATCCCCGGCCGCACTCGCCGGCAGTGGCTGACCGAAGCGGAGAACCGCGAGTTCACCACCAGCCAGGCACGCACGGCCATCCTCGTCCGCTCGGCACGGATCTACCTGGAACTCGACACCCCCGCCAGGCTCGACCAGGACATCGCGGGCAACCTGCCCGCCTACCGCCCGGCCGTGGCCGAGTGTCTCGCCTTCAACGCCGCGGTAGCCGGGCGGGACCACACCATGACACCGGAACGCCTGAAGCCAGCACGCATCCGCGCTCACCTCGGCTCGGTCTGGAACGTGCCCGCGGACGGCCTCGACGCCGCGGCACAGGACCGTGGCTTCGCCACCAGTGAGGACGCCGTCGAGGCGGACCGGCCGTTCTTCCTGCGGAGGTTCCATGACCACGCATCCCGGTGAGCTCGCCGACCGGAAGGTGTTCACCTCGGGCACACACCGGGTCCGGCAGCCGGAGGAGACCTGGGAACTCATCCGGCCGGCACTCGCCGACTACGGCATCACCCGGGTCGCCGACGTCACCGGCCTGGACGTCATCGGCATTCCGGTCGTCGTCGCGGTACGGCCGCTGGCGCAGAGTCTCTCGGTCTCGCAAGGCAAGGGGCAGACGCTGCAGCTGGCCCGGATTTCGGCGGTGATGGAGTCGATCGAGATGTGGCACGCCGAGAACGCGTGCCCTCCGGCGCACTGGACCGCTGCTCCCGCACGCGGCCTCGGCCTGCCCTACCGGATCGAGGACCTGTACAACTCGCCGGCCAGCCTGATCGACGAGAACGTGCCCCTCGACTGGATCCGCGGCCAGGGCCTGGCCACCGGCACGACCGTCCCGGTCCCGAGGTCGTATGTCCAGCTCGCCATCATGGCGACCACGCACTGGCGCCCACCCGGCCTCTACGTCGAGAGCAACGGGCTCGCCTCCGGTAACAGCACCAGCGAGGCGCTCCTGCACGCCCTCTACGAGGTCATCGAGCGTGACGCGGTCAGCGCGGTGGCGTTCGACAGCGGCGAAGGGCGGCTGGACATCCGCGCCGCCACGATCGACGACGACGTGTGCGCCGTCCTCATCGAGCGGATCCGAGCCGCCGACGTCCACGTCAAGATCGACGCGATCCCGAACCGGTGGGGACTGCCTACCTTCCTGTGCTTCGTCTGGAGCGAGGACTTCCCGGTCTTCTCCGCAGGCTCGGGCACGCACTCCTCGCCGGGGGTCGCGCTCTCCAGGGCCATCACCGAGGCCGTGCAGAGCCGCTTGACCGCCATCAGCGGAACACGCGACGATCTTCCGGGTATCTACCCGCACATCCGGGCAGGGGCCGTAGCGGAGGTGTTCACCGCCGAGGCGCGCCACGCCTGGGGCGACCTGCAGTGGTCCAACCCGCAGTTCGCCGACGTCAGCAGCGAAGCCGACTCAGTCGCGCAGCTGGTGGCGGCGACCACCGGCACCGAACCGATCGTGGTCGACCTAAGCACCTCCGCCGATTTCGCGGTGGTGAAGGTCGTCTGCCCCGGGCTCACCAACACCACGCACCGCAAGTTCCCGCGTCCGGCGGATACCGAGGAGGACCCACGTGAGCTGGCTGCGAAAAATCTTCACGAAGCTGTTCCGGAAGAAGCCCAAGGACGATGACGAGCAGTTCATCTACCCGATGATGTGACGGCGTGGCCGCCGGGCGACCGGCAGTGAAGGAGGGCATGGTGACGAAACAACTCGACCGCCCCACCGCAAGCAGCCGCGTGACCTACGCGGCATCAATGGATTCCGAGGCGGTGATCGCCGATCCAGCGACGCTGGCGGCGTTGCGCACCGAACTGACCGCGTTCGGCCCCGCGACATCCTCCACGGTCGAGGAATTGGCCGCCGAGGCCAGCCGGTGGACGCGGGCCACCACCGGCCGCCTACTCCAGTTGCCGGACATGCCGGGTTCACCCGAATCGGCTCGCAGCCTGGTGGAGCAGGCCGCGCTCGCGGCGGCTCCCCTCGCGCTCGTGTCGGGCGCCTGGCTGCAATGGCTGGTGGCCCCGGGCAACGCCGAGCAAGAGCAGTCGATCCGGGCGCTGGCGTTGTATGCCTGCGATGTCGGCGTCGGCAACGCCGGCCTGTCCCGCGGCAACGTCTTCCTGGGGTTGCTGAGGCGACTGCGCATCGCCGACTACGCGGTGCCGTCCTCGCGGATAGCGGCGGACACGCGGATCGGTGACGACGCCTTCTACCTGCCGGCGCACTTGCTCGCGATGAGCCGCCACGCCGACCACCTGGGTCCGGAGATCCTCGGCGCGGATTTCTGCTTGCGCGTCGTCGGCTTGCAGCCCGTTCTCGTGATCGTCCAGCGCGCGCACCCCGATCTCGTCCACTGGCCCACGATCGATCCGTCGACCTCGCACATCGAAGGCCAGGACGCCGCTGTGGACCAGGCGCGCGGAATCGCCGCACTCGCCGGCACACGGCACGAGCGCGTGGTGGCCGGCTTCTGGTGGGCCCTGTCCTGCGTGAAAGCCTGGTATCACCAGCTGCTCCCGCAGTTGCGGCAGGCCGCCGACCCAGCCCACGAAATGGCACGGCTGCTGCGGCGCCGCGCGAGGGAAGGCGCGGTTTACCACGCGGAATACCGCATCGGTGGCCGGACCCTGTCCGACTGGCTGAAGCACTGCGACACCGACGCCGAAGCACTCCTCGACGCATTACGGTCCAGCCCCCTGGTCCGGCCGGGCGAACCGGAGCAGAGTCCGCTGGTGACCGCGCTCGTCCAACAGCGCGGCCCGATGTTCAGAGTGTTCTCCCCCGCCGATCTCGCCATCATCCGCAACTGGATCGCTTCCCTGCCCGACCACCACGCGAGCGCGCCCACCACCGGTGACGCGCCCCAGTTGGTCCCGCTGGCGACTGGCTCGGTCCCGCGTGCCCGGAACGGGGCGTCAGGGCCGATTACCTCACTGCGCGAAGCCTATCATCTGCTCCAGACCCGGACCTGCCCACCGCACGTGCACGACTACGCCAGAACCTACACACGGTCATGGCTGGCCCGCTCCGAGCACGGCATCCAGCAGGACGGCTCACCCCTCCCCGAATCCTGGACCGCCGCCGGCCTGCGAGGATGGCTCGTCGAACAACACGACCGGCACGCGGACGAGTTCGACAAGAACGAGCACCGCGCCATCCCGGCACGGGAAGCAGTCATCGAATCCGCCGTGCAGCAGGCCCCGCTGACGCTCATCGACGGCGCGTGGCTCCAAGGATTCACCGACTACGAACATGCCTGCTCACAGGTGGGTAATCCGCTGTTCAACACGTTCTGGGACGAACTCGGCAACGGTGAGGTCGAGCTGAACCACCCGGTGATCTACCGCGGGGTCCTGCACGAGATGGGGGTCGAGCTGCCACCGACCGGGTCGAAGGAGTTCGCCGCATTCCCGCGCTTCAAGGAAAGCTCCTTCGAGCTACCGGTCTACTGGCTGTCCGTGGGCAAGTTCCCGCGCACGCACCTGCCGGAACTGCTCGGGCTCAACCTGGCGATGGAACTGTCCGGCGTCGGCGGGAACTACCGGCGGGGGCGCATCATCCTCCGGGAATACGGGTTCAGCACCAGGTTCGTCGACATCCACAACACCATCGACAACGTAGCCACCGGGCACTCGGCCTGGGCCGCCGACGCGATCGACAACTACATGGCCGTGCTCGCGTCGAACCAGCCTGACGCGGCGCGCCGCGACGCCTGGCATCGGATCAAGGTCGGCTTCCGGTCGCTCACCCCGCCGGACGACCGGGCGGCCAGGCGCGCGGGCAAGCGCGCGGCGGCGGTGAGGTGACCGTGGAACGCGATCGAGTGGTCCTCGGCCTGTCGGCCTTCTACCACGACAGTGCCGCCGCGCTGGTCTCCGGCGGGCGGATCCTCGCCGCAGCACAGGAAGAACGGTTCACCCGCGTGCGGCACGATCGCGGGTTCCCGCTCAACGCGACCGCATACTGCCTCGATGAGCTCGGCGCCTCCCTCGACGACGTCGATGCGATCGCCTACTACGAGGAACCTCGGCTCAAGTTCTCCCGCATCCTCTCGACTTACCTGCAGGCCGCACCGTTCGGCTACCGGTCGTTCGAAGCGACCTTGCCGCAGTGGCTGTCGTGGAAGCTCCGCCCGGAACGGACTATCCGCAGCCGCCTCACCGAGCTGAACCGGGGCCGGGTGCCGAACCTCGAGACCAGGCTCCACCACCGCTCCCACGCGGCGTCCGCGTTCTTCCCCAGCCCGTTCGACTCGGCCGCGGTGCTGTGCGTCGACGGGGTTGGCGAACGAGCGACGACGAGCCTCTGGCTCGGGCGTGACCGCGCACTCAACCCCATCGCCGAGTTGCGCTTCCCGCATTCGCTGGGCCTGCTGTACTCCGCGTTCACCTACTTCTGCGGGTTCCGCGTGGATTCCGGCGAGTACAAGGTGATGGGACTCGCACCGTACGGCGAACCCCGGTACGCCGGCATCATCCTCGACAAGCTGGTCGAGCTGCGCGACGACGGGTCGTTCCACCTCGACATGCGGTACTTCGACTACCTGAGGGGCCAGGCGATGACCGGCCGGAGGTTCGCCGAGTTGTTCGGCGGACCGCGGCGAGAACCGGAAGGCCCGCTCACCCAGCGCGAATTCGACCTCGCCGCGTCGATCCAGGCCGTCACCGAAGAGATCATGCTCAGGCTGGCTCGCCACGCCCACCGCACCACCGGCGAGAAGAACCTCTGCCTGGCCGGTGGTGTAGCCCTGAACTGCGTAGCCAACGGCCGCATCCTGCGCGAGAGCCCTTTCGACCAAGTATGGGTGCAACCAGCGGCGGGCGACGCCGGAGGCGCCGTCGGCGCGGCTCTCGACGTCGCGATCTGCGGTGGCGCTCCCCGGCCCGACACCTCCCCCGGCGGTGACGGGATGAGCGGCGCGCTTTTGGGGCCTTCCTTCTCCAGTGGAGAGATCGCCGAATCGCTGGCGAACCGCGGCGCGGTGTTCCACGCCCGCACTACCGGCGAGATGGTGGCCGACGTGGCCCGCGCCCTGGCCGCCGGACAGGTGGTCGGCTGGTTCCAGGGCAGGATGGAATTCGGGCCGCGCGCACTGGGAAACAGGTCCATCCTGGGCGATCCCCGCCGTCCCGAAATGCAGTCGGCGATGAACCTGAAGATCAAATTCCGGGAGTCCTTCCGGCCGTTCGCGCCTTCCGTGCTGGCCGGCCGGTGCCGCGACTACTTCGCACTCGACACCGAAAGCCCGTACATGCTGCTGGTCGCTCCGGTACACGAGAAACAGCGCATAGTGTCCACGTCGGAGCGCTCCGGCTCAGGTCTCGATCTCCTGAAGGCCGAACGGTCCACTATTCCGGCCGTCACCCACGTCGACCACACCGCGCGAGTGCAGACCGTGGACGAGGCGAGAAACCCCCTCTACCACGCACTCCTGCAAGAATTCGACGACCTCACGGGCTGCCCGGTGCTCGTCAACACCTCGTTCAACGTTCGCGGGGAGCCGATCGTCTGCTCACCGGCCGACGCCTACGACTGCTTCATGCGCACAGACATCGACGTGCTCGCCATCGGCGATTTCCTGCTGTACAAGAAGGACCAGCCCGAATCGGCCCGCGCCCACGCCCTGTCGATGGTGTTCCCGCTCGACTGAGCATCACAGGAGATCCCGTGCTGAGAAACCTCCCGCTGTTCCTGGTGTACTTCCTCGTGATCTGCCCGCTGGCAGCGATACTGCAGCTGGCCCGTTTCCGACGGCAACGAGCACGGAGGAACGCCACCACGTTCTGGATCACCAGCCGGAGCGGGGGCGCAGGTTGCTGAAGAAACGCCGGGCGTGGGGTGGCGGCCTGTGGCAGCGAGCGGATCTACTGGCCCCGATGGCCATTCGTGTGGCGGCCACCCTTCGCATCGTGGACCATCTGGAGGCCGGGTACACCTCCGCTGCGCAGATCGCCGAGCGCACATCGGTGAACGCCGACGCCCTGCGCAGGCTGATGCGGCACCTGACCCGGATCGGCATCCTCGACCAGCCGCACGAGGACCGCTACCGGCCCACCCCGCTGGGACTGCACCTCAAGGCCGGTCACCCGGACGGCGTCCGCGAATGGCTCGACATCGAAGGCGGTGTCGGGCGCGCCGACCTGTGCTTCGTGGAACTGCTCCACAGCATCAGAACGGGCGAACCCTCGTTCCCCGTGCAGTTCGGTACTGCCTACTGGGCCGACCTCACCGATGACCCGCACCGGTGCAAATCGTTCGACGAACTCATGGCCCGGCGCATGACACTCGCAGCGGACGCGATCGCCGATGCCTACGACTGGCCGTCGCTGAACAGCGTCGTCGATATCGGCGGCGGGGACGGCACACTCGTGATGACCCTGCTCGACCGGTTCCCCGGCCTTCGCGGAGCGGTGTTCGAACTACCGGGACGTACCGGGCGCGCAGACGCCGGCGACCGGCCATCCGATGCCTTGGCACGTTTCCAGTCGATGCAAGGAGACTTCTTCGACGGCGTCCCGGATTCCTTCGACGCGTACCTGCTGTCCTCGATCCTTCACGACTGGGACGACCACCACTCCGCCCTCATTCTCCGCAACTGCGCGAAAGCCGCCGGGCGACGGGGACGGATACTGATCATCGAAACCCTCGGTTCAGGCAAGCCCAGCACCGAATCCGACTTGCGCATGCTCGCCTACACCGGAGGACGGGAACGAAACCTCGACGAGATCCGCTCACTGGCGCAGTCGAGCGGACTGTGCGTCGCAGGGGTTCACCCAGCTGCCCGAAGGTCCATCATCGAGTGCACGCCCAACGGGTGACGAGGGCCGGCTCTGATCCACGCCGGTAGGTCACGGTACGCACGTACGCCACCGCCGCCGGCGGATCCGCGGCCAGCTGGGCGGCTGAGCGATCAAGTCGGTCAGCCGCGGGAGCGAGTTCAGGTAGCCGAGCTTGAAGGTCACCCAGTCGGCGGGCGCGGCGTCGGGGTGAGCAAGCCGCGGGCGAGGCTGTCGTGGCTGTGTTGCAGCCGATTGTCGTTGACGCGGGCTGTCCGGCTGGTCGGCGAGCTACTGGAAGCACGAAGCGGGGCCCGGTAGTCCTGGCCCTGCGTGTGCGTGTTCGTCGACAGGTTGGCGGTGGGCGAGGGGTGAGACACGGGGATCGGCGCCTCACCCCTGGGCCACGTGGTTAGTCCGCCGGGGAGAGTTCCACTTCGATGTTCGGCTGTGGTTGATTGTTCTCGTGGGTGATGACGAACAGCCGGTTCAGGTCGGCTGACCAGGCCAGGCCGCGGGGTGCGACGGTTTCGCCGGTGTCGAGCGCGATGGTGTTGACCGGGGTGACGCCGTCGGTTTCGTAGACCAGTACGTCTTTGCTGTCGGTGGTCAGGGCCCCGGCGGCCACGTACTGGTCACCGGGGGCGACCGCGACGGCGTTCGGCCGTGGGCGGATGGAGTAGGCACCTTTGCGGGCGAGATCAGCCGGGGCGAAGGCTTCCACTCGATCGCGTGAACCGGCAGCGCTGTGCAGGGTGGTTCCGTCGGTGTTCAGGTCGAGGTCGGTCAGGCTCGCGCCGACGACGTCGCCGGTCGCGCCGGCGGTCAGGGCGCCGCCGTCGAGGTGGTAGACCTGCACGGTGGACAGGCTCAGGGCGAGCTGCCCGGCGACCACCGGCCCGGTGGCGGTGTCCGCCGCGGTGAGCAGTGGCGCCCGCTGGAACCGGGTGGCTCCTTGCAGGTCGCCGGTGACTGGCGGGGTGGCAGCAGGGTCGAGTTTGCCGATCTTGCCGTTGAAGGTGCCTTCGCAGCCGTAGCCGAACCAGATCGTGCCCGCGGTGCGCGCCAGGTGGGTCGGGCAGGTCCCCGCCCCGGTGCTGTGGCGGGCGGTTTCGGCGAGGGTGGCTGTGTCGATCACCGAGATCGCGTCTCCCGCGGCGAGCGCGGCGAACAGCCGCGTTCCGTCGGCGGACAGTTCCAGGCCGGTGGCGCCGGACTGCCCCGCGATGGTCTTCTCCACCCTGCCGGAGAAATCGGTGACCACGATGCCGTTGGAGCTCTGCCCGCCGCTGATGAACACCTGTTTGTGCACGCTGTCCACGGCGATGTCGCCGAACCCGGACAACGGCAGCGCCCGCGACGCCGACGCCGCCGGCCCATTCAGCACGCTGAGGCTGGTCAGCGCCAGCAAGGTCGTCATTCCCGCGGCTATCCGGTGTTTCATCCTGCGCACCCCTCTACCTCCAGTTGGACAGGTCAGATCCGGCGGTCCTGCTCGATCAGCTCCCCCTCGGCCGCGCGCTGATAGGGCCCGTGCTCGGGATCCCACAGCGCGAAGAAGTCCAGGTGCCCGAGGCCGGTCCGCTCGAATTCGTCGATCATCGGGTCGGTGAACAGCAGCGGGCCGTCGGGCCAGCTGGTGGTGCGGAAGATCATCAGGCCGTCCAGCCGGTCGGCCCGGAAGGCGTAGCTGTTCACCTCCCACAGCTCGTGTTCAGGTTCGAAGTACTTGATCGCGGAGTTCTCCTCGTCGAGCACGTCCGCGGTCACCAGGTTGCGGAAGACGTTCAGTTCCATTCCCGGGCAATCCAGCGGGAGCAGTTCCCCGTAGTCGGCCAGCACGGGCCCGAGCGCGCCGATCGCGTCGTCGCGGAGCATGAGCAGTCGGTTGAGGTGCCAGGGAAAGGAGGTCATCCGCTGGTAGCCTTTACCGTCGACCAGCTGCATCTCGATCGGCGACCACTGCTCGGCGAGCGGAGCCGAGTCGTACTCCAGCCGGTCGTTGTCGGCCGGATCGACCGGCGTCACCCAATGGCAGTCACCCGGGGGGTCCATTCGGTAGATGCGCACGTGCCAGCTCCTCTTAGTTCTTCAGCGCGAATTGACGCCCGCCGATCAGCTCCGCCCGGATGTCGGAGAGAATCGCGTACACCTGCTTCCGGGAACGGGCCGCGGCGAGTTTGTCGTCAATGTAGTTCATGTAGCTTTGCCTGAAGGTCTGGTTGTGCGTGGTGCGGCTGGAGCCTGCCGCGGCCGCCGCGCGGCCGTGCTTGGGCAGGTAGACGCCGTTGGCGGCCTCGTTGATGTCGATGCCGAACTTGTCGAGTTTGGCCTGCGCGCGCTTGGCGGCGGGATTGTTCGACCCGTGGGGCACGATGTGGTGGGCCTCCATCTTCGCCCCCGGCGGACGGGCCGCGCCCGTGTCGCCCCGGGCGGCCGCGTCCTTCATATTCGCCGCGAGCTTGCACGACTCGCCGGCGTTGTGCACCAGCAGGTCCCGGCTCCCCGCGGAGACGAAGTAGGTGTGGATCCCGTCGATGGTCAGGTTGTGCACCCGCTGATCGGCCTCGATCCAGGAGCGGGTGTCGAGAACGGTCAGCCGGTTGCCGCCGACTGTGCGGACCGAAGACCCGGGTTCGAGGTTCCCGGCGTCGACCCAGCGGCCTTCGTCGTCGACCCAGAACGGGTGCCCGTCCGTGGCCACGACGGTGCCGGTCGCCGTACCCGCGTCTCCGTCGGTATCGACGGTGAGCCGCACGAGGGTTTTGTCGCCTTGGCCGGTGATCAGGCCCACCACGGCCTTGGCTTCGGTGCGCCCGGTGTCGGGATCGGCGGCCAGCACGGCGTCGCCCTCGCGGACGTCCTCGATCGGCCGGTAGGTGCCGTCGGCCATCAGCACCGAGGTGCCCGGGACGAAGCTGTTGCACGTGCCCTTCGTCGCGCTGGCGCCGCCGCCGTTGGCGGCCTTGCCGCCGCCGGAGCCGCTGCCGGAGGCCTGCTTGCCGGTGCTGGCGGTGCCGCCGGCCTTGCCACCGCCGGCGCCGGAGGGTTTGCCGTTGCTGGCTCCGCCCGCCTTGGGTGCCGGTTTGGGCGCTGGTGCGGTCTTCGCGCCGTTGGCTCCGGCGTCGGTGGCCTTGCTCGCGGTCTTGGCCGCTCCTGCGGAGTCGGCGGCTTTGCCGGCGCCTTGGACAGCTTCGGCGCCCTTGACCGCGTACTTGCCCGCCTTCACCGCCGAGGCGGCATAGCCGGCGAACGGCACCGCCGCGGCGGCCGAGAGCGCGGCGTTGGCGTAGTCGCCTTCGGCGGCGTACCAGGCGGCGTTGGCCAGGTCTGCGGCCTCGCCGACGACCGGGACCAGCCCGGCGACGTCGAGCGCGGCGTGGCCGAGTTCCTTGGCGTTGTCGCCGACCCAGTCCATCGCGTCGTCGAACCAGCCGTGCCCGTCGATCTCCACCTGCGAGAGCGGGTTGCCCGCGCCGAAGGTGTAGCGGTTGTTGGTCCACGGGTCGGTGCTCATGCCCAGGTCGGCCAGCGCGCCGTTGTAGAGGTCGAGGGTGAGGAAGCGGTTCAAGCCTGGGGAGTAGTCCCGGAAGCCCATGTCGTAGGTGCCGGTGGCCTTGTCGTGGCGGGCGGTGTTGAACCGGTAGGAGTTCTGCTGCTCCTTGTCGGGGTTGGCCGGGTCGGGCTTGTCCTCGCCGGTGAATTCTTTTTCGTCGTCCTTGCCGTAGGCGGTGTAGCCGTAGGTGGCGGTGGCGTTGCCGTCGGCGCCAGTGACCTGCTCGACGTCTGAGTGCGGGTTGAAGCCGAGGAAGGCGTCTTCCTCGCTGCCGTCGTCCTTGTACCGGATCTGGCCGAGCATCTCGCCGTCGGCGGAGTACTGGTAGGCCTTGCGCAGCTTGCCGTCGACGTCCTCGGTGAGGACCTGTTCGGACATGCCCAGGTAGTGCAGGGCCGTGGTCTTCTCCCCGTCACCGCCGGCGTTCTCGGTGCGGGTCTGCTCGCGGTCGAGCGGGTCGTAGGTGTACTTGGTGGTCTTCGGGCCGGTGCCCTGGTCCTTGACGTGCTCGATCTTGCGGTCGAATCCGTCGTAGGTGTACTTCTCGATCTCCTTGCCGGACTGGGTGACCTTGGCGAGCTTGCCGAAGGCGTCGTAGTCGTAGTTGGCGGTCTGGCCGTCGGTGTTGGTGGAGATCAGGCGGTTGCGGTCGTAGTCGAAGGAGGTGTGCGTGCCGTCGATCGTCTGGTCCCAGACGTTGCCGTTGTCGTCGGTCTTGTACTCCTCGGTCCGCTCGCCGTCGGTGCCGTTCTTGGTCACCTTGCGCACCCGGTCGCGTGGGTCGTAGGTGTAGGCGGCGTCGGTGTCGACCGTGGCACCGTTGTCGTCGGCGTTCTGCTTCTTGCCGTTGTCCCTGGTGCGGTTGGAGTTCGCGTCGTAGTCGAGCTGGTGGTCGTTGACCACGGTCTCGGAGTTCTTCTTCTTTTCCAGCTGGCGTTTGACCAGGCCGTCGAGGTAGTAGGTGAAGTCGACGGTGTTGCCGTTGCCCTTGACCTGGCGTTCGACGTGCCCGCGCTTGGTGTAGGCGAAGGTGGTGACCTTGCCGGCGTCGGCGTCGTCCTTCTTGTTCGTGATCTTCGAAACCAGGTCGCGGGTGTTGTACTCATACGCCGAGGACTTGCCGTCGAACTTGGCGAAGGTCAGGTTGTCGTTCTCGTCGTAGTCGTAGTCGGTGGTGTGCTCGACCGCGCCGCCTTTGATCTCCTTGACCTTCGCGGCCAGGTTCACCTCGTCGTAGGTGATGTCGTAGGTGTCGACCGGGCTTCCGGGGGTGGAGTCGGTGAGCTTGGTCAGGTTGTCGTTGGCGTCGTAGGTGTGCCCGAAGGTCTTCTTCTCGTCGTCGGCGTCGGCGCTGTTGTCGCGCACCAGTTGCACCGCGTCCGCCGCCACGGTTCCGTTGGCCTGGCCGGACAGCGTGATGGCTTTGGTCTGCCCGGCGGTGAAGGCGTACTTGCCGAGGCTGACCCACTCCCCCGCCCGCTGGGTCTGGTCCACCGTCACCGTGCTGGCACCACCGTCGTGCTCGACGGAGTAGCTCGCGTCGGTAGCGGTGGCCTGCGGGTAGCGGACGAGGACTTCGTAGTCGCCGTCGGCGGGGATACCCGCCTTCCACATGAAGTTCTCGCCCGGTGCGCGGGTGTCGGCGGCGCGGTACTGGGTGCCCTGGAAGCCCTGAGGTGAGTCCGCGGCGCGGAAACCGGGCGTGGCCTGGGTGCGGATGGCGTTGGAGTTGTCGACCAGCACGACGTTCTTGCCCACCGGCACGCCGTCGTCGGCGCGGGTCTTGAGCTTGCCGTCGGGGTAGTACTCCCAGGTCTGCACGCGCTGGGAGGCGCCGCCGGCGCTGGTCACCGTCCGGTTGGACTGCTGGCCGGTGGCGGTGTAGTCGTAGGTGGTCTCGAGGTCCCAGGAATCGGTGGACGAGCGCACCCAGCCGTTGTCGAAATAGGTCTGCTTGGTGATGTTGCGGGTGGTTTCGCCGTGCGAGGGCGGGGCGCTGATCTCGGCGACCTGGCCGAGTTCGTCGTAGGTGTAGATGGTGCTGACCGCGGTCTTGTGCTCGGCGTCGGCCGGGTCGTAGGGCAGGATTTCCTCGCGCGGCCGGTTGAGCTCGTCGTAGACCGTTTCGGAGACGAAGTCGTTCACCTCACTGGGCGTGTCCACTCCGCGCGGGTTGATCGTGCGGGTCAGGTTGCCGACCTGGTCGTACTCGTAGCGGGTGCTGAAGTAGCGGATCCCGCCGCCGTCGGCGCTGTGCGGGGAGCGGACCTCGGTCTGCATCGCCCGCTCATCGAGGGTGATGAGGGTTTCGTTGCCCTCTTCGTCGATGCTGGCGACCACGTTGCCATCGCGGTCGTAGCGGGTCTTCGACGCGTGGTTTTCCGCGTCGATGGTCTCGAGCACCTGGTGGTTGGCGTCGAAGACGTAGCGGGTGGTGAAGTCGGTCGGGTCCGCGGTCTTGTTCTTGCGGGCGTCGACTTCCTTGACCAGGTTACCCACGTCGTCGTACTGGGCGGTGTTCCGGTTGCCGTTGACGTCGACGGCCTCGACGAGCTGGCCGATCTCGTCGTAGCGGAAGGTGTAGCTGAAGTCCTTGTCGTCCCCGGAGGTCAGCATGCCCTTGGGTTCGGTCTGTTTGATCAGCTGGCCGACCGGGTCATAGGTGAAGGTGGTCAGCTTCTCCGGGCCGTCCGGGGTGTCCTTGGGCGCGTAGATGCCGACCTGCTGGTCCATCTCGTCGTACAGGGTCCGGGTCAGTGCCCCGTTGGCGGCCGTGCTGGTCACCACGTTGTCGTTGGCGTCGTAGCGCGGACCCGGCGTGACGATGTAGGAGCTCGCCGCCTGGTCCTTGGGCACCGTCGAATCGAGTGGCCGTTTGAAGATGTCGTAGGTGTAGCTGCTCTGCTTGCCCTTGGCATCCACTGTGGACAGCACATTGCCGACATCGTCGTAGCGATACCGGCTGCTGCAGTTCAGCGCGTCGGTGATCAGTTGCGGGAAGCCGTTGGCGTCGTAGTCGGCGAAGCGGGTGGTGTGGCCGTTGGCGTCGGCCTGATCGATCAGGTGCCCGAACTCGTCGTAGGAGTACCGCGAGGTGTAGTCGCTCGGGTCAGCGGTGACCGTTCCCTTGGGATCGGTGACGGAGAGCAGGTTCCCGCGGTCGTCGTAGACGAAGACCCATTTGCGACCCTCGGGTGTGGTCTTCTCGGTCAGGTCAGCGACGTAACCATCCATTGTGGTCCGGTAGCCCAGCTTCGTCGGCGGCCAGTTCTGGCGGTTCGCCTCCGCGTCGCGGATTTCCAGCGGCAACCCGGTCTTCTGGTCGTAGACCCAGCTGGTGGTGGCGCCGTTGTTCTCCACCATCCGGATGACGTTGTTGTCCTCGTCCCAGTGCAGGTTGCTCGCCTGCTGCTTGGCGTCGGTCAGCCGCTCTGGGCGGCCATAGCCGTCCATCAGCACACGCGTGGTGTGGCCGTTGCCGTCGGTCAGGCTGCCGTCGATCGTCGAACCGGTGTTCCCGTCCGGATCGACGTAGTCGTAGGACATCGGGGCGTTTCGGCGATCCCGCACGGTGCGGACGTTCCACTTGCGCAGCGGATCACCGCTGTCGGTGAAGTACTCGACACTGGTGGAATGGCCGTTGGGATCGACCACGCGGTTGAGCTTCGTGCCGTCCTTGTCGTAGAAGAAGGTGAACGTCTTCGCGTCCGGGTTCCCGGCGCCGTCGACGACCTCCTGCAGGTGTCCCTTGTCGCTGTAGGTGAAGTTCAGCACCCGGCCGGAGACGTCGGTGATCGACTTGAGCTGGTCGATGATGAACAGGTTGTCCAGGTTCGTGCCGGTCAGCTTCTTGTCGCCCAGGAAGTACGAGAAGACGTCACCCTGCTGGTAGTAGTCCAGGGTCAGGGTGCGCCGGCCGGTGGCATCGGTGACGTGCTGCAGCACGCCGGTGTTCCGGTTGCCCAGCAGCGCGCGCTCGTAGGTGAACGACATCGTGTTGCCGTTCTTCTCCACCGTCGCGGTGTGGTAACCCTGGCCGTCGAAGAAGAACTGCGTGCGCTCCGGCGTGGTGAACACCCAGCGCCGGTCCTCCTTGCCGTCGGGCAGGTACTGCAGGTACAGGTGCACACCGGCGGGGCTGTCGTAAGTCCACTTCTTCGAATCCAAGCTGTCGTGCTTGTTCAGCTCGAACAGGTGACTGGTGCCGTCCCCGTCAACCAGCGTGACCGTGGACGGCCAGCCGAGGATTCCCGGCAGCAGGCCGCCGAACTCCAGCGGGGTGCCCAGCCTGTTCAGCGTCGAGGCGGTGACCGACCAGCCGTAACCAGTGTAGGAATCGGAGGTGTCCGAGCTGTTGTAGTTCGACCGCACAAAGCTGGCCAGGCCGCGGGACGGGTTCGTCAGGGCGTCATAGCTCCACACCGCGTTGCCCGAATACTGGTTGACCGACAGATTGCCGCCGGCTCCCGTGGCGACTCCGCCGTACTGGTAGAACTTCTCCAGCCCCAACTGGTCCGAGGTCGGCTTTTCCACCCGGACGTCCTGGTCCAGGGTCGGCACACCAGCGGTCTCGGACAGCCACTTCCACGCTTGCCGGTCGTAGACATCCCAGCGCAGCATGAATTGCTCGCGCTCGTTGCCGATATCAGCCAGTGCCGGTGCCGCCACCTTCGCGTCCAGCGTTACGCTCGCTCCCGGAGCGAGGTCCGCGGGCAGCGCGGTCTCCAGTCGGTTCCCCGGAGTCGCGTCCGATCCGTTCGGCAGCGTCCAATGGTAGGAAAGCACGTGCTTGCCCGCGACGAACGGGGTCGCGGTGGTATTGGTCAGCGTCACCTTGACCGGGTATTCGTCCCCCGGAATCATCCGTCGCCCTGTGTCCGGCGCCGAATAGGCCGGCGAAGCGGCCGCGGATGTGGTGAACGGCCGCGGTTCGGGTGCCTGGCGGGCAGTGGCCTGCACCGCGGGTGGGGCCGCCAGCGTCGGACAGGTCGGTGACGGTGGCGCCGCAATGCGCGGCGGAAGCGATTCCTGCGCCGAAGCCGACGGGGCGATCGGCACGAGGCCGCCCAGCACCACTACCGACAACGCGCCCAGAACACCGACGCGGAAAGATCTCCCCATGCCCTCAAGTCCCCTCACAGCACGACTTCGAATGCGTTCAACGCCGTTCCAGAACGTGACGGAATCGGTGAACGCACCCAGAATTGTTCGTGTAGTGGAATTACGTGCCGAGCCCCAGTGGTGCCCACCGCGAAGGTGCCACCGCATGACGCGTGTGCCCCCTGCTTGACACCACGCCACACCGAATTGGCCGCACACCAGAAACCGAGCATCCCCGAATGCTCGAATGAACCCCCTGGCACTGAGCCGAACGCCAGCTAACCACCGTGCCGGGCGAGCCACATCTGCCATCCGGGTGACGGCGTCTGTGTTCGACCCCGGCAACTGCTGAGCACTAGCGTGCGGAACCTCGGAACCAAGCCCTTGGCCAGTCGCTGCACTGCGACCAGGGACACTGCGGGCTACGTCGAGCACCATCCACGCATCCCATCTCGCGATATGGCCTGCGGGCGGCGCATCCGACAAAGCCACCAGCCTGCCGGGCTGTCCAAAACGCAAGCTCATCCGCATAGCGCGCGTTCGCCAGGGCGAGGCGTCGCCCTATCCCCCGAGCGTCCCGGCCGACCAGGCCGCGGTGCGCCGGGTTCGTCGTTAATCGTGATGCGGCTTCCGCGGTCACCTGTGTGTCCTCGCCACTGACACGATCGCGTATCGCGGCCGGAGACGAACAAGCCCAGCGCTCCGAGCACGTTCGCGATCAAGTCACGAGGGCTTGGCACTCGGCGAGGCGATGGCACTGCCGAACTCATGCTCATGAAAGCGGAATGAAGCACTGCCCGCATCCTCGAACGCGATCCAGAAGGACAATTTCCATTCACCGGAAGGTCGGACTTCTCGCTTCAGGCGAGCAGGCTCCTATACCGCGGTCCCTACATCAAAGGACCCAAGGACAAACCGTTGCTCAGTAGGAAACCGTATGCGGCATAACACGCTGACCACCAGCCAGCCGCGGGGCTCCTCGGCGCGCGCCCGGCGGCGCTCCGGGCGAGGCCGCGCAGCGGTAACAGTATTGGGCCTGGGTGGGGCAGTACGATGCTCGGCGCGGGCCACAGAACCCCTACTTCGGACCGTGGTGGCAGCGCATGAACGGATTGGAGCCACGATGACCGTCATCGACGTGGACCGGCACGGAACCGTCGCGATCTCGGACGATCCGGCTCACGCGGCTTATCCCATCGCCAGGTGGGAGCGCGTTGCCCGACCGGCAGCGGAGCCGGGCGTGCGCTCGCATGCTCACGCCGTTGTCGAGGTACTCCGCCGTTTCGGCGGGCACGCGCCCCGAGCGGTGCTGGGTGGGGAGTTCACCGCACACCCCGGTACCGAAACGGTCATCGAGGTGGGATTGGCCGGGCGCGGTATGTTCGACACCGACGACGCGCCCCGATGCTCCAGTCTGCTGGGCGAAATGACGCTGGTGGCGGGCCTTCCGGCCGAACTCGCCGCCGAACTCGCCACCGCGGTGCGCGGCCACAGTGCGGCCTTACCGGCGGGCACCCTGCGTGTGCACCGTGCCGCGTACGACTTGATCAACTCGTCCGAGGCTATATTCGCCCAGGCGGCGGCGGCCCTGGTCACCGTGTTGTCCGCTCGGGTATACGGCCAGGAGGTCCACGACCCCACTCGGCAGCTGGTCAGCACGTGGTGAGAAGGGCGCAGCTCGAGATGGGCGACAGGTTGCGAACGTGCCTTGGCAGGAAGGCCGACGACCCAGCAGGGCCGCCTACTGGAACAGTCTCCGGCCACAGGTTGCTTACTGAGGAGAAGGCCTGGGCCGCGCGCTTTCCCGGCTTGGACGAGGTCTACCAAGCGTCAGCTGACCGTGGGAGTCGAGGCTGTTACGGAGTCGGTGGGTCTTCAATCTCGTGCATTTGTGGAGCGCGGGTAGCAAACCGCACCAGCTTGGTTCTACTTCGGCAGAGTCCGGGGGACCGGTCACGGCGCGCCTGATCATAGTCGGGGGAGGCCACGAGGTCACAACCGCGCCGAGGCAAAGCCTGGAGTCGACGCCGAAGGACAGGTGGTAGACGCGGTCGCAAGGGGAGGTCGAGGCGGGCAGGGGCCTGGTGGGCAGCGACCAGTGCAGCCCGCGCCCACATGCCCCGGCGGACCGGGCGGCCGCCGATCTCCCCGTCCGACGTGGCGATGCAGTCGGTGGTGGTTACCGGGCTGTCGTAGCGCAGCACCTCCGCGACTGCACGCGGACCAGCGATCGGTCGAGGCGATATTGCGACCTGGCCGAGGGCTGCATGCCTCCCGACGTCGACGTCCGCCGCACTCGGCGCGCGGCCCACCGCGACCACCTGGCTCGACGCCGGAATGTCGATCCCGCCGACCCCCACACACCCGCGCTGAGCGTCGCGGTCTGGACAGAGCTGCTCGAGCGCTCCTGGACCTGTCTCGCCCAGCACGCTACCCAGGGTGCGCTCGGCCCCCCGGTGCAGAAGCGGGGATAGACCGGACTGATTGTCCTCGCCGACCGCGAGAGTATGTATTGCCGTGGTCGCGTCGAGCCGCGCCTAGCCTGCGCAGACTGCGCACGCCAGTGTTGCGTGCTTACGTGAACTCGTCGGCGAGCACCAGGTCGCTGAACTGGTCGCACTCGCCCACCAGCTGCGCGAGCAAGCGGGCTATGGAGATGCACCGGTTCGTCGGCAACCCGCCCGCCGGGACGCCGCCGGGCATCGCCACACCGACGATAGTGCCGGGCTGGGCCGACGGGCACCTGCTGCTCGGCGCCCCGGACCCAGCCACTGGCGTCCCCGGCACCGACACCACTCTCGTCGTCGTCAAACCGTGCTCAGCGTCCGTGATCCTCAGCGGGGCGGCCGCCGGTTGGGGGAGGTCCTGCTCTACGCCTGGGTCAACAGCGCCGAGCTCTACCGATTCCGGCGATTCGGGTCCTGCTGGCACGCCAAGGCACGCTCATCAGCTGGGTCCTCGAGGACCTCGCCGGGCAACTGCTCGGCATGGCCGAGCACAGCGAACGCTGCCGTGACCACGACCGAGATCTGCTCAGCGGATGCAGGCCCACGCGGATATCCGGTTGCCACTGCGCTGACCCGAACCGCACCTGGCACCGCCGGGCTCTTCACCGGCGTGACGAGACCGCGACCAGCCCCGTTGCGTGTGTTACGACCTCGTGTAGGGACCCCGCTATCGCGGGCGAGTACCCTGCGCTACTACCATTCCCGCTGTCGCACGGGGATCCGCAACGGCCGTCACCCCGTGCGGCTTCCGAGAGCGGTCGCTCTCGCGGTACAGGCCGACCGTGGGATACCCACGCGCCTGAGAGTTCCCCACAACGACCGGCAGGCACTGCTGGTGGAGTTGGCACCGGGCGCGCCGTAGCCACGCGACGTACCGCACTGTGTCCGTGGTGCACTTGGCCTAGCTCGTGGCGGCAACTGGGGGTGAATCAAGGCCCGGCTGTTCGCGGAAGTACGGCAGCAGCACACTTCCCGCCTGATAGCACAGCCCTATGGGCAGTCTGCCGTACCACGTCCGCAGTACCTCACCCGATGAGTCGAATGACGTCCGCCATGCGATGCCGGCGAGTGATGACGCGACCGCTGGTGTTCCAGCGCTCTGGCACGGCGCGGCACACCGGTCAAGACGTTTCGGCGTGCCGCAGCCGATCAGTGAGACGATTGCTGCCGCAGCCACCACATTCGGCCACAAAGGACACTGGATGCGCGACACCGACATCACCGATACCGACATCACCGCGGCACAGCGCATTATCGCGAGGTACGAACGCTACTTCGACGATGCCGACCGGCCGGACAACGGCAGCCTCGCCGAAGAGTTCCAGCGGTTCGTCGCCGAATTACGGGAGGTGCTGCCCGGCCGCGACGCGAACCAGCTCTTCGAGCACGCCGCACAGTTGCGCGACAGTGACGGTGAACGTGTACCCGCCCGCTGGAGCGGCACGACGGACCAGCTCGCCGAACAGGCGGCAGCGCTGGAAGCCGCAGCGACGATCCTGGAGCTGGCTGACGGTAAGCAGCCCCATCCGTGACCGCCGGCCGCGGCCCAGAGCACCATCGAGATCGAGATCTTCGCCGTCGAGGCGCAGAGGCGCGGCCACGGCGTGGGAACGGCTCTGCACCACGCCGAATGCCATCTCACTGACCTCGGGATCCGCCCTCGTGCTGGCCAAAGTCGATGCCGCGGACATGCCCGTCCTGCGCTGGTACCGCCACCGCGGCCCGCCCTGGCGAGTCCTGCAATATCTCCACCCCGGCCGGCCTGGCGAGCGCGAGCGCGGGAGATGACCGGCAGTGGTGCCCTTCTATGCCGCTGAGCGTGTGGCTATAGGTCAACATGGGAGCATGGGCGAGGCATTGGACGGTCAGACGCGCGAGTTCCTGGCCGGGGTCGACGAGCACGCGCGACGTCTGCTGGGCGCTCCGGGCACCGAGTACGACGTGGGCCTCGAACTGATGGGCTACTCACTGCCGTACATGGATGCCGTCGAGTCGGCGGTCGGGGTGTACATGATCTGGGGTGCGTTGACCGACGGGATCGATGGACCGGCGGCTGGTGGGCCGGAAGCGAAGGAGTCAGTCATCGCCGACATGCGCCGGGCGGCTTCAGAATGGCTGACCGCCTCGCGAACGGGAGCCGCATTGCGGATCTACCTTGATCACTGGGTCCACGACGAATGCGGCTATGCGCGCTGAGGGCGCCCATGATGGTAATGGCGTGATCCTCTGCGTAACGGCCGAGTCGCAGATGGTTATCACCGGATCGGGGTCGCCCGTAGTCTGCGCGGACGGTGCTGGGATCGAAACTGAGGTTGCGACCGCCCGTATCACGGTGCAGGCGGGCCTTATTCGTCGGTGATGGTGAGGGGGTTGACGGGAAGGCGCCCGGCGAGGAGTTCGGTGAGCAGGTGGGGCAGTGTGGCGGGGAGTAGTTTGTCGGTGCAATGCTGGAGTTCGGTGGCAGTCCACCAGCGTCGTTCGATGATTCCGGCTTTCTCGTTGTCGGTAAGTTTGAGCACGGTTTGTGGTGCGGGGTTCGATGTGCGGGCGAGGAAGACGTGGTCGATGCGATGATGCTCGCGTTTTTTGTAGTGAAAGCGGGATTCGCGGATCCAGAGTTTGCGGTCGAGGGTGGCGTCGGTAATACCAGATTCTTCAGCCAGTTCGCGGCGTGCGGTTTCGGGGAGGGTTTCGCCGTGGTCTTGGCCGCCGCCGGGAAGTTCCCACCAGTGGTGTTCAGGGTCGGCGGGGTCGAGTGCGTGAATGAGTAGGACGCGATCAGCCGAGTCGAGGAGGAGGACGCGGGCTCCGATGCGGGGGGTGTTGGTGTACTGGGGCATCCTGCGGTGACTCCTCGTGGTCGGCTGGCGGGGCGGATGTCCGGCAGTCGGCGACGAGGCGGAGCGTGGTGACTCGAACAGTGTGGGCTCAGGCTCGGTGACTGCCACCACGGCGGCGAAGCGACTGCCACTTCCCCACCCTAGGCGCGTGCCTCCGGAATCGAACATCACGGTCATGCACCCGCTGCGGGCCGGCTCGGCGGGGTCGACCGGTTGATCTGGCGGGCACCGGCCTGCGCGCGGTGGGACAGGTGCCGGTTCCAGTCCACACTGCAGGGTGGGTTCGTCAGTCGTCAGAGCCGTGCTGGCACCAGGGGATTGTCGCGTCCGGTATCAGGATCAATCGCTAGCCGCTGAATAACAACGGGCATGGCGCATACGGCAGCGGAGGTGTCTCAGCGGTGGAGCTCAGCGCAGGTGGATGCTCTTCAAACCAGTCGTCGCCATAGAAGACGAGCAACCCCACGGCCACAGGTACCAGTGCCATCAGCGCGATAGCGACAAACGCCCTCCCGTTGCCGACAACCATGGCGACCTCCCCGTTCCGCGCACGTGGCCTCAGTGTGCACACAGCCGACGCCGAGCGTCGACGGGATAGCGGCCTGCTACCGCGGCGGCAACGCACGCGCTGTCGCGAGAGAAGCCGGTCGTTCGACGTCAGGGAGGCTGGTGTGCGGGTGCATCTACTCGGCAACTCGGTGCAAGGCGGTGTCCACCCTTTCCTCGGCGAAGACCGCGATCATCTCCGCAGATGGCGGGCCTGCTCCTCTTCGCCGCGGACGCACTCCCCGTTGACGCGGGTCGGGGTCGCGTCGTGATCGACGACATCCACCCAGCCCATGCCGCCGCGCTCGGCGGCACTGCGGCCGGATGAGTGCACGGTTTGGTCGGTGGGCGATGTACCCGAAATGTACGGCCACTGGAGCGGCCTGCGCATCCTCGTGAGAACCGGAACCCGAGGATGACGATGGGGTGAATGCGATGGGGCAGTCAGGCAATCTCAAGCGTGCCGCGGTCTACGGGGTGGCCGGTCTGGTCACCGCGGCGATCGGGGCGTCGACGGTCAACGCGATGACCGTGGAGGACGAGCCGAAGCCGGAATCGGCCGGTGCCGCGCAGGCCGCCCCGGCACCCGCCGCCGCGCCTGCTCCCGCACCCGCCACGGTCCCGGCTTCCGTGCCTGCGACGAAGGTGCGCCGGCTCCGGCCGCGCAGCCGCCCGCGGCGCGGCACGCCGCGCCGGTCAAGCAGCAGGCTGAGCCGGAAAGCCCCAGGTGCGCAAGCCGGCCGAGCGGCCGCGCAAGGTGGTGGAGAAGGTGGTGCGCGAGCCGGTGATCGTGCGGGCGGCCGCACGGCCCTCGATCAGCGCGAAGGCGATTTCCGGCGGTCCGTCGGCCACGTCCTACGCCATGGCCACCAACGGCACGAAGACGGTGATCGCCGAGTCCGGCAAGCCCGTTGTGGTGCAGCACAAGAAGGGCGGCGGAACCGGCGCGGAGAAGAAAGCCGAGCCCGCCGACCAGAAGCTGGATAAGGCGGTGGCCAAGCTCGGCAAGGCCGAGAAGTCGGTGGCCGACGCGGAGAAGTCGCTGTCGAACGCGAGGACCAGGCTGTCCGAGGCCAAGGGCGAGGTCGAGTCGATCCGCAAGGAGATCAAGGAGAAGAAGGAGAAGTCCGAGCGCAAGGTCGTCAAGATCAAGCTGCCGGGCAAGATCGACGTCTCCCCGGAGGCCGCCAAGAAGCTGCACGGCCTCGCCCAGCAGAAATGACCGCGGTGCTGGCGGCTCCGCGCACGATGAACGACATCGTGCGGGCAGCGGTCGAGCGGGCCGGGTCGCGCCGCAAGAGCGACAGCGTCCGGTTCCTGGTCATCCCGGACCACGCGTGGCGCCACCAGCGGGCACCCGAGCCGGACGCGGTGGCGGAGCCCGTCGAGGAATATCCCGAGGACTACTACTACCTCGAACACGAACGCAGATCGATGAGCCGGGCCACCGCCACCGGCCTCGGCGGGTTCGCCGCGTCGATGGTTTCGGGCGTGGTGCCGAGCCTGGCGGTCGGGCCGGTCGCGGGCATGGTCGCCGGAGTGGCGGCCGGAGTGTTCGGGGGCCTGATGGGCCGGTCACTGGCCGAAGAAGCCTACGACCGCGCACACACGCGGCGTGAGTCCTAGTCGACAATTTACGGAGGAAGATGTGAATCCACATTCGACCGGAGTTCGACGAGCCGTGCTGTACTCCGCTTCCGGCGGCTTTCTCACTATCCTGTTTGGCCTGCTCGGCGCCGCCGCCGCCGAAGCGGCCCCGGACAAACCCGCGCCGAACAAAGTTTCTCCGAACTCAGGCATACGCGCAGCGGAAACACGCACCGGCACACCCAAGCTGGACGACGGTAAGGCCGAGGACAGCCCAGGCAAGAAGGTCAAAAGCGAACAAGAAAAACGCAACAAAGTCTCCCCCAACTCAGGCATGCGCGCAGCGGAAACACGCACCGGCACACCCAAACTGGACGACGGCAAGGCCGACGACAGCCCAGGCAAGAAGGTCAAAAGCGAACAAGAAAAACGCAACAAAGTCTCCCCCAACTCAGGCATGCGCGCAGCGGAAACACGCACCGGCACACCCAAACTGGACGACGGCAAGGCCGACGACAGCCCAGGCAAGAAGGTCAAAAGCGAACAAGAAAAACGCAACAAAGTCTCCCCCAACTCAGGTATACGCGCAGCAGGTGCTGAGCGGGAGCGGCTTGGTCCGCCGGTGCCTGTGCCGCCGGGTGGAGACGAGAGGACCTTGGCGGAGAGGATCGCTGAGGATGGTTTGGGGGTGCAGCCACGAAACGATGACCTGCTGGACCGCTATGGCCGTCTCCGGGACCGGACACCCCCGCCTCCCTCGGATGCCATGACGGTCACCTCCACGGCTCCACCGTTGAGCGAGGAGCAGCGTGCGGGGCAGGAGCGCGAGCAAACTCGCTCGAGGTTGAGGTACGCCAATCCGGACTCGGTCCCTCCGGGCCCGCCCTCACCGCCGACGCCGTCGGCGGCGGCTGCAGCAGACGCCCAGCGGCAGCGGGAACGACAGATGGAAGCTGACGGGCACGCCGGCTACCGCACTCCGGCAACGACCCCGGAGCAAGCCAACAAGTTACGAGAGGCCCTGGAACAACGCAGACAAGCCGAGCAGCAACCCAGCGTCCCGAATTCGCCGGGAGCTGGTGAGCGGGAGCGGCTCGGTCCCCCGATGCCTGAGCCGCCGGGGCAGGATGGGCGGACTTTGGCGGAAAGGATCGCTGAGGACGGCTTGGGTGTGCAGCCACGGGAAGACGAGTTGCTGGACTCCTATGGCCGCCTCCGCGGTCAAGCGGCCCCTCCTGCGTCGGATGCCACGACGGTCACCTCCACGGCGCCGCCGCCGACTGAGGAGCAGCGTGCACGGCAGGAGCGCGAGCAGGCGGCTTCGAGGCTGAGGTACGCCAACCCGGATTCTGTCCCTCCGGGCCCGCCCTCACCGCCGACGCCGTCAGTGGCAGCTGCAGCAGACGCCCAGCGGCAGCGGGAACGACAGATGGAAGCTGACGGGCACGCCGGCTACCGCACCCCGGCGACAACCCCAGAACAAATCAAGAGCTTGGGACGTGCCGTGGAAGAACGCAGAAAGGCCGACGAGCAGGAACGGGCGAACAAGCCCGAGGGCTCCATAGGGGTCTGCATTGGTGGTGGAGGGTCGTTGTTCGGAGTGGCCGGCGGTGGCGCTGACTCCTGTGTGGTGGCCGATACTCAAGGCCTGGGCTGGTCCGGCACCGGATACTACGGTGGAACCAACCCGACTCCCAATTCGCCGAAGGTGGGCTTCTCCCGCTCCCTGATCTTCAAAGGATCACAAGCGAACATCGACGAACTCGCAGGGCCCTCCGTCTACGGCGGCGCGTCCCTGTTCCGCGGCGTCGGGCTGGAAGGAGGCGTGTCGGTGACCGATGACGGGAAGCACATCTCTGACAGTCTGGGGGTCGGAGTGGGCTTGGACGCCTCCGCCGGCCCCAGGAGGGAGGACACCGACTCGGGCCGCTGGTTCGATTGGGCGGACCTGTTCCCCACCCCGGAAACCACGGCGCTCGCCCCAGGAGATCCGACGACCACGGAACACTGATCACGCCGGCGGAGCCGACATCCGCATGCTCGGCCAGTTGCACCACGACCTCCCTGGCAACGTGCAGCGAACCAGCAATGAGGTCGTCGGCTCCACCCGCTGCGCGCTGATCCCCGGCCGACAGGCTGGTGTCCACCAGCACCCTCATGACGTGGTGCCGAGCCGCTCATGCCGCCGACTCAGCATGTTCACAGTGGGCGTTCCAGGTCGCCCGCCGCAGCCGCCGCGTCGTGATCGCGGTCAACCGCTAGCGGCTGGCCGCCGGGCAACTCAGGTCGTCGCGATTCCGCTGTCCGGCCTGAAGGCACACCGCCCTAGATCCCAGAGCAATCACCCTCAGGTGTCACTACCAGCGCAGACACGGCGCAGCTAGGCCGTTCGGGTTACCGTCACAAGACGGTGACGAGTCCATCCTGGACACCGCGGCCCGGTGGGAGGTGACAGCCGGTGGGACCTGCCCGCTCTGCTGCCCGCGGCCGCGTCCCGGAGTGGGTGGAGCCGATGCTGGCCAGCTCCGACAAGGGCACCCTCCGGACCGGCCCCGGCTGGCTGTACGAATATAAGCTCGACGGCTATCGGGCCTGTATGGCCATCGCGCCGGATGGCACCACGGTGCTGACCAGCCGCAACGGCATCGACTTCACCGCCGAGTTCACCGAGCTGACCGGCGTGCTCGCCCCGGTGCTCGGCGGACAGGCCGCGGTGCTTGACGGCGAGATCGTCGTCTACAACGAACATGGCCAGATCGAGTTCGGCGCGCTGCAGCAGCGCCGCGGCCGCTACCAGACCCACCGCAGCTCGCCGCGCCGCGAGCAGCCCTTCACCGACGTGCCGGTGCGGTTCCTTACCGGACGGCGCACGGGTTCCTGAACGGTTCGAGTGAGGGTCGGGACGTTAGAGCGCAGGTCAAGACGTGCGGACCTGACGCCACTCGATCGTGTGGGATTCTGACGATCGCTGGCAAATTCTGCGAGTGGGGCCGGTAATTTGTCGATCCGTGGCGGAATCCGAGACTCGTCCTGCGGGGCGTGCTGGCGCGGACGCGGAGCCGGAGACGTCATCGGAGGCCGCCGGGGCGGAGTTGGCCGACGTGTTCACGCTGCAGCGGCGCCGGTCTGCAGCGACCGCGCCGGATGAGGAGCGCGCGTTCTATTTGGAGACGCTGGCTGAGTACCAGTGGGCTCGCGACGCGGCTGGGCTGATGCCGGGGACCATCGACCAATTGGTCAAACCCGTGCTCGAGGCGTGCGACCACTACAAGACCGTGCCGTGGAGGTTGGAGCCCAGGCAGCTGGATCGGTACTTCGCCGGGCCTGGCAAGCGCGCACGGTCGACCGTGCGCTCGAAGATCACCGCTATCGACGGGTACTTCGCGTTTCTGGAACAGCGCTACGCCGGGGAGATCAGCCGGTTGTTCGGCGCCGCGGTCGAATCCCCGGTCGATCCGTTCAACCGGCCGCGCCACCGCGGCGACTTCGGGCTGCGGGTGCCGCCCTCGCAGGCCGCGATGAGCCAGTTCTTCGCGCGGTGGCGCGAGGCGCTGCCCGAGGCGCGCAAGGAGGCGGTCGCATGCCGGGACTACGTGATGGCCAAGATCGCGTACCTGTCCGGGGTGCGCGCGGCCGAGCTGTGCGGAGTGCGGGTCACCGATGTGCACTGGGAATCCGGGCAGTGGGGCCGGTTCCTGGTCGAGGGCAAGGGCGCTCGCGGCTCGGGGCCGCGGCAGCGCGAGGCGTTCCTGTTCGAGCAGGGCCGGGACCTGCTGTGGTGGTACATCGAGGACGTGCGCGGGTTGTTCCGCGATGATCCGGAGCATCCGCTGGCGGTGTTGTTCCCCTCGGAGCGGCTGCCGGGGTCGGTGGCCGCGCTGAACATGCCCATCGCGCCCGCCGTGGTCCCGGCGACGTTCCGGCGCACGGTGAAGACCGCGTCGCGCCTGTACCTGCCGGGCCCGGTCCCCGAGCTGTACCCGCATCTGTTGCGGCACGCGTGCGCGACGCACAACTACGAGCGGGGCATGACGTTGTGGGAGGTGCAGAAGTTGCTGGGACACACGTGGACCACGACGACGGTGCAGTACCTGGCCAGTGTGCAGGCCGATCCGGAACTGGCCTGCCGGGAAGCGGCCGGCCGCGCGGCGGCGCGGCTGGTGCGAGACGCGGGGAGTTTGCGATGAAGTGGAATCTGCGGTGGGTGGCGGCCCGGCGGGACATCTGGCGGCCAACAGACCTGCTGGCCGCGTTCCGGGAGGTCGGGTTCACCCCGTCGTTGAGCAAGGTCGCGGCCCTGTGGGGTGCCACGCCGGTCACCATCCGGCTGGACGATCTGGACCGGATCTGCCAGGCGCTGCAGTGCACCGTGGCTGACCTGCTGGAGGCCGAGCCCGTGGCCGGGCAGCAGGGCGAGCAGGACGGCACACGGGCTGCGGCGGCAGGGGAGACGCTCGCAGGTGCGCCGGAGCGACCGCGGCCTGTGCCTCGCACGGAGGGACCACGGCGACGCCGTCCCCCGAACTGATGCCGCCGGGGCAGCCGGTCCTGCCCGCGCGGCAGTGCGCCGCGTGCCTGGTCTGGGGACCGATCAAGCTCGGCGCGGACGGGCTGTGTGCGGGGTGCCGATCGTGGCAGCGTCAGCACGGTGAGCACCCCGGCCGGTGGGACTGCCTCGGCTGTGGCGGTGACCTGCCCGTGGACGGTGGCCGGCTGTGCCGCGGATGCGTGATGGCGATCCGGGCCGAGCTGCAGGCCGGTCGCGAGGTGATCCTGCCCTTCGCGCGCCAGCTACGACTGCACCTGAACGGGCTGGGGCTGCATGAAGCATTCAGCCTGCCCCGCCGGGTACGCGGAGCGGCCGAGCCCCGCCTCCGCCCGCCGGTGCTCCGATGCCCGGACTCGAGATTCCTGCCCGCCGTGCCGCCAGGTCAGCTGAGCATGCTGCCCGCGCCGCCGCGGCGGCTCGTGAGAGCGGATCGCTACCGGCTCGCCGGCCGTACCTGGCCAGAGGAGAACCTGCTCGCCACGCTCATCCCGGTCTCGGCGCCGACGACGTGCACGAATCGCAGCACGATGGTGGCCGTGCTGCGATTCGCCCTGGCGATGCGCGACGCCGACGGTGACACGCTGGTCGCCGAGAGCGCTCTCGGGCAGATCGCGCTGCCGCTCAAAGCCGCCGCCGGCGCGGTGTTGCGCCAGGCCGGGCTGCTGCGGGCGGGCTCGGCCCCGCCCGCGCAAGGCGTCCCGTCCGCGCGGCACGTCCCAGCGGCGCGGCACATCCCGGTCGGCAGCTGCGCGGACTGTGACAGCTGGGGTATCAGCCAGCGCCGTTGTCCGGGCTGCGCGGGCTGGCGCGAGCGCTACCCGCTGGGCCGGTGTCCGCGCTGCGCCCGTGACGACCGGCCCCTGCATCGTAAGCACGGGCTGTGCCGGGGATGTGTGGTCTACGTGCACGAGTTCGGGCTTGGCACCGGGCACGGCACACAGCTGAGCTTCGCGGGCCGGTTGGCGCTGCGCCTGAACCGCGGGCCGGGCGCGACGCCGCCGCGCCCGTGCGCCAAGGCGGTCTCACCGCACCTGGTCCCTGCCGGGCAAGCAGCCCTGTTCCCGGTCGCCCGGGACTGGAACCGGGCCGCAGGATTGACGGCCGCGGAATTGCCCGCGCTCACCGCCGGCGCGAGCACCCTGCTCGCCGAGTTCACCGCCACCGCGCCCCGGGCAGTTCCCGGCGGCAGAACGCTGATGCGCGCTCTGCTGGCCTGGCTGGGTACTGAGGCCCCGATCAGTGAAGGTGAGGTGCGGGCGCTGGCCGCGCACTTCCGCGCACCCTGCGTCCACCGCGTCCTGAAGTTCCTCCACGACCGGGGCATTCTGGAATTCGACGCTCCGCCGACCCCGCTGCCCGGCAGCGGACCGGGACGCCACGGTGGCCGCCACACCGGGGTGACGGTGCTGGACGCCGAACGCACCGAGCAGCACCTGCAAGAGGCGATCGCGGGGAAGCTGGCGACGCTGCCCACCCCCATGGCCGGCCACGTCGGCGCGTGGGTGCAGGTCCTGCGTGGCCAAGGACGCCGCCGTCATCACCCCGTGGGCTATCAGCGGATCGTGCACACCCTCCGGATCCTCCTGCCTGTGCTGCGCACCTGGGCGGCCGCGGGCCTGGATCTGCGGCAGATCACCGGCGAGCAGATCCGCGAAGAACTCGGCCAGCGCCAGGGCGCCCGCGCCCGCGACGTCCACCACGGCTTGCGCACGCTCTTCGCCGCGCTCAAGCAAGAACGCCTCGTGTTCCACAACCCCATGAGCGGCGTTTCGCTCACCACACCGACGCGGCTACCCAGGCCCCTGGGTAGCGACCGGCTGCGCGGCATGCTCGACGCCCTCGACCACCGCGGACGACTCGTGACCGCCCTGGTCGGCATCCACGGCCTGCGGCCGGTCGAAGTCCTGCGCCTGCAACTCACCGACCTCGACCTTCCACGGCTGCGCCTGCACCTGCGCCGCAGCACCCACGTGCACACGGTCTACCTCGACACCGTCACCGCCGGTCTGATCTCGGCCTGGCTGGCCGAACGGCAGCGCCGCTGGCCCCGCACCCCCAACCCGCACCTGCTGCTCTCCCACAACACCGCACACCATCCCGCCCGGCCGCCGCTGAGCTACACCGGATTCCGGGCTGCCTTCGCCCCCGGCATCCTGCCCAGCCAGCTGTGGGCTGACCGCGTGCTGCACGAAGCGGAGCTCACCGCTGACCCCGTACACCTCGTGCGCCTGTTCGGCATTCACCCGCACACCGCGGTCAAGTACGTCCACGCGGCCCACCCCGGCCGAGCGCTCCCACCGATCCGCTGACCAACAGCCAGCGACACCGGATGAATATGCCCGAACCTGCACTCCTCGAGTTCGCCACTGAGCCGATTACAAGTATGCGGAAGCTTGGTGCTCGTCCTAACAGGACCCGCGATGGGTTGTCTCGGTGATGCGCGAAAACGGTCATTGGTCATGAACCCTTGACGAGCCATTTGCGTAAGCCGTAGCTTACGTAAGTGTCCACTTACGCAGCCGATGCGTGGGCCGCGCTCGGGGATCCGAGCCGGCGCCAGATCCTTCAGCGCCTCGCCGAGCGGCCCCGGTCGGTCACCGAGATCGCCGAGGAGTTGCCGATCAGCAGACCGGCGGTGTCGCAGCACCTGCGCGTGCTGAAGGAGGCGCGCCTGGTGCTGGTCCGGCCGGTGGGCACGCGGCGCATCTACGAGGTCGACCTCGACGGACTGGCGAAGCTGCACGAGGAACTGGACCAGTTCTGGGGCTATGCCCTGAAGAACTTCAAGCGAATAGCGGAAATGGAGCAACCATGACCAGCACGTCCACCGAGACCTCCGTGCGACGCGGAATCGAGGTCGCTGTCCCGGTCGAGCGCGCCTTCGCGGTGTTCACCGAGAGGTTCGACCAGATCAAACCCCGCCAGCACAACCTGCTGGCGGTACCGATCGCCGAGACGGTCTTCGAGACCCGCGTCGGCGGCTCGGTCTACGACCGTGGCGAGGACGGATCGGTGTGCCGCTGGGCGCGGGTGCTCGCGTTCGAACCACCGCACCGGTTCGTGATCAGCTGGGACATCAATCCCCGGTGGCAGCTCGAAAGCGACCCCGACCGGTGCAGCGAGGTCGAGGTGCGCTTCACCGCCGAAGGACCGGACCGCACCCGGGTCGAACTGGAGCACCGCCACCTGGACCGCCACGGCGCGGACTGGGAGAACGGCCGCGACGGCGTGGCCTCCGAAGGCGGCTGGCCGCTCTACCTCCAGCGGTTCACCGAGCTGACGTCAGGCACGTGACCCGGGCACGGCAGTGCCGAGCACGTGGAACGACGTGGGTGTCGCGGCGTCGGGAAACCGGAACCGGTCGAGGTGCTCGATACCGAAGCCGTTCTGCTCGATCGTGGTGACGGTGTCCCGGCCGGTGTGGCAGCCACCGGCCAGGCGCGGCCAGATGGTCGCGTCCATTATTCGCTGGATGCGGCGGAGGCCCGGGGTTTCCGCGCGAACGTGTTCCAGGAAGCGCAGTTGCCCGCCTGGGGTCAGGACCCGGCGGAACTCCCCCAGCGCGGCCGCCGGGTCAGCGACCGAGCACAGCAGGAGCGAGGCCACCACGGCGTCGGCACTGCCGCCTTCTGCCGGGAGCCGGTCGGCGAGGCCGTCGACCACCTCGACGGACACCGGCGCCCGGGTGGCCGCGGCGCGGGCGAGACCGTGCAGGTGTGGCTCCGGTTCCACAGCCAGCACCCGGGTGACTTGGGGCGGGTAGTGCTGGAAGTTCATGCCGTCCCCGGCGCCGACTTCGATCACGGTGCCGGTGAGCCCGCGGAGCAGGGCACGCCGGTGTTCGGCCATGCCGCCGTGTTCCATCGCTCTGGCCATTGCCGGGTAGAGCCGGGCGAAGAGGGGGTGGTGGATCGGCCGGGTGCTCATGGTGGTCACCATCGCACCGGGAGTTCGGCCAGTCCACCGCTCAGCACGTCGCGGCGCAGGCGCAACTCCTCTACGTCGGTGGCCAGGCGCAGGCCGGGGAAGCGTGAGGTCAGCAGGGTGAATACCTCCTGGAGTTCTATGCGGGCCAGGGGCGCACCGATGCAGTAGCGCGCTCCGTGGCCGAAGGTCAGGTGCTTGGCCGCGGGGCGGGTGATGTCGGCCCGGTCGGGGTCGGGGAACACCGCCGGGTCGTGGTTCGCGGCGCCGTTGTCGAGCAGGACGAGCTCTCCGGCGCGGACGGTGATGCCGTCGATGTCGAGGTCGGTGCACGCGTATCGCGGGATGCCGCCACCGCCTTTGCCCGGTGCTCGCAGGATTTCCTCCACCGCACCGCCCACCAGACCGGGATCGTCCGCGAGGGCGCGCCACTGGTCCGGGTTGGCCAGCAACAGCAGCGCGCCCAGTCCGATGTGGACGACGGTGGTCTCGTGCCCGGCGAACAGCAGTGCCATCGACAATCCAGCGGCTTCCTCATCGGAGACGCCTTCGGTCGCGCACAGCCGGGAGAGCACGTCGTCTCCGGGCTTGTTCCGCTTGCGGGCGACCAGTTTCCGGCCGTACTCGAACAGTTCGCCGAGGCCGCGTTCGGACACGGCGCGGTCGCGGGTGTTGGCGGCGCCGGCGGTCCAGGCGCGGAACCGGTCGCGGTCTTCGTAGGGCACGCCGAGCAGTTCGCAGATCACCAGGATGGGCAGCGGGACCGCGAGCGCGGTGTGCAGATCCGCCGAATCGCCTCGCGAGGACATCTGATCGAGTAGTTCGTTCGTCAGCGCCCGGACTTTGGGGCGCAGGCCGCGCAGGTGTTTGGGCGCGAAGTGGGGTTGGAGCAGGGAGCGCATCCGGGCGTGGTCGGTGTGCTCGGTGTCGAAGTTCCCGAGCGGACCACCGAACAGCGCCGATTCACCGGTCCGGGCGGCGGTCTCCGGTTCGCGGTGGGCCCGGCCGAGGCGCTCGTCGTCGAGCAGGCGGCGGACCAGGTCGTGCTCGGTGACCAGCCACGCCTCGTCACCGGTCTCCGTGCGCACCCGGTGCACCGGGCCGCGGTCTCGCAGCTCGCGCAGCTCCGGGGCCATCTCCAGTGGGCCTGCCTGTTCGAACGGCAGCTGAGCAGCCACGTCCATCGCACAACTCCAAATGTTCATCCGACTTGTACAAGACGACTTTAACAAGTTACGTGTCTAAGCTGCGTTGGACAAGAGGAGGTGCGATGGCCACGACTCGGCGGCTGCCGCGTGCCGAGCGGCGCGAGCAGTTGCTCGATGCCGCCACCTGCGCCTTCGCCCGCGCCGGATACGCCGCGACGGGCCTGGACGACGTCGCCGCGGAAGCGGGCGTGACCCATGTGATCCTCTACCGCCACTTTGGGTCGAAGGCCGAGCTGTACCGGGCGGTGCTCGACCGGGCGTGCGAACGCCTCAGCCACGATGTCGGGCCCAGCACCGGCGACTACGACGACACCGCCATCCCCGCGCTGCTGCGGGCCGCCGCGGCCGATCCCGACGGTTTCCGGCTGCTGTTCCGCCACGCCGTCCGCGAGCCGGAGTTCCGCGACGTGGTCGACGGCATCCGCTCGGCCTCGGCCGAGATCGCCCACCGCCACCTCGACGAGGCGATCCCCGCAGGTCCGTGGCAGGAGTGGGCCACGCAGCTGATCCCGGCGTTCACCCTCGATGCGGTGATAGCCTGGCTCGACGCGGGCCAGCCCGACGATCCGGCGCGCGCCGCCGCGCGCATCAGGCAAGCCATCCAGGGCGTGATCGGCGCGGCCGCCGGCTGAGTTCCCGGCGTCAGCGGTCCTTCGCCAGCAGTGGCAGCGCGGGCAGGATGAGCAGGGCCAGCATCCCCCCGCCTACAGCGAGCACGGGAAAGCTCGTGGCCGCGGTGACCAGGCCGGAGGCCATGCCCCCGGTGGCTCCAGCGATCGCGATAGCGACGTCGACGACACCTTGGGTTTTGGCTCGCGTGGCCAGCGGCACGGTCTCGGTGATGACCGTGGTGCCGGAGATGAGGCCGAAGTTCCAGCCGAGGCCGAGCAGGGCCAGCGCCACGGTCAGCACGGTCACGGAATCGGCCGGTGCCGTAGCCGCGAGAACGCCGGCCGCCAAGAGCGTGATTCCGGAGGCCGCGGCGATCCGGCCCGGGCCGAACCGGTCGACGAGCCGACCGGTCAGAGGCGACGGCAGGTACATCGCCGCGACGTGCATGGCGATGACGAAACCCGAGGCGGCGGCACCGTGGCCGTGGCGGTGCATGTGGACCGGGGTCATGGTCATGATCGCGACCATGACGAGCTGGGTCAGCACCATCACCACAGCGCCGAAGACGAGCCCACCGCGCCGGGCGCGCTTGGGCACCGCAGCGGCCGCGGCCGCCCTGTTCAAGTGACGGGTACGTGCGACCAGCAGCGGATCCGGCCGCAGCCACACCGCCAGAACCAGCGCAGCGGCCCCGTAAGCGACCGCTGCGAGCATAAAAGGCCCTGCCAGATAAGGGATCCCGATCGCGGATGCGAGGTCGCCCGTGGGCGCGGCCAGATTCGGCCCGACGACCCCGCCCAGTGTGGTGGCGACCAGCACCGTCGACAGCGCCCGGGCGCGGTGTGTGGGTTCGGCCAGGTCGGCCCCGGCGTAGCGGGCCTGCAGATTGGTGGCGGTGCCGGCCCCGTAGACGAACAGGGCGGCGAACAGCAGGGCCGGGTTCGTGAGAACGGCGGCGAGGACAACACCCACGCTGCCCACCGCGCCGGCGAGGTAGCCGGCGGCCAGACCAGGACGGCGGCCGCGAGCTTGGGTGAGGCGGCCGACGGCGACCGCCGCCAGCGCGGACCCCGCGGTGTAGAGCGCGCTGGGTAGCCCCGCCAGCCCGGCCGAGCCGAGCATGTCCTGCGCCAGCAGGGCACCGACGGTGATTCCGGCGGCAAGGCCGGCGCCGCTGAGGATCTGGGAGTAGAACACCACCGTGAGCACGCGCCGCTGCACGGCGTCCGGGGCGGTGCCTGCGAGGTTCACAGTGGACGGTGGGGTGGTGCTGTTCACGAGTTCGCCGTTCCAGGAGTGGGCGTACTGGCCTGGCCGCGCCGCACGGATGTCGGGGTGGTGCGGCGCGGCCAGGTCTGGTCCGCTCGGGTCGTGCCCGGCGGGGTCAGGTGGCGTCGAGCGCCTGGGCGAGATCGGCGACGAGGTCGTCGAGGTCTTCGAGGCCGACGGAGAGGCGGATCATGCCGTCGGCGATTCCGCGGGCGGCGCGCTCGGCCGGGTCGAGGCCGTGGTGGGTGGTGGTGATCGGCTGGGTGACCAGGCTTTCCACCCCGCCGAGGCTGGGGGCGATGGCGAACAGGCGCAGCCGGTCAACGACCCGCGCGGTGTCCTCGGCGGTGGCGTCGAGGACCGCGCTGAGCATGCCGCCGCCGCCGCGCATCTGCGCGTCGACCAGGCGCTTGGCCTCGCCGGTGGCCAAGCCCGGGTAGTTCACCCGCTCGACGCGGGGGTGCTGGTCGAGGAACGCGGCCACCGCGGCGGCGGTGGCGTTCTGCGCGGCGACGCGCACGGTGAGCGAGCGCAAGGAACGGGCCAGGGCGAACGCGATCTCCGGGGCGACGACCTGGCCGAGGTTCTTGCGCCACATTCCGACCGGTGTCAGGAGTTCGGCGGGACCGATGAGCGCGCCGGCGGTCAGGTCGGAGTGTCCGCCGAGGTACTTGGTCGCCGAGTGGATGACCAGGTCGGCGCCGTGGCGCAGCGGGTTCTGGTTGACCGGGGTGGCGAAGGTGTTGTCGACCACGGTCAGCGCCCCCGCCGCGCGGGCGTGTTCGGCGATCGCGGCGATGTCGAACACCTGCAGCGTCGGGTTGGCCGGGGTCTCGAAGAACACGATCCTGGTCCGGTCGCTGAGCGCCTCGGGCAGCCGGTCGACCTGGTCGCCGCGCAGGAACGTGGTGGTGATGCCGACCTGGGGCAAGTTGTCGCCGAGCAGTTCGAAGGTGCCGCCGTAGACGTCGCCGATGCACACGATGTGCTCACCGGTGCGGGTGTGCGCGAGGAAGGTGGCGGCTTCGGCAGCCATTCCCGAGGAGAACGCGAGAGCCTGCTCACCGCCTTCGAGATCAGCCAGCTTGGCTTCGACCGAGCGGATGGTGGGGTTGAGTCCGTAGCGGGTGTAGAGGTTGCCCGGGGTACGGCCCTCGACGACATCGAGGAGTTCGGCCGTGGTGCCGAAAGCGAAGGTCGAGTGGTTGTACAGCGGGGTGTGGATCGCGCCCTGCGGGTCGCGTTGCTCCCCTGCGTGGACACCGCGGGTGGACAAGCCGTACTGGCTGTTCTCGGGCATACCTCTCCTGTCGGTTGGGGTGTTCAGGTGACGGCGTGGACGAGTGCGTGCACCGCGGTGTCGATGTCTTCGGCGGTACTCCACCGCCCGAGGGTCAGCCGCAGCGCCGCGAGCGCGCGGTCGCGGTCGCGGCCCATGGCGGTCAGTACGGGTGAGGGCTGGTGGATTCCGCTGTGGCAGGCCGACCCGGTCGACGCGGCGATCGCGGGCGCGGCGGCGAGGACCTCGTGACCGCGGGTGCCCTCGATGCTGATGTTCAGCGTGTTCGGCAATCGCTGCTGTACCGGTCCGTTGAGGTGCACGCGGCCTGGCAGCGCTGCTGACAACCGCTGGTGCAGGTCGTCGCGTAACGCGGCGATGCGATCCGGCGCGCCCGCCGCCAGATCGGCGGCGGCGAGGTCGGCCGCCGCGCCGAGGGCGACGGCGAGGGCGACGTTCTCCGTCCCGGCGCGCAGGCCGCGTTCCTGCCCACCGCCGTAGACGACCGGCTCGAGAACGAGACCGCCACGGAGGTAGAGCGCGGCGGCGCCTCGTGGCGCGTACATCTTGTGCCCCACCACGGTGAGCAGGTCGACACCGAGAGCCGTGACGTCGACGGGGATCTTCCCGCACGCCTGCGCGGCATCGCAGTGCAGCAGCGCACCGCGCTCGTGCGCGATCCCGGCCAGTTCGGCGATCGGCTGGATGGCGCCGGTTTCGTTGTTGGCCGCCATGATCGACACCAGCGTGCCGCCGTCGCGCAGCGCGTCCTCGAGTACGGCGGGCTGGACGAGCCCGTCGTGGTCGACCGGCAGGACGGTGACCCGCACGCCGTGCCAGCGCTGCATCGCGCGGGCGGTCTCCAGGACCGCGGGATGCTCGGTGGCTTGCACAATCAGGTGCGGGCTCGGGTCCTCTGCGGCGAGCAGGGCTCCGCGGATCGCCAGCAGGTTCGCCTCCGAGCCCGAGGCGGTGAACACGATCTCGTCCGCGCGAGCGCCGAGCACCGACGCGACCTGAGCACGCGCGGCACCGAGGGCGCGGTGGGGTTCGGCAGCATAGGGGTGGCCGCTGGAGGGGTTGCCGAAGTGCTGCGTCCAGTACAGCGCGGCCGCGTCGGCGACCCGGGGGTCGACCGGAGTGGTGGCGTTGTAGTCCAGGTAGACCGGCCCGCCCACCAGCCCGGAATGGATCGCGCTCACGCGAGGTCGCCGGCGTCGACCGGCAGCTCGGCCAGCCGCCACTCCAGCATGCCGTCGTCCAGGCGGATCGCGCGACGACCGCGGTCGGTCAGCAACCGCACCGCGTCGTAGGCCAGCACGCAATACTCGCCCCGGCAATACACGACGATCTCCGCCCCCTCGGGCAGTTCATTGATGCGGTCGGCCAGCTCGTCCACCGGAATGCTGACCGCACCGGGAATGTGACCCGCGTCGTACTCGTGCTTCGGGCGCACGTCCAGCACCACGACCTCGCCCGACGCCGCCCGTTCCCGCAGCTGGTCGCGGGTGATCTGGGCGTCGCGGGCGGGGTCGGCGCCGCCGTTGAGGCCGAGATAGGTGTCGACCGCGGCGGGCACCGCGGCCTGGTGCGCCTGGGCGACCTTGCGCAGCAACGCGAACAGCTGCGCCACGTCCTGCCCGGCGAGCCGGTAGTGCACCCGCACGCCCTCGCGGCGGGTCGCGACGAACCCGGCCTGCTTGAGCGTCTGCAGGTGCGCCGAGGCAGTGGTCAGGTTCAGCCCGGCCGCCGTGGCGAGCGCCTCGACCGTGCGCTCGCCCTGCGCGAGCAGGTCGAGCAACTCCAGGCGCTTGCCGCTGCCCAGCGCCTTCCCGCTGATCGCGAACGCCTCATACAACCGCGCCTTGTCCTGCGCCTTCTGCGTCATCTCAGTCCCCTTCACGCCTTCACTACCCTTTCTAGCATAATCCATGGTTTATTGGATTAAATATCTGGACCGACCCAAGGAGCTTCCATGACGACCGAGTTCACGCTGGTGCCCGTCATCGACGAGGGACTGGGCAACTCGACCTACCTGCTGGACCTCGGCGACGGCCGGGCACTGGTGCTCGACCCCGAGCGCGACCTGCGCGAGGTCCGTGCCGAAGCGCGGCGCCGCGGCCTGCGCATCGCCTACGCGGTGGAAACCCACCTCCACGCCGACTTCATCTCCGGGGTGCGTGAACTGGCCGACGTCGATGGCGCGACCGCACTCGCGCCCGAGGTCGGCCCGCGCGGGTTCGCCGTCACCGAGCTGACCGACGGCGACACCATCGACTTGGGCGCTTTCCGCCTGGAAGCGCTGGCAACGCCGGGGCACTCGCCCGAGCACCTGTCCTACCTGCTGCGCCGCGGCGACCAGCTGCTCGGCGTGTTCACCGGCGGATCGCTGATGGTCGGCACCGCCGGGCGCACCGACCTGGTCAGCCCGGAGCAGACCGTGCCGCTCGCCCGCGCCCAATACCACTCGCTGCAGCGGCTCATGGAGTTGCCCGATGAGACCCCGATCTGGCCCACGCACGGCGCCGGGTCGTTCTGCTCCTCGGCCCTCGGCGGGGACCGCGTCAGCACCATCGGCAGGGAACGGGCCACCAACCCGCTGCTGCAGGTCGCCGGCGAGGAGGAGTTCGTCGACGCGCTCCTTGGCTCGCTGGGCACGTTCCCCGACTACTTCCTGCGTCTCGGGGAGATCAACGAACGCGGCCCGGCCGTGCTGGGCGGCACTGTCGAGCTGGCTGCGTTGACCGACACCGAGGTGCGCGACCTGATCGCCGACGGCGCCCAGGTGGTCGACGCCCGCCCGGCCGCCGATTTCGCCGACGGGCACATCCCCGGCGCCCTGTCGATCACCCTGCGCCCGGTCTTCGCCACCTGGCTCGGCTGGCTGGCCGACCCCGACCGGCCACTGGTGATCGTCCGCGGCAACGACCAGAAACCCGAGGACATTGCCTCCGAAGCCGCGAAAGTCGGGTTCGACACCCTCGCCGGAGAACTCGCCGGCGGCATGGCGGCGTGGACCGGTCCGGTGAACTCGGCCGCCCTGCTCGACGCCGAACACCTCGACACCGACGTACCGGCTACCGTGCTCGACGTCCGCCAGGCCGCTGAGTTCGCCACCGGCCATGTCCCGGGCGCGCGCAACGTGGAACTTGGGGCGCTGCAGGAACAATTAGCGCAGGTGCCGCCCAGCCCGGTCGTGGTCATGTGCGGGCACGGCGAACGGGCGATGGGCGCCGCCAGCGTCCTCGAACGCGCCGGGCACACCGACATCCGCGTGCTCGACGGCGGCCCGCTCGACCACGCCCGCGCGCACGGCCAGCAACTTCAGGTGGAACAGTGAGCACGCGCGCCAATCGGGCACCGGTGCTCGGGCTGCGGGAGAACGCCGCCCAGTTCGCCCTGCTCGTCGCCGTCAACGCCCTCGTCGGCGGCATGGTCGGCCAGCAGCAAACCGTGCTCCCGCTACTGGCCGAGTCCACCTTCGCGCTGACCGGCTACGCCTACATCTTCACCTACGTCGCCGCGTTCGGGGTCACCAAAGCCATCGCCAACTACTTCGCCGGCACCTTCTCCGACCGCTACGGCCGCAAACCGGTACTCCTGGTGGGCTGGCTCTTCGCCATTCCCGTGCCGATCATGCTCATCGTCGCGCCCAACTGGGCCTGGGTCGTGGCCGCCAACGTGCTGCTCGGCATCAACCAGGGCCTGACCTGGTCCACCACCGTGGTGATGAAGATCGACCTCGTCGGCCCGGACCGCCGCGGTCTGGCCATGGGCCTCAACGAAGCCGCCGGCTACGGAGCCGTGGCCATCACCTCGCTGCTCGCCGGCTACCTCGCCGAACAACACGGACTACGCCCGGCGCCGTTCCTGCTCGGCCTCGCCTACCTCGCCCTCGCGCTACTGCTATCCGGTGCCTTCGTCCATGAAACCCGCGACCACGCCCACCTCGAAGCCACCCAGCACACCGAATCAGAGCACGGTCATCTCGGCGCCGACCTGACCAGCCGCCAGATCGCCATCCAGACCAGCCTCAAAGAACCCGCACTCGCCTCGGCCAGCCACACCGGACTGGTCAACAACCTCAACTTCGGGCTCTCCTGGGGACTCTTCCCGCTGCTGTTCGCCACCGCCGACCTCACCACCAGCCAGATCGGCCTGCTGTTCGCCCTCTACCCCGGCGTCTGGGGCGCAGGCCAGCTGATCACCGGTGGCCTGTCCGACCGGATCGGCCGCAAACACCTGATCACCACCGGCATGGCCGTCCAGGCCACCGCGCTTGCGGTGATCGCCGCGTCCAGCGGATTCACCGGCTGGGCGGTAGGCACCGCCCTGCTCGGCGCCGGCACCGCCATGGTCTACCCCACCCTGCTCGCCGTGATCGGCGACATCGCCCACCCGCTCTGGCGCGGCCGCGCCGTCGGCGTCTACCGCGTCTGGCGCGACCTCGGCTACGCCGTCGGCGCCATCCTCGGCGGCGTCGTCGCCGACCTCATCGACCTGCGCGCCGCCGTCTGGGCAGCAGCCGCGGCCAGTGCCTGCACCGCCGTGCTCGTCGCAATCAGGATGTACGAAACCCACCAGCCCCTCAGACACCACGACTGACCACAAATCAACGGCATCACCGCCGAACTTCCCTGGCCGCGTGCCCGACGGCTGGACGGTCACTTTCTACGAGCACGTCGACTTCACCGGCCAGGAGCTTGAACTCACGGAGGCCACCGCTAAGGTCTTCGGCGGCTTCAACGACAAGGCGTCATCGATCGCCTTCACCAAGACCAACGACGACATCGTGGTCGACAGCCGCGTGACCGACAGCGAGTGGCTCTTCTTCGAAGACTAGAGGAGCTACTGAGCGCACCGGGCCCGGTGGCCGGCGCCGGTCACCGCGGCGCAGAGACGGATGCGGCGCGATGATGTGGTGGGGCCCGGCCCAACCCTCAGGCAGGCTTCTCCGTGTCGCCCGTCCCCCCTGCCGTTTCACTCGTGCCCTCCGCGTCGACCAGACCTTCCGCGCCGGCCTGACTCAGCTGCTGCCTGAGCTCGGCCCAATGCTGATCGCGCTCGCGCTTCCGCCGCTCGACTTCCCGCAGACGCACCGCCTGACCAAGTACCTCCAGGTCACGCCAGCTCCGCCCGATTTCCCAGTCGGGACCCGAACCCACGGCAGTCTGGGCTGTGCATCCCCGACTCCGATGCGGGTTCCCTGCGATGCCGCTTCGAGATTCAGCGAACCCGCGCACTTCCGCCTTCGATCTGCTCCAGCTCGGCGAGCGGTCATTGCTGGCCGAGCCCTATCACGCACGCCGGGCCGCCCTGGCCCAGATCCCGATACCCGACCCGTACCGGATCGCGGTGGTGCCCTCGGTGAGTTTCGACCAGCTCGCCGCGGACCGGCTCACCCCCCAGCACCTGCTGCAGCGGGCCGCGGAGGACGGCGCCGAAGGCCTCTTGTAGCCAGGGTTTGCCGTTGACCGGTTGACCACTTGGTGGTGGTTCGCCTTTGCCGCCTCGGCAGGGGGCCTCGACTGGTGAGGTCGCCTAGTCAACTGTCGCGAGTTCTCGGTGATTGAGCCGCAAACCTCGCCGCCGACACTGCCCGCTGCCCAGCGCTGCCGCCACGGCAGCAGGCCGACCTCGTCGGACGACGCGACGCCATCGTTCAATTCCTCGACCGGACTACCGGGAGCCGACCATGACCCGCCCGCCACTCCCCGCACCGGTCACCCGAGGGCCGAGCGTGACCCCTCAGGTGACCGCGGAGCGGATCGTCACGAATGCCGGGCGAGGTTCGCCCGCAGGACCTCTTCGAGGTTCAGCTCCACCTCGCGCGTGTGCACCCCGGCCGCGAGTGCTGCCCGGGCAAGCTCTTCGGACGCGGGCGTGAACGTTTCCCCGAGCAGGCGGTCTTCCGCGCGCAGTGCGTCCTCGATCGTTCCGTCGGCCGCGTCGATCGCTTTGGTGGCCGCGGCGCGGACACCGTCGGGCAGACTCGCGATGGTCAGTGCGACCCGCTCGACGAACTCGTCCAGTTCCGCGGCGGGCAGAGCTCGGTTCACCCATCCCCAGCGCTCGGCGGTCGCCGCGTCGACCAGACCGCCTGTCAGCACGATCTCCAGGGCGCGAGCGCGACCCACGAGGCGGGGCAGGTGGGCAGTCGCACCAGCTCCGGGGACGATGCCGATCAATGCCTCGAACTGGCCGAAAGCCGCGGTCTCGAGGGCCGCGAACCGCAGGTCCAGGCTGGAAGCCAGCTCGGAGCCACCACCGCGGGCGAGTCCCGCGACCTTGGCAATGGTGGTCTGGGGCAGACGCCGCCAGCGCTCGTGGAGCCGCATCATCGGGCCGGTCCCGGCAAGCGTCTCCTCCGCGATCGGGAGGGCGGCGTACGTCGCGGGGTCCTCCACGAACGACAGGTCACCGTGTGCCAGGAAGAACTCCGGATTGGCGCTCTGGACCACGATGACGTGCAGGTCGGGATCGTTCTCGGCCGATGCGGCGACGGCGTCCAGGTCGAGCAGGACCTGGGCCGTCATCAGGTTGACGGGCGGAACATCGATCGAGACCCACAGCACTCCGTCCTGGCGCTTGACGTGGAGGCTGGGCGGGGACTGGTCAGTCATGAGATTCCTTTGGATCGAAGGTATCTCTGCTATACCAGGTATATGAAAGGTACTTCAAGGAAACCTGGTATCCGCGAAGATCAGGCCGACCCCGAGACCATCGTCGGCTCGCAACGCGAGCTCCTGGACCAGCTCCTGGACAAGTGGGGTCACCTGTTGCTGGCCGCGTTGTGCCGGCAGCCGCGACGCTTCAACGAACTCAAGAAGGAGTTCGATGGGATCACTCAAAAATCGCTGACGCAGGCACTGCGGCGGTTGGAACGCAACGGCCTCGTCGAGCGCCGGGTGCTGGAGCAACGCCCCGTTGCCGTGGAGTACCGGATCACGCCGCTGGGTCGTACGCTCGAGGAGCCCTTCTTGATCCTGCGCGCCTGGACGGCCGACCACCTCGCCGAAGTCGAACGACACAGGGAGGCATATGACGAGGCAGCCGGCGCCACCCGCACCTAATGTCTTAGGCCCGCGCGGGATGCTCCGATCCTCGAGTTCCTCGACGGTCGTATGAACCGTCCATCCTCGCGCGATCATGGCTGGTGATCATTCGGTCAATGACCGCCTGTGCACAAGGGATTATCGCGAAACGCCGCGACGCCCCCTACACCCCCGGCAAGCGCACCGACGCCTGGCTCAAGCACCCCTTGATCCAGACCCAGGAGGTGCTGGTCTGCGGCTGGCGGCCCGGGCAGCGCAGCTTCGCCGGCACGCTGGGCAGCCTCCTGCTCGGCGCCCACGACCCCAGCACCGGCGAGCTCATCTACATCGGTGACGTCGGCACCGGGTTCAGCCACGCCGACCGCGACGCCCTGCACGCCCGGCTGCAGACCCTGGCGCGGCGCACCCACCCGTTCGCGATCACCCCGCCCCGCGAGGACACCCGCACCGCCCGCCGCGCCGCGAACTGCACGTCGTGCTGGACAACTACCACACCCACAAGCACGCCGACATCAACGCCTGGCTGGCCAGGAACCCGAGGATCACACTGCACTTCACGCCCACCTCGGGCTCCTGGCTGAACCTGGTCGAAGTCTTCTTCGGCATCATCACCCGCCAGGCGATCCGCCGCGGATCCTTCGACAACGTCACAGAACTCGTCACCACGATCCGCAACTTCATCACCGGCTGGAACAACCGCTGCCACCCGTTCATCTGGACCAAAACCGCCGACGAAATCCTGTCCCAGCCACCCGTCAACGAACCTCAGACGTGCGACACTAGCGGCTCGACGGGAAATCCATAGCGAGCCGACCGCCAGCGATCGGCGACTCCCAGCCGCGTTATCCTCGACTGCGCTCACGGAGCGGTGGCGATATCAGGCGCACAGGCTCACGGTGAGCGTCTGACACAGCTCGCCCGGTGTCTGGGCGCCCCCAGTCGAACCAGGGGTCGGCGGATCCCGCCGAAGCGGTTGAGTGGCTCGCCCTCCAGCCGTGGTGCACCGGACGCGTCGACGTCCTCGGCGTCTACTTCCCTGCGATCGCCGCCTCGTGGGTGGTCGAGCGTCGTCCCGCGTATTTGGCTGCGATGATGCCGTGGTACGGCGCTGCCAACGCCTGCCGTAAGGCATACCGTCACGACGGGATCGAACAGCGGATTCCTCGACGCGTAGTGGTACTAAAGGGTGCGCAACCAGCACGACAGCGACGTGCCCGACCCTGTGAACCTTGCCGCCTGCGGGCAGCACCTTCCCGGCCGAGGCCCGGGAACTTCGGCCGCCCGAAACCTGAACAGCGGCCCAGGGCATGAACTGGTCGAAGATCACCGTGCCGTTTCTCTCCGAACCGATTCCTAGCGCCCCCTGGGGTAACTCACAGAATGTTCAAAGGAACGCTCCGTAGCGTCTTCGGCGTGAACGACACCACCACCGACACGATTGCCTCCCCTCCTCTGCGGCGCCGTAAGGCGCTCTGGGTGGCCTCCGCATTGCTCGCCGTAGGAATCTCGCTCGGCGGATGCGCCGGCGCCGGTACGATCAGCGCGACGACGTCCAGCGATTCCGCCATCTCGACCCTCATCAGTGCAGAGGGCGCATCGTCGAGTACCACGTCCGAGACCATCTCGAACACCGCCGCCGCCGCACAGGCATTTCTCGCGACGCTGTCCGATGAGCAGCGCGAAACCGTGCTCTACGCCTACGACGACGAGACCAAAACGACCTCGTGGTCGAATTTCCCCGTCACCTTCGTCGAACGCGCCGGCCTCAACCTCAACGACCTCACGGAAGAACAGCAGTCCGCCGCGATGGCCGTCCTCGAAGCGCTCCTGAACGATGAGGGCTATGAAACCGTCACCGGCATCATCGGCGGCGACGAATACCTACTGGAGAACAGCTCCAGCACCGAAGACTCGCTGGGCCAGTACTACCTCGCTTTCTTCGGCGACCCGTCCGGCACCAGCGCCTTCGAGGTGCAGTTCGGCGGCCACCACCTCGGCATCAACGCCACTCTCGACGCCACAACCAACGCCATCACGTTCGCCCCCACCCACCTGGGCGTGCAGCCCGCCGTCTACACGAACGCCAACGGCGAAGAAGTGCAGCCGTTCGCCGACATCTACGAGACCGCATTCGCCTTCTACGACAGCCTGACCGACGAGCAGAAAGCAGTGCTCTATCAGAGCGAGGACGTCGCAGCCATGATCTGCGCACCCGGCGACACCTGCGACTACCCCACCGGCACCGGGCTCTCCGGCGCCGACCTCACCGACGAGCAGAAGCAACTCCTCCTCGACGTCATCGCCAACTGGGCCGGCCTCGCCGACGAGAACACCACCGCTGACGCCCTGGCCAAGATCAAGGCCACCCTTGACGACACCTACATCAACTGGTCCGGCGCCACCGTCTACGACATGACCCACGGCGACGGCATCTACTTCCAAATCTCCGGCCCGAACGCCTACATCGAATTCGCCGGCCAGCGCGGCTCGGCAGGCGCCGACGTCGACGGCGTCCTCACCTCCGGCTGGGGCCACGTCCACACCATCTACCGGGACCCCACGAACGACTACGCCAACAGCGCGACACAGCAGGAAGCCACCGGCGGCATGGGTAACGGCGTACCGCCCGGCGAAGCACCCGCAGGCGGAACCCCACCCCCCGGCAACTGATCAACGAATACCGAGCGAGCAGGCCTGCCCCCTCACCGGCCGGCTGAGGGTGAAGGCCCAGGCGCGCCCGGGAACTCTGGGCGGTACCCGGGCGTGACTCGTCGCGAAGATGTAGGGGGCGGGTTGTGGGAGTCAGCACCTCCGCGGAGAAGCTGCACACGAGCAGCGACTGCACCACGTCGACGAGGGACCGGCGAGGTGCTCGCTGGGCAGTGCCGGAGCCTGGCCCTGACACCATGGCAACCCGGCGGCCTGCCTTGAGGACGTACCGGCCGGGTCAATCTCCGAAGGCGGCGCGAACGACTTCCGCAAGCGGAAGGGCTGCCTGGCCGGCATCGACGAGCACCGACCGCTGGTCGCCGCCCGCACCGGCGAAAATGCGCGTCTGCAAGCCGTTGGCGCGCGGCTATGGCGGCGCCGCGACGTGATCTGCAACATCAACATTGTCGAACGCCTCTTCGTCCGGTCTCGGGCACGCTCACCACAGCCACGGTCATGAGATGTCCTCAGGGTGGGATTCCGGGTGTACGGCGAGCAGGCTCAGCAGGGCGCGGCGGCCGGTGAGCGGGTGGTCGGGCGCGGTGAAGCCGTTGGCGCCCAGTACCGCCGCTTCCACGCCGTCGGCTGCGGCGTGGGCAGCCCGTACCGAGGAAACTTCGGCCTGTGCAGCTGGGCCGGTCACCGTTGTCGTCTGGGTGGCGGCGAGCCCCAGTGCGCGCAGGGCTGCGGACGAGGGCAATCCTCGTGCCACCACAGCCGAGAGTGCGGCGGCGAGGGTTAGCAGGCGGTCGGCCGGGATGTCCAGTCGCGAGGCCATCCGCGACACCGCTTCGGCCACCGCGCCACCACCGGCGGCGGTGATGACCGCGGACACCGGATCGTTTCCGGCCTCCACCAAGGCACCAGCTGCCGCGGCCGCCCGCTCTCGATCGTCCCCACCGGGTGCCGCCTGTACTGGTGAACCGTCCACAGTGGATGAGGCAAGAAAGCGGGCCAGTGCGTGGTCCTCGCTCCCGTCCAGAGGCTCCGCCTCACTCACGACCGAGGGCGCACCACGGAAGCCCGGTCCGCATGCGGCGAGCAGGCCTCGCACGTACCCGGGCCCCTCGTGCCGCGAAGCCGCGTCCAGCGCGGCCGCGCCACCGGGCACGATCCGGTCCACCAGTCCTTCGGCTTTGGCCCGCAACTCGGCATCGGTCAACGGTCGCGCGAGGCTGCCCCGGGCGTGCACCACGGAATGTTCCAGTACCGTCCCATCAGCGAGAGTCACCACGAGCCGAGCGGCGTCTCGTGCGCACGAAGGTGTCGCCTCGAACTCGACCAGGGATCGCAGCCGCCGCGCCTCGGGCGAGACGACGACTTCTGTCGCGTACCCGGCGAGGTCCACTCGCGGCAGCAGCAGGCCCGCGGCGATCCCGTGCGCCGTGGAGAACCGGGCTTGCAGCCCGTCCGAGGGTTGTACCCGGCCGGTCAGCTCCGGCACCAGAGGGTGGCACACCAGGCGAATCGTGGTCACGGCCTCGGGACCGCCGTGCTCGACCAGCGGCGCGCGCACCGCTTCGGCCGCTTCGATGGCCGGATGCGTGACGATCCCGCACGGGTATGGCTTGAACGTGTTGTCCAGCAGTTCCCACCGCTCACCGGTCAGGGCGGCGGCGTCGAATTTTCCGCCGGCCAGCCGTGCCACGAATCCGTCCGGCCCGGTCAGCGTGTCCCCCGGGCCCGGCCGCCCGGCCGCCGCGTCGAGAGCCGCCCGCAGCCCCCGCACCGCCGCTTTGCCAGGGTGGAACGGTTTGGTCATCGACCCGAACCCTTCGCGGTTGCCGAGCCCGCCCTCGACTGCCCATTCGAGCGCGATCCGCAACCGGTCGGAATCCAGCCCCAGCAACAGGCCCGCCGTCACCGCCGCCCCGGCCGCACCACACGTCCCGGTGATGTGCCACCCGGCGTCGTAGTGCTCCGGCGACACCGACACCCCGAGCCGCAATTGCGCCTCCACGCCCCACGCGAACGCGGCCAGTACCTCCGCGCCGTCACGCTCGGCGATCTCGTCCTGCAGTCCGACGAGCGCGGCCACGCACACCGCGCCCGGGTGGATGACCGTCGCGAGGTGCGTGTCGTCGTAGTCGTCGAGGTGCGCGGCGATGCCCGTGGCGAGCGCCGCGTCGAGCGGGTGCATCCGCTCGGCGCGGCCGGGCAGCACGGCTTTCCCCTCACCGAATTCCGCCAGCGCGGCCGTGACGACGTCCATCGCGGGCTCGCGGGCGGCGCCGACGGTGGTGGCGAGCGCGTTGTAGAGCGTGCGCCGCGCCGCCTCGGTCACCTCGGCGGGCAGCGGCTGCTCGCGCCGGGCGCTGATGAGCCGGGCGAGCTGGTCGAGCGGGCTGGACATGGATCTCCTTTATCTGGTTCAGAAACCGACGATCTGGGACATGAGCAGGACACCGGTGACGAGGATCGCCACGCCGAGCACGTCGAACACCGCGCCGCTGCGCAGCATCCTGGTCATCGGGACCATTCCGGAGCCGTAGACGATCGCGTTCGGCGGCGTCGACACGGGCAGCATGAACCCGTACCCGGCGGCCGCGGTCGCCACGAGCCCGGGGATGAGCGGGTTCACCCCGACCGCGACGGCGATCGGCACCACGATCGGCACCACGATGCCGGCGCTGGCGGTGTTGCTGGTGGTCTCGGAGATGATCAGCCCGGTGACCGCGGCGAGGATGGTGATCGCGGTCAGCGAGGACACCCCGAGGTGCTCGGCGAGCGCGGAGCCGAGCGTGCCGGCGAGGCCGGTCTTCGACGACAGCGACCCGATCACCGTGCCCGCACCGAAGAGCAGGATCACGCCCCAGTCGATCTTGACCGCCTCGGCCCAGCTGAGTGTCGCCGGCCGGCGGGCCGCCGAACCTCGCTCACGCCGCAACGGCAACAGGAACAACGCGGTGGCCGCGAAGATCGCCGCGACGCCCTCGGTGAGGTGCTCATGCATCAGCTCGACGAAACCGTTGTCGTCGCCCAGGATCAGGCTGCCGATGCCGGGTGCGGTCCACAGCAGGACCGCGAGCGCGAACGCCACGCAGGTATTCGCCTCACCCCGTGAGAAGCCGCCGAGCTCGGCGCGCTGGGCCGCCACGTATTCGGCCGCGCCCTCCAGTTCGCGCACCTCCGGGCCGTTCAGCCAGAGCAGCACCACGCACAGCACCACGAACATGACCAGCACGATCGGCGCGAACGTCAGCACCCACTGCACGAAGTTGATCGTGCGCCCGGTCTGCTCCTCGATTAGGTCGCGACCGATGAGCTGGTGCGGCGCGCCGATCGGGGTGAGCAGGCCGCCGATCGAGGCACCGTAGGCGATCATCAGCATCAGTGCGGTGGACCAGCGTGAGTGTCGCAGGTCGCGGCCGTCCTTCTCGCGGTTGATCGCGTTGACGGCACCGATGATGCCGATGCCGATCGGGAACAGCATCGCGACCGTGGCCGTGTTCGAGATGAACGCCGAGATCACCATGGCCATCGCGCCGAACGCGATCACCGTGCGCGCTGGGGAGCTGACGATCGCGCCCACGGACAGCACGCGCAGCGCGATGCGCCGGTCGAGCCCGTGCACGGTCATCGCGCGGGCGATCACGAACCCGCCGAGGAAGGTGAAGATCGTGTCGTTGCCGAATGCGCCGAACACCGTGTCCTCGTCGGCGACGCCGAGGAAGACGCACAGCACGATCGCGAAGACGGCGGTGACGGCGAGTGGGATGGCTTCGGTGACCCACCAGGCGATGACCAGTACGAGCACCGCGGCCAGTGCCCGTTGTGGCCACGGGAGCCCGCCCGCGGCCAGCAGGACCAGCCCGAAGGCCAGCGGGCCGAGGACCAGCCCCGCGCGGCCGCGGATGGTGTCGAAGCGTTCCTGGCGGTCGGTGGCGGTGTCTTCCGGTGCCGCGTCGTTGCGGGCCTGCGTTTCCATGCATCCTCCGGGGCTGCCCGTAATGCGATACGATGTTCCGTATAGCGGGCACTGTAGAAGTGCTGGCACGGCCGTGGCAAGAGGCGCCGATAGGCTTGGAGCCGTGGCAGCAGGAGAAGACGGCGGCGAGAAGCCGTCAGGAGTGCAGTCGATCGACCGCGCGGTGGCGATCCTGACCGCTTTCTCCCGCGCCCGGCCGGTGGCCGGGATCAGCGAGCTGGCCAAGCACACGGGACTGTCCCGCGGCACGACGCACCGGCTGGTCAGTGCGCTGACCTCGCACGGCATGCTCGCGCAGGTCCCCGGATCCAGCGCCTACTCGCTCGGCCCTCGGCTGCTCGGCCTGTCCGAGGCGGCGCGCGACCAGCTGTCGCTGGACGTGCAGGCCCGGCCGGTAATGACGTGGCTGCGGGACCAGACCGGCGAAACGGTGGGACTGCACATCCTCGACGCGGTGCCCAGCAGGCGCACGATCGCGCAGGTCGAATCGCTGCAGGCGTTGCGCCGCACCTACACCGACCTGGGCGCCGAGAAGCCACCGCACCAGGGCGCGCCGGGCAAGGTGCTACTGGCCCACGCACCGGCCGACGTGCTCAACGGAGTGCTCGACCGCTTGCGCGGCTCCGAACCCGAGGTCGGCACACGCCTCGGCGACGAACTGGCCCGCGTCCGCGTGGACGGATACGCGATTTCACTCGAAGAACGCGTCAAGGGCGTGGTCGCGGTCGCGGTGCCGGTGCGGGACCACACCGGCTCGGTTGCCGCCGCGCTGTCGGTGTCCATCCCCGCGGTCCGCGCCGGGCGGGACGACCTGATCGCGCTGACACCGACACTGCTCAAGGCTGCGGCCACCCTTGCCGCACGCCTAGGACACGACGACTGACCGGTGACTTCGCTACGGCGGGTTCCCCGCACATCGGCCACGCACTACCCCTTCGGTGGGGATCAGGGCCGCTTGGTGGCTCCGGCGCGTACCAGGCCGCTTTCGTAGGCGTGGACGACGGCTTGCACCCGGTCGCGCAGGCCGAGTTTGGCCAGTACCCGGCTGACGTGTGTTTTGACGGTGCCCTCGGTCAGGTAGAGGCGACCGGCGATCTCGCTGTTGGACAGGCCGCGGGCGATGAGCCCCAGCACCTCGCGTTCGCGATCGGTCAGGACGTCCAGGTTCGCGCTCGTCGCGAGCGGCTCGGCTCCGGCGCCGACGTGCCGTTCGAGCAGCCGGCGGGTCACGCTGGGTGCGACGACCGCGTCGCCGCGTGCGACCACACGGATGGCCGAGAGCAGGTCGGGTGCGAGGGTGTCCTTGAGCAAGAAACCGCTGGCACCGGCGCGCAGGGCGGCGTAGACGTATTCGTCGAGGTCGAAGGTGGTCAGTACCAGCACCCGCGTAGCACTGTCACCGGTGCAGATCCGGCGGGTGCCGTCGACGCCGTCGACGCCGGGCATCCGGATGTCCATCAGCACGACGTGCGGTTGCAGTTCGAGCGCCATCGCCGCGGCTTCCGCGCCGTCACCTGCCTCGCCGATCACCTCCATGTCCTCGGCGTTCTCGAGGATCATGCGGAAGCCGGTGCGGACGAGGGCCTGGTCGTCAGCGACGAGTACGCGGATCATGCGTCCTGTCCTTGGATCGGCAGTGCCGCTCGCACGACGAACCCGCCTGAGGGACCGGGTCCGGCGGTGAGCCGCCCGCCGAGCAACCGCACACGCTCGTGCATGCCCCGCAGCCCGTTGCCGCGGCCATCGTTGTCGGCGCTGCCCCGCCCGTCGTCGCGGACCTCGATGCACACCTCCGCGTCGCGGTAGGAAAGGACCACGTCCGCCTTCGCACCCGCGGTGGCGTGTTTCATCGTGTTCGTGAGCGCTTCCTGGACAACGCGGTAGGCCGACAGGTCCACTGTAGACTGAAGTGCCGCCGGGGGGCCGTCGACGTGCAGCCGCACCGGCGTGCCCGCCCTTCGCACCTGGTCCAGCAGGCTGGGCAGCTGGGCGAGCCCTGGCTGCGGCTGCCACGCCGCGTCGCCCTCGTCCACCTCGCCCACCGTGGCGAGCACCCTGCGCATTTCGGCGAGGGAGTCGCGGCCGGTCCGCACGACCGCCGCCAGCGCGGTGCGCGTGTCGGCGGGCCGGTTGTCCAGCGCGGCGGCGCCGCCCTGTGCCTGGATCACCATCACGGACAGGCCGTGCGCCACGACGTCGTGCAGTTCCCGGCTGATCCGCCCCCGCTCGGCGGCCACCGCGAGCGCCGCCTGCTGGTCCCGCTCCCGTGCGAGATCCCGGGCGTGCGCGTGCAGCTCGTCGAGGTACGCGCGGCGGCTGCGGGCGCCGGAGCCGGTCGCCCAGGAGGCGATGAGCACGGAGCCGAGCACGGCGAGGTCGTGCCAGGCGTCCGACCAGACGCTCCGGCTGATCGTCATGTTCTGTCCCGGCCCGGCCGGCGCGGTGGTCACCGCCTGGGCGGCGTCCGGTGGCCCGAGGACGGGGTGCGCGAAGTACAGACTCCAACCGGCGGCGAACAGCAGCAAACCGGCCAGTGCCGCGAGAGAGGCGGCCCGGCGGCGGGTGGCGACGGTGTACAGCAGGATCGGCACGCCCAGGTCGATGATCATGACCGGCGCGTCCCCGGCAACGTGCGTCACCGCGGACAGCGCGCAGAGAGCGAGCATCGGCGGCGGGCGGCGACGGCGGAACGCGACACCGGCCACGGCGAGCGCCGTCGCGGCCCACCAGAGCAGGATCCGCCCCTCGCTGGAGCCGCCGGCCATCCCGCCGACGACGGCGTCCGGGTTGTCCACCACCACGCAGACCCCCAGCAACCCGGCCGCCAGCGCCGTGTCCTGCCACGCCGGGCGACGGACCCGGTCGCGGAGCGTGGCACCCAGGCGAGTCGTCATAACCCGGTGAGCGTATAGCTCCTTCCGGTGCCGTCGCGTCCCTCTCACGACAGAGTCGGCCGGGGCCCGGGTACCTCTTGCGACAGATCCGGCGGTGTGCCCACCGGCAGACGCGGATGTGGTGCGGTAGCCGCCAGGGTTCATCGCATGATCAAACGTCAATCACTCGCCGTGCTGTCGGTGGTCGCGGTCGCTGCCGGTCTGGCGGCCCTGGTCGTCGAATCACCCGTCACGGCAGGGCAGGCCGAGCGGGCAGTCGCTTGGCAACCGTGCCCTGCCTACTCCGACGAGGTGCTCCGATCCCGCGGCGTCGCCGAAGAACGGATACCGGAGTTTCGTGCCCTGCTGGACCGGATGGACTGCGGCACGGTCGGCGTTCCGCTGGACTACCGCGAGCCGCGCGGCCGGCAGATCACCATCGCGATCACCCGCCTGCGGGCGGTGGACCAAGCCGGCCGGTTGGGCAGCATCGCGGTCAACCCGGGCGGCCCGGGCGCCGGCGGGTACCTCACGCCCATCGATTTCATGATGACGAACCAGGAGAGCGCGCGCCTGGACGACCGGTACGACCTGATCGGCTTCGACCCGCGCGGAACCGGCTACAGCACCAAGGTCACCTGCGCGAGGGGAGGTCCAGGCGGGCCACCGACGCCAGGGCCACTGACCGAAGCGGCGGCACGGTCCACCTACGACGCCGAGGCGGCCGGCAACGTCGCGTGCGGGAAGTCCGATTCGGACTTCCTCGGTCAGCTCACCACGACGAACGTGGCACGCGACCTCGAGCGCGTCCGGATCGCGCTGGGAGAACGCGAACTGAGCTTCCTCGGGGTGTCTTGGGGCACCTGGCTCGGCGCGGTGTACCGCAGCAACTTCCCCGGCAGCGTGGGACGCATGTTCCTGGACAGTGTGGCGGCTCCGGAGTTCAGCCAGGACTCCTTCGACGACGGCCGGGCCGCTGCCGTCGAGCGCCGGTTCACCTCGCGACTCGCGGCGTGGATCGCGTCGCACCACAACACCTACGGCTTCGGCACTTCCGCCGAACAGGTGCGCGCAGCGGTCCTGGGGCTCGTCCGCTCCTACGACGCGGACCCGAAGCAGTACACCGATCTGGGCATGCCCGTCGACGGCGCGCTGGTCGCGCGACTGGCCAGCCAGGACTCACGAGAGTGGCCGCGGGTCAGCAAGGCCCTCGCGGAACTGCGGGACTCGACCGGCACCACCGCGCCACCCACGGTCAAGGAGATCGTCGACGCGCCCCCGCACATGAGCCCGCCCGGCGCGCCGGAGACCCTCAACCCCACGATGCAACTGGCGACCGTCTGCAACGAGGATCCCGCCCGCTTCGACTTCGCCACCGCCTGGGCCGAGTACCAGCAGCGCCTCGCCCGGAATCCGGTGACCGGCCGGGCCATCATGTTCTCCGCCGGATGTGCCGGCTGGCCGCTGCCGGGCCGGGAAGTCCAGCTGCGCCACACCGGAGGATCGCTCGTGCTGGCCGGACACCGCTACGAAGCCGGATCACCGTACGAGTGGACACCGCGGATGCGTGCCGCCATCGGCGGCACGACGTTCACCGTCGACGACGACGTGCACGGGTCGGTCCTGCGCGAGCCGGGCTGCGCCACCGAGTTGGTGTCCTACTTCACCACCGGCCGCATCGATCAGGGCTGTGCCGGCATCCCCGCGGCGTCCTAGCGCCGAGACGACCGCACAGTGTTGATCTCCGCATCGCTCGGGAGATGAGCATGCCTATCAGGAGAGGACCTGGACTGACAATGGGCGAACGCAGTCAGCAGTCGCCAACCCGCTGTCATTCCACTGAGCGCACCGGATCCGGGCGCGCTCATGCCGGTGAGTGCCAGGCCCCAGCCAGGATGGGTTCACTTTCTCGTGGACACTCACAGGTTCGATGCAGGCAGCGAACCTGACGTGGCCGCGGCGCATCGTGACGATGTGTGCCGCGGCCACATCAACGCCGCAGCAGTAGACGGCCCAGCGGCTCAGGTGCGACCAGATCAGGTAGAGCCACCACTTCTGGCCGGTCGAACTGCCCGAATGCGGGCCGGTGCAGTCGTACCGGTATGCCTTACCGGACAGCACGTACTGGAAGCCCGCGGTCCGGCACGCGAATTCCGTGGCGTACTTGGCGTACGGGTCCTGCGCGGACGCTGTGCCCGCGCCGTTCAGCAACATACCCACCGCGGCCGAAGTAACCGCTGCCGTCGTCAGAACTCGCTTCGCTGATGTTCCCTCCGCTCGACGTTGATCATCATTCTGCCCTGCGGGTGAGGGGTGTGTCCGCTGGATCGCCACGCTGGGGTCAGAGATCGGTATGTGGTGCCCACACGGAGCATGGCTTAGAGCGTGTCTCATGTCGTGTGTTTGCGGAGTCTCTTGTGGCAGGTGAGTGCTGCTCCGAGGGTGAGGAAGGCGAGGAAGTGGGTGGCTTTGCGTTCGTAGCGCAGGGTTAGGCGCCGGTATCCGGTCAGCCAGGCCATCGTGCGTTCGATCACCCATCGGTGTTTGCCGAGCTTGTCGTTGGATTCGATGCCTTTGCGGGCGATGCGGACGGTGATGCCTCGGTCGCGGACCCAGCGACGGAGGTCGGCGTGATCATAGGCCTTGTCAGCGTGGAGCTTGCCGGGCTTGCGCCGGCGCGGTCCGCGCCGGGACTTGATCGCCGGGATGGCCTTGACCAGAGGTTTGAGGGCGGCAGAGTCGTTGGTGTTCGCCGCGGAGATCGCGACCGTCAGGGGTAGGCCGCCTCGTTCGGACAGCACGTGGATCTTCGAACCGGGTTTGCCCCGATCCACTGGACTCGGACCGGTCAAAGATCCCCTTTTTTGGCCCGTACGCAGGCACCGTCCACGATCGCGCGGGACCAGTCGAGCAGGCCCTGGCTACCGAGTTCGTCCAGGATCGCATGATGCAGCCGTCGCCACAGCCCAGCTTCAGTCCACTGGCCGAAGCGACGGTGCGCGGTTTGGAATGGCACCCCGAACGACGGCGGCAGATCCCGCCACGCACACCCGCTGGTCAGCACGTACACGATCGCGGTGAACACCGCACGCGCGTCCAGCGGCGCCGTGCCACCACCCTGCGGGCGCGGCTCGAACGCCGGAATCAACGGCTCCACCAGCGCCCACAACTCATCCGGCACCAACCGCAACGACAACCGATCAACCACAGCCAAGATCATCGCCTACGAGCGACCGATCACCACGTGAGACACGCTCTTAGCGACATTGCCTTCGAGCCCTTGTTTGATCGCCTGCCCAGTGGCAGAAACCTTCCTGCCCGTCGACTCGTACGTCGCGTCGGCATGATCATCACTCGCCTGCGCGAGCAATACCAGGACCACCACCTTGTTCACCGGAATCGCCGCGGACCTCAGCATCCCGGCATCCGACCTGTCCCGGCACGCCCGCAAGCTCGGACTTCCAATCCGCCACCGTGTGACTGGCCACAAACATATCCTCGCCGAACACTCGGACCCGACGCCGGAGAACTCGCCGGCGGCAGGGCGGCGTGGACCGGTCCGGTGAACTCGGTGGCCCTGCTCGACGCCGAACATCTCGACACTGACGCACCGGCCACCGTGCTCGACGTCCGCCAGGCGGACGAGTTCGCCACCGGCCACAACCCGGGCGCCCGCAACATCGAACTCGGTGCGCTGCGAGAACAATCGGCGCAGGTGCCGCCCGGCCCGGTATTGATCATGTGCGGGCACGGCGAACGGGCGATGGGCGCCGCCAGTGTCCTCGAACGCGCCGGGCACACCGACATCAGCGTGTTCGACGGCGGCCCACTCGACCACGCCCGCGCACACGGCCAGCAATTGCAGGTGGACCGGTGAGTGCACCGGTACTGGGACTGCGCGAGAACGCCGCGCAATTGACCCTGCTCGTCGCGATCAACGCCCTCGTCGGCGGCATGGTGGGCCAGCAGCAAACCGTGCTTCCCCTGCTGGCCGAATCCACCTTCGCCCTCACCGGCTACACCTACATCTTCACCTACGTCGCCGCGTTCGGAATCACCCAAGCCATCGCCAACTACTTCGCCGGCACCTTCTCCGACCACTACGGCCGCAAACCGGTCCTGATCGCCGGCTGGCTCTTCGCCATCCCCGTACCGATCATGCTCATCGTCGCACCCAACTGGGCGTGGGTCGTGGGCGCCAACGTACTGCTCGACATCAACCAGGGCCTGACCTGGTCCACCACCGTGGTGATGAAGATCGACCTGGTCGACCCGGACCGCCGCGGCCTGGCCATGGGCCTCAACGAAGCCGCCGGATACGGGCCGTGGCCATCAGCTCCCTGCTCTCCGGCGCCTTAGTCCGCGAAACCCGCGACCACGCCCACCTCGAAGCCACCACCCACACCCCGCGAACCGACGGCAAGCACGACCACCTCCCCGCCGACCTGACCAACCGCGAAATCGCCGTCCAGACCAGCCTGAAAGAACCCGCCCTCGCCACAGCCAGCCACGCCGGGCTGGTCAACAACCTCAACTTCGGGCTCTCCTGGGGCCTCTTCCCGCTTCTGTTCGCCACCGCCGACCTCACCACCAGCCAGATCGGCCTGCTGTTTCGCGCTCTACCCCGGCGTCTGAGGTGCCGGCCAACTGGTCACCGGTGGCCTGTCCGACCGGATCGGCCGCAAGCACCTCATCACCGCAGGCATGGCCCTGCAAGCCGCCGCACTGGCCGTGATCGCCGCCTCCACGGGATTCACCGGATGGGCGATCGGCACGATCCTGCTCGGCGCCGGCACCGCCATGTTCTACCCCACCCTGCTCGCCGTGATCGGCGACATCGCCCACCCGCTCTGGCGCGGCCGCACCGTCGGCATCTACCGCGTCTGGCGCGACCTCGGCTACGCCGTCGGCGCCATCATCGCCGACCTCCTCGGCCTGCACGCCGCCGTCTGGACAGCAGCAGCCGCTAGCGCCGCCACCGCCCTGCTCGTCGCGTTCAGGATGTACGAAACCCATCCGCGACGACCAGGACAGACGAGGGAGCGGGACATCTCGTTGCCGTAGTTGTGCGGGCGACTTGGCCCCGCTTTCGTTCTCCGTGCGTCGCGGTCTGGTCGACGCGGGCGGCAAAAGACAGGCTGTCCGAGCCCGGACAGTTCAGGTGCCACGCCGCGACGTCCGGCCGGTCGGGCACACCCCGTGCGTACCGGGCACTCGGCTGGTGCTACTGCCCGGCGGCTTCGCGCAGCAGGCTCAGGCGGATCCGGCGGGCGGTGTTCATGTGCTCGGCGGCGATCGACCGCGCCGCGGCCTCGTCGCGGTCCCGGATGGCGGTGATCAGTTTCTCGTGCTCGTCGAGCGCTTCGCGCCACCGGTCCCCCACCGAGAGCGTGGACTGCGGCGCGTGCACCAGGTGCCCGGTGAGCCGTTCCATCAGGTCGATCAGCACCGGGTTGTGCGTGGCACGCCAGATCGTGGCGTGGAACTCGAGATTGGTGCGGATGCGGGTGGCGTCGTCGGGATCGGGCACCTTGCGGTCCCGTTCCAGCAGCCCCTCCAGGCGCAGCAGGTCGGTGGTGCCGCGGGCCTGCGCGGCCTGCCCGGCCGCCTCGGCTTCGAGCAGCACGCGCATGTCGTAGATCTGCACCACCTCTTCGGCGTCGATGGTGCGGACCTCCATCCCGCGCGTGCCGGGGACCAGCAGGCGGTCCTGCGCCAGCCGCCGCAGCGCCTCGCGCACGGGGGTGCGCGAGACGCCGAAGCGGGCGGCGAGTGCGGTTTCGCGCAGCGGGGTGCCGGGCGGGAAGCCGCCGGCGAGGATCTCCGCGCGCAGGTCGTGGTACACGGCCTCCGCGTCGGTCCTGCTGGTGGTCATGTGCCTGCCGGTCCCTTCCCTCCGTCGCGTGCTCCGCCTCAGGCCAGTGTCCCAGCCCGCCTGCCGAACACCGCGCCGGAGGTCAGGCCGGTGCCGCCGGGGTAGTTCCCGCTGAACAGCCCGCCGAGCATCTCGCCGCAGACGAACAGGCCCGGCAGCGGCGCGCCCGCGGGGTCGAGGACCCGCCCGTGCTCATCGGCGTGCAGCCCGCCGAAGGTGAAGGTGATGCCGCAGGTGACCGGGAAGGCGTAGTACGGCGCGGTTTCCAGCGAGATGGCCCAGTGCGACTTGGGCGGTTCGACGCGGGCCGCGCGGCCGTCCTTCACCGCCAGGTCGAGCGGGACGTCGCGGTCGATCGAGGCGTTGAAATCGCGGACCGTGCGCTCCAGGGCTTCGGCGTCCACGCCCATCCCGGCGGCCAGTTCGGCGATCGAGCCCGCCGAGACCACCGACGCGCCCGGCATGTCGTACTCCTCGGCCCGCAACTGCGACCGGGTGGTGGCGTCGAACAACTGGAAGGCGAGCCCGTCCGGCTGGGTGAGGATGCGCGCGCCGTACTGGGCATAGGTGTAGTTGCGGAAGTCCGCGCCCTCGTCGATGAACCGCTCACCGCGCCGGTTCACCACGATGCCGAGCGGGTAGCCGCCGCGGGTCAGCTGGTTGGTCAGCTCGCGGTTGCTCTCGTTGCCGTCGAACCAGGCGTCCCAGGCGACGCTGTGGCAGGTGGTCCAGTCGCCGTGGGTGGCCGCGCCCGCCTTGATCGCCGCGGTGAGCATGTCGCCGGTGTTGAACGGGGTTCCGCGCACCTTCGCCCGCTGCCAGCCTTCGCCGAGGTGTTCTCGGCGCAGCTCGGGATCGGCCTCGAAGCCACCGGCTGCGAGCACCACGGACTCGGCGCGCAGTTCGCCTTCCGCGCCGGTCTCGTCGGTCCAGGTGACGCCGGTGATCCGGTCGCCCTCGCGGATCAGGTCGCGGGCGCGCACGCCGTAGCGGATTTCCACGCCGGCGCGTTCCGCCGCCGCGGTGTGCTGCTCGATCAGGCCCTTGCCGCCGCCGGTGCTGCCCACGGCGAGCCCGCCCCAGAACACCTGCCTGCCCTGGTCGTCGGGGTAGGCCTGGCGCTCGTACATCAGCCGGTACCGCAGCCCCTTGCCGTGCAGCCAGCGCAGCGTGTCCTGGCTCTGGGAGACCAGCACCTCGGTGAGCGCGGGGTCGTTGCGGCCGCTGGTCACCTTCGTCATGTCGGCGTGGAATTGCTCGGCCGGGTACGGCGGCAGCACGCTCACCTCGTGCCGGTCGTCCGGGTCGAGCAGGTCGGCCACCGAAGCCAGCCCGTCGTGCACGATCCGGACGGCCCCGGCGGTGTAGAAGCTGTTGCCGCCCGCCTCGTCCCGGCCACCGCGTTCCAGCAGCACCACGCGCCGTCCGCGTTCGGCCGCCGCGTGCGCCGCGCTGAACCCGGCGTTACCCCCGCCGACCACGATCACCTCGGGCTGCATCTTTTCCTCCTGCGCTTGTCAACGACTGCACACCACTGTATACATTCGTATGCAATAGCTTCAAGCGCATCGACCAAAGGATGTTCGATGGACCGACAACGCTGGGCCCGGTGGACGCCATGGGCGGCCGCGCTGCTCGCCACCGGCGCGGTGGTCGCCACCGCGCCGGCCGACGACACCGCCGCCGGGTCGACGGCGATGGACGTGCTCGGCGGCGCGCAGCTGCGGATCATGGCCCCGGCCGCCCCCGGCGGCGGCTGGGACCAGACCTCCCGTGAGATGCAGGCCGCGCTGCGCGGGCTGGTCGGCCGCACCGAGGTCTACAACGTCGCGGGCGCGGGCGGCACCATCGGGCTCAGCCAGTTCGTCCGGTTCGACGACGACCCGGCGCAGCTGATGACCACTGGATTGATCATGGTCGGCGCGGCCAAGGCCAACAAGTCCGCGCATTCGCTGGCCGACACCACTCCCCTGGTCCGGCTGACCACCGACTACCAGGCGATCGTGGTGCCCGCGGCCTCGCCGCTGCGCACCACCGCCGACCTGGCCGCCGCGATGCGCGCGGACCTGCCCGCGGTGTCCATCGCCGGCGGCTCGGCGGGCGGGGTCGAGCAGATCCTGGCCGGCTTGCTGGCCAAGGCGGTCGGCGGCGACCCGGCGCAGGTCAGCTACGTGGCGCACTCCGGCGGCGGCGAGGCGCTGACCACGCTGCTGTCCGGGCGCGCGGCTATCGGCATCTCCGGGCTGTCCGAGATCCAGCCGCAGATCGAGGCGGGCACAGTACGCGCGCTCGCGGTCTCCAGCCCGGACCGGCTGCCATCGGTGCCCGGCATCCCGACCCTGCGCGAGGGCGGCGTCGACGTCGAACTGCAGAACTGGCGCGGGGTCGCGGCCCCCAAGGGCATCAGCGACCAGGAGGAGCAGGCGCTCGAGACGCTGCTCGTCGATATGACCCGCACCGACGGGTGGCGCGACGCGCTGCAACGGCGTGGCTGGGGTGACGCGACCTTGGCGGGACCGGAATTCGAAGAGTTCGTCCGCACCGAGCAGGACCGCGTGTCCCAGGTGCTCGACGAGATCGGACTGGGGTGAGCGACGTGACCGAACCCGATCTGCGCACCGTCCGCGCGACGCTGGCCTTCGGCGCGCTGATGCTTCTGGCCGCGGTGTTCGTGGTGGTGGACGCCGTGCGGTTGCCGGAAACCTCGGCCGTCGTTGGACCCGCCGCGGTGCCGCTGCCCGTCGGCGTGCTGCTGGCCGTGGTCGGCGCGGGGCTGCTGGTGCGCTCACGTGGTCAACTGCGCGCCGCGACACCGGGTGAAGACCGGCCGCCGCACGGCGCTCTGCGGGTGCTCGCGCTGGTCGGCACGCTCATCGCCTTCGCGCTGCTGCTGCCGCTGCTCGGGTACGTCATGTGCTCGGCGGCGTTGTTCACCGCCACCGCGATGCTGCTCGGCGCCCCGCGCCGCCCGGCGACCGCGGCGATCGGCTGGGCACTGGCCGCGGTGGTCTTCCTGGTCTTCGACCGCCTGATCGGGCTGAGCCTGCCCGCCGGACCGTGGGGGTTCTGATGGACCAGTTCACCATGCTGATCGATGGGTTCGCGGGCGCGCTGACCCCGGGGCACCTGCTGTTCGCCCTCGCCGGGGTGACCATCGGCACCGCGGTCGGCGTGCTGCCCGGCATCGGCCCGGCGCTGACCGTGGCGCTGCTGCTGCCGATCACCTTCCGGCTGGACCCCTCCAGCGCGCTGATCATGTTCGCCGGCATCTACTACGGCGGCATGTACGGCGGGTCGACCACCTCGATCCTGCTCAACACCCCCGGCGAGAGCGCGTCGATGATCTCCGCGCTGGAGGGCAACAAGATGGCGCGGGCCGGGCGGGCGGCGGCCGCGCTGGCCACCGCCGCGCTGGGCAGTTTCGTGGCGGGCACGATCGGCACGGTGGCGCTGACCTTCCTGGCGCCCGCGGTGGCCGATTTCGCCACCACCTTCGGCCCGCCGGAGTACGTGGCGCTGATGGCGGTCGCCTTCGTCACCGTCAGCGCGCTGCTCGGGCCGAACCTGCTCAAGGGCGCGGCGAGCCTGCTCACCGGGCTGACCATCGGGCTGATCGGCATCGACTCGCAGACCGGCCAGCCGCGGCTGGTGTTCGGCGTCGAATCGCTGCTCGACGGCATCGACATCGTGATCGTCGTGGTCGCGCTGTTCGCGCTCAGCGAGGCGTTCGGGCACCTGCTCACCGGCACCGGGCACAGCACCGTGCAGCCGCTGCGCGCCCGCGCCATCCTGTCCAAAGAGGACTTCCGCCGGTCGTGGCCGTCGTGGCTGCGCGGCACCGCGCTCGGTTTCCCGATCGGCAGCCTGCCCGCCGGTGGCGCCGAGGTACCGACGTTCCTCAGCTACAGCGTGGAGAAGAAGCTCACCAAGCACCCGGAGGAGTTCGGCAAGGGCGCCATCGAAGGCGTCGCCGGTCCAGAGGCCGCCAACAACGCGGCCGCGGCGGGTGTGCTGGTGCCGCTACTGACCATCGGGCTGCCGACCTCGGCCACCGCGGCGGTCATCCTGACCGCGTTCCAGTCCTATGGCCTGCAGCCGGGGCCGCAGTTGTTCACCGAGTCGGGACCGCTGGTGTGGACGCTGATCGCGAGCCTGTACGTCGGCAACCTGATGCTGCTGGTGCTCAACCTGCCACTGGCACGGCTGTGGGCACGCCTGCTGACCATCCCGGCCTACGGCATCTACGCCGGAGTGCTGGTCTTCGCCACGCTCGGCGCGTACGCCGCCGGCGGCACCACCACCGACCTGCTCATCCTGTGCGGGCTCGGGTTGCTGGGGCTGCTGATGCGGGAGGCGGGCATCCCGGTGGCACCGGCGGTGGTCGGGCTCATCCTCGGCCCGATCGCCGAACAGCAATTGCGGCGCGCACTCACCCTGTCCGAAGGCGACCCGTCGATCCTGGTCTCCGGGCCGATCACCATCGTGCTGTGGATCGTGGTCGCCCTAGCGCTGGCCATCCCTTTGCTCCTGGCCCTCGTCCGCCGCCGCCGGGGACGCCTGCCCACACCGTGAACCAACTTGACGCAGGCGTCGTCCCCCGGGTCGGAAGCCGAGCGAGTCCCACGTTCCTGCCCAGCCCGTCAGATCGAAAGGTGCCGTGTCGGACCATCTTGGCGTGCGCCGGGCGTCAGCACGCCGGCCATGCAGCGCGCAGAACCTCGAACGGCTAGAACTGGAGATCGTGTGTGCTCCACTCTGTTCGCGCACATCCAGGAATCCGACGGGCCAGACGATTCTGTCCGTGGCACCCCCGCTAGCGTGCCTTCGTTGCCGGAGCATGGGAGGTTGGCGTGGAAGACCTGCCGTCGGGGCTGGCGGATTCGCTCGTGCCAGTGGTCGTGGAGCTGGTTCCATTGGTGCGCGGGCGAATCCCGTGCAGGCCCGCGGCAGCGCTCGGGAGGCTGGGCGCCCCGTTGACGACGCCGGACGCGTTCAGCCTCGGCGTGGGGCGCCTGATGGCGAGCCCCGGTGAATCGACAGCGTTGAGCAGGCTGCGTTCGCTCGGCGATCCGGTGTCCGAGCGGCTGCTCGGCGCGCTGGAACTGACCTTGGACGAGCTGACGGTCACCGTTCCGGACGAGGTCGAAGCGGCAGTGCCGGAGCCGGGCACGACTCCGCAGAACTTCGGCTTCCTGACAGGGAACGGGCCGAACGCCGAGACCGTCACCGCGGTGCGCTTGCTCGATCAGCTGCGGCCGGGGATTTCCGGGCTGATCGTGGCATTGACCGCGGAACTGGCCCGACACGAGGCCGTGGCCCCGTTGCTGGCCGCCGCGCCGGAGCTCACCGGCGAGGAGGAACTGGCGGCGGCGCACGGAGCGGCGCACCTAGCGCTGGCCGTCGCAATCGCCGTGCCGGTTCTGGGGCAGGCGGACGCCCCGCTGCTCGCCGGGACGCCCGCGGCCGTCGTCGGCGTCGCGCTGGGTGCCGTTTCGTCGTTGTTGAGCGAGATCCCGCTGCCACCCGCCTATGCGGCCGCGCTGATGGACAAACGCCGGGCCGAATATCTGCTGCCGGTGTCGGCGTCGTGTTCGGCCGAGGTGCGCGGGCACCGGTTCACGCTGGCTGAGCGTCCCATCACCGGCGAGCCCGACTTCAGCGGAACGGCCTGGCCGTCGCGGTCCCGGGCGGGGTCGCGGTCCGGACCGGGCTCGGCGAAGGCCAGGTGACCGTCTTGACGCGGGTCCTCGAAGGGCCGCCGGACGAGGTGGAACTCGACTGGTGGGACGAGGTCGTCGAGATCTCCTGGCGAGCCGAAGAGGGCGACGCCAAGCTGGGCGACAGCACCTCGCCTCGTCCGATAGCACCGCCATGGCCGGGTGATTTCCGAGTGCGGGTGCACGCGATCGGCCGAGACGGCGAGGAGTCCGAGCGCTACGAACTCGTGCTGTGGCAAGCTCCGCAGGGCCCGGACACCGTACACAAGCGCGGTGACCGACTCGGCTACGTCGTCCGCGGTGAGCCCGTGCCCGACATCGAGGCGCCACCGGAGGCCGCCTACCGGTGGATCCGCGAAAGCATGCTCGGCGAAGCGGCAACGGTCACCGTGGTCAGAGGCGCGTCCGCGGCCGAGGTGCTCCGCGGCTTCGGTGCGGACCCAGCCGAACCGGAGTCCGCGCAAAAACTGGCGCAGGAATTTGCCCTCGATCCCTGGGTGGCCGTACTTCCGGTCGAGGGCGGCGTGCTGGCCGTCGAGTTCAACGGCTACCAGGGTTCGCACCGGCCGGTGCTGGAGCCGTTGTCGCGGACGGGCCGGACGGCGAGCCTGTTCTGGAACGTCAACGCGTTGACCCGGCTGTCCTTCGCCGACAACGGGAACGTCCTCGCCTCGTTCGAACTCGGACACGCCGAGACGGTCAACGACCCCGAGGTCGTCCAAGCAATGGCCGGTCTCGATTTCGCCGGTTATCGCGACCGGCTGGGCAAGGGCCTCGTCGCGATCGAACGGTATACCGGATACCAGCTGCGGGAGGAGGACGTCGAGCGGCTGGTCCAGGAGAATGTCGCCTACCGCATCCTGCCGCACCTGCCTGAGCTGTATCGGGAGGCGCGCAACCCCGACGGTTCGCGCAAGTTCCCCGGCGGTGGTCCGTTGGACGCCGACACCGATCGGCTCGCCTTCATGTCCGAGGAAACGTTGCGCGACCTGGCCTGGTGGGCGGCGTCAACGGCGGCCGAGTACGCCGGCGTCGCCGCAGACCCCGTCATCGCCGCCGTACTCGCAGAGCGTCAGCTGAGCCCGCAGGCGCAGTTGTGGGCCAGACGATCGCGATTGCGGGCACATCGGGACCACGCCTGGTTGTGGCAGGCAATCCACAACGCCACCAACCCCGACCCACTGGCCGCCGCAATCGGCGCGTTGTCGGCGGCACGATACGCAGCCGCGCCAGAGGGCGAGAACCTGCTGGAGCGAGCCCGGCAGATGGTCCGGGAGCGGTAAGCGCAAGGCTGAACAGCCGGCTCGATTCAGCGACCGGCTCGCTGTGGCTTGGCCAGGCAGCGGACGCCCAACCCCGACGACCGGTAGGCACTAGGCGAGCATGGCACGGCACCCTTGGAAATCAGTCACTACACAGCACCGGACCGCGTCCGCCCACTCGTTCCACGCACGCATCCGAGCCAGGCCGTGCCCGCCAGGCCCGGCCTGGCGTCGGGTCCGCCGGTCCGTCCAGCGCGCAGTAGCTAATACGGCGTAGTCGAGCAGTGCGGGACCACACCAGCTCGGTCGCCGCCGCGCTGTCGGTGTCGGCCCCCGCGACCCGAGCTGGGTGCGACGACCTGATCGCGCCGACGCCGGCGGTGCCTGGACTCGCCCACGACGTCAACTCCGTTGCGCGAGGCGCGCAAGCAGGTCGCGGCTCGCTGAGGCGATGGCGGGTTCGACGCCGAGGTCGCGGAGCATGTCCGTGGCCGCGGCCATTTCGTCGGTGCGGCGCACGGCGTGCTGGTGGGTACCGTCCACCAGCCGGTCCACAGTGGACGAGTCCGCGCGGGTCAGTTCGCCGGCGATGTTGTCGCGCAGCCAGTCTTCGCACCCGGCGGCGCGGGCGGCTTCGAGCGCTTCGACCGTCGCGGCGGCCAGGCCTTTGAAGAACACGCTCCGCAGCAGCTTGCGCTCGGCGGCCAGGCCCGCGTCGCCTTCGATGACGTCGACGGCGGCGCCGAAAGAATTGAGGATGCGCTGGGCGGGCGTGGCCGCGGCGCCGCTGGCCAGCATCGGGACCCGCAGGCCGAGGCCGGGCACGGGAGCCATGATCGAGACGCCGGTGAAGGCGATGCCGTGCCACTCGGCGATGCCCGCGAGGGTGCGCTTGGCTTCGGGCGAAGCGGTGTTGAGATCGGCCCAGACACCGCCGGTCATCACCTCGACCGCCGCCTGCAACGCCCCGGCTGCGGCTTTGGCGCTGGTGACGCTGAGCACGAGGTCGGCTCCCGCGGCGGCGTCGGCCTCGCTCGTGGCACCGATGATGCCGTCCGCGGCCTCGACGGCGGGGTCGTAACCCCGGACCACCGCGCCCGCGCCGACCAGGTCACGGGCGATCGCGCCACCCGCCTCACCGAGGCCGAGTACCGCTATCGTGACCGGCTTCCCGCGCACGTCGGACATCATCGTCTCCTCTCGCGACCGAGACGCTACACTAGGTCAGCGACAATATTGGTGACAATCTCGGCGAGTGGCCGGGGAGCACGAGGGGGCACGGTGACGGCGAACCGGGAGGACGCGGCCCAGTCCGTGGTCACCGCCATCCGCGAGGCGATCGTGCGCGGTGACTTCGTGCCGAACCAGCGGCTGGTCGAAGCCGATCTCTCGGAGCAGTTCGCCGCCAGCCGCGCCAGCGTGCGCTCGGCCCTGCTCGAACTGGCCAACGACGGCCTGGTCGAACGCGTGCAGAACCGCGGCGCCCGGGTGCGGGCGGTTTCGCTCGACGAGGCGATCGAGATCTCGGAAGTGCGGATGGTCGTGGAGGGCCTGTGCGCGGCGAAGGCGGCCGAGCAGGTGACCGCGGCGGAGGTCCGTGAGCTGAAGGCGATCGGGAAGGACATGCGCAAGGCCGTGTCCGGCGGCGACGTCCTCGGCTACTCGCAGCTCAACCAGCGGCTGCATCGGCGCGTGCGCGAGATCAGCGGTCAGCACACGGCGTCCGGCGTGCTCGAACGCCTGCGCGCGCAGAGCGTCCGCCACCAGTTCAAGCTCGCCATGCACCCCGGGCGGCCCGCGGTTTCGCTGCCCGAGCACCTCGCGATCATCGACGCCATCTGCGCCCACGACGCGGCAGCCGCGGAGGCCGCCGCCCGCGCCCACCTGCGCAGCGTCATCACCGCCCTGCGCGAGGTCGACCAAGCAGGCTCGGCCACCCGCTGAGCCGCCCGGCCACCTCCCCGTGGCCTCTGTGGACGCTCCACCGATAACACCTTCGGGCGGTCACTCGCGTCTTTGACGGGTTGACTCTTGCGCCAAAATTGTTAACAATCTCGGTGGAGATCGTGCCCGCAAAGGAGCGTCATGACCGAGCACCCCCAGCCCACCGACCACGCGCGCCACCTGGTCCGCGGGGCCTACGACGTGCACATCCACGTGGCGCCGGACGTGATGCGCCGCCGTATCGACGACGTGACCCTCGCCGACCGGTTCGCTGAAGCCGGCATGGCGGGCTTCGTCCTGAAGTCCCACTACGTGCCCACGGCGGAGCGCGCCGAGGTGGTGCGCCGCGCCCGTCCGGGCATCGACGCGGTCGGCGCGATCACGCTGAACGCCTCGGTTGGCGGCCTCAACCCGATCGCCGTCGAGATCGCCGGGCGCGGCGGCGCGAAGGTGGTCTGGATGCCCACTGTGGACAGTGCGAACCAGCGCCGGTGCCAGGCCGCCGAGCCCGAAGGCGCCACCCCGCCGATGTGGGCGCGCCTGCAGGCCGACCTGCGTGAGGCGGGGATGGCGGCCGATCCGGTCGAGGTGCTCGACGCGGACGGGACGGTCAGCGAGCGGACGAGGCAGGTGCTCCGGCTGATCGCCCGCCACGACATGACGCTGGCGACCGGGCACCTGCACGGGGACGAGTCGGCACGGGTGATCGACGCGGCGGTCGAGGAAGGGGTGCGCCGGATCGTCGTCACCCACCCGGAGTTCACCTCCCAGCGCATCGGCCTCGACCACCAGCGGGACCTGGCCGCGAAGGGCGCGCTGCTGGAGCGCTGCTTCACCACGCCCTACACCGGCAAGGTCGGGTGGGACCTGTGGTTCACCAACATCCGCGAGGCAGGCCCGGAGAACTCCGTGCTCTCCAGCGATCTCGGTCAGCCGTTCAACCCACCGGTGGAGGACGGTCTCGCCCTGTGCGCCGACAAGCTCCTCGAAGCCGGTTTCCAGGATGAGGAGATCCGCACCATGGCCGTGCACAACAGCCGGTGGCTGGCAGGCGCCGAACCACTGCCCGACGCTCCCGCCAGGGCGACGGGGGCGAAGGCATGAGCGCGCGACGGTTGCTGGTGGTGGGCGCGCACAGCGCGGACTTCGTCTGGCGGGCGGCGGGCGCGGTGGCCGCGCACACCGCGGCGGGCGGGGAGGCGCTGGTGGTGGCGCTGTCCTACGGCGAACGCGGCGAGTCCGGTGAGCTGTGGAAGGCCGAGGGCCAGACCGAAGAGAACGTCAAGCGGATCCGCCACGAGGAAGCCACCCGGGCCGCCGCGGCGGTCGGTGCCGAGTTCCAGGGGTTCGACCTCGGCGACTACCCGCTGGAGGTCGGCCAGGACGGCCACGACCGGCTGGTGGAGCTGATGCGGGAGTACGCGCCGCACGTCGTGCTGACCCACCCGGACAAGGACCCGTTCAACCCGGACCACCCGGTGGCGCACGCCGCGGTCGCCAGGGCACGGCTGCTCACCTCTGGTGCCGGGGTCGCCAGCGGGTTCAAGACCGCTCCCCCGTCGGAATTCCTGGTCTTCGAGCCGCACCAGCCCGAGCTGTGCGGGTTCCTGCCCACGGTCTACGTCGACATCACTGCGGTGTTCGAGCGCAAGGTCGAGGCGATGAAGCACATGGCGGCGCAGAAGTACCTGCAGGAGTACTACGCGCAGCGGGCGGAGCACCGGGGCAACCACGCCCGCAAGGTGACCGGCGACAGCGCGATCCGGCAGGCCGAGGCGTTCCAGCGGTTGCTGCCCCACGTGGTCGGTGCGCTGTGAACGCCGTGCACGAGGAACTCGCCGCGGCCGGGGTCGCGACGGTGTATGAGGCGTATGGCCGCCGCGGCCTGCTCGACGTCGACCTCCAGCCGCTCGCCGCGGGCCGCCGCGCCGCGGGACCGGCCAGGATCGCGTTGTGCGGTCAGGGTGACAACCGCGCGGTGCACGAGGTGATGGCGCACCTGCGACCCGGCGAGATCCTGGTGCTGACGATGCCGGAACCGGCACCGGTGGCCCTGCTCGGCGACCTGCTGGCCACGCAGGCACAGGCCAGGGGCGCGGCCGGGATCCTGGTGAACGCCGCCGTGCGGGACAGCGCCGGCCTGGCCGCGTTCGACGTGCCGATCTGGACCCGGTGGCGGCGGGCCACCGGCGCCACGAAGGACACCCGCGGCGGCGTCGACGTGCCGGTGACCATCGGCGGCACCCGGATCGCCCCCGGCGACCTGCTCGTGCTGGACGACGACGGCGCCACCGCGGTCTCCGAGTCCGATGTGGACGATCTGCGGGACGCGGTCCGGCAGCGCCTGGCCAAGGAAGAGGGCCTGCGTGCGCGGTGGGCGGCCGGTGAGCTCAGCTACGACGCCTACGGCCTGCGTGCCGAGGACGAACGGGGCCGGTCATGACCGCCGTCCTGCGTGCCGAACGGCTCAGCAAGCAGTTCGCCAAGGACGACGTCGCGGTCGTGGCCCTGCGTGAGTTCTCCCTGAGCATCGAGGAAGGCAGCTTCGTCTCGGTGCTCGGCCGCAGCGGGTGCGGCAAGTCCACCATGCTCAACCTGCTCGCCGGGCTGACCCGGCCGAGCGAGGGCGAGGTGCTCTACCGGGGCCGGAAGCTGACCGGGCCGGACGTGGAGATCGGGTACCTCACGCAGTCCGACACGCTGATGCCGTGGCGGGACGTGCGGCGCAACGTCGAACTGCCGATGGAGATCCGCGGGGTCGCGGCGAAGGAACGCCGCCGGATCGCCACCGAACTGGTGCGGCGCGTGGGCCTCGCCGGTTTCGAGAAGCACTACCCGCGCGAGCTGTCCGGTGGCATGCGGCGGCGGGCGAGCCTGGCGAGGATGCTGGCGGGCGAACCGGGCACGCTGCTGATGGACGAGCCGTTCGGCGCGCTGGACGCGCAACTGCGCACGGAACTGCAGGAAGAACTGCTCCGGCTGTGGCAGGGCAGCGGGCAGACCGTCGTGTTCGTCACCCACGACATCGAAGAAGCGGTCCTGCTCGGCGATCGCGTGGTCGTGCTCGGCGGCCTCGGCCGGATCGTGCTCGACCGGCCCGTCGACCTGCCGCGCCCCAGGACGCTCGACGAGCTGCGGGTCGACCCCGGGTTCGTCGCGGTGCACGGCGAACTCGCCGCCGCCTTGAAGGAGGGCGCACGATGAGCCCCACGGACGAACTGACCGCACCACCGGACGGCGCCGCCACCGGCCCGGTCCGGATCGGGCTGGACCGGAGCTGGTGGCAGCGGCACGGGGTGAGCACCACCGTCTGGCTGGTGCGCGTGGTGCTGGTCGCCGCGTTCCTGGTGTTCTGGGAGGTCTCGGCCGACCGCTGGATCGACATCACCTTCATCAGCAGGCCGAGCGACATCGCCGTGCGCCTCGGTGAATGGGGCGCCGACGGTACATTGTGGACGAACAGCTGGATCACCATCCAGGAGATCGTCTACGGCTTCGGGCTCGGCGCCGCCGCCGGGGCGATCGCCGGTTTCGTGCTGGCGTCGCTGAAGTTCGTCTACCGCGTGCTGGACCCGTTCATGATGGCGCTGTACTCGATCCCCAAGGTCGCGCTGGCGCCGTTGTTCATCGTGTGGTTCGGCATCGGCATGCACATGAAGGTGCTGCTGGCCGCCGCGACGGTGTTCTTCCTGGTCTTCCTGAACACCGCCGCCGGGGTGCGCGAGGTCGACCGCGGGCTCGTCGACGCGGTGCGGCTGATGGGCGGCGGCCGCTGGGAGGTGGCCCGCAAGGTGGTGCTGCCCGCGTCGATGACCGGCGTGCTCACCGGGCTCAAGGTGGCCATCCCGTACGCCCTGATCGGCGCGGTGATCGGGGAACTGGTCGCGTCCAACCGGGGGCTCGGGTACCTGATCAACGACGCGGCGTCCCAGTTCGACACCGCCGGGGTGTTCGCCACGCTGGTGGTGCTCAGCGTGATCGCCGGGGTGCTCAACGTCCTGGTCGGGCTGATCGGCAAGCGCGTCAACCGCTGGAAGCCGATCGATGGCTGAGCGGATCGGGCGCCGGAGCGTCCTCAAAGGACTGGCGGCGGCGGTGCCTGCCGGGCTGCTCGCCGGCTGTGCCCAGCGCGAGTCGACCACCCCGGCCGGGGTGCTCAACATCGGGCAGATCAGCAATTCCGTGGCGTTCCTCCCGTTGTTCGTGGCGGAGACGAAGGGCTACTTCACCGCCGAGGGCATCACGCTCGGGGATCGCCCGCGCCTGGGAACGGGTGCCAAGGTGGCCGCCGCGCTGAAGTCCGGCAGCGTGGACCTCGGGGCGGGGGTGATCACCGACGCGTTCAACCTGGCCAAGATCGAGGACGGCGCGCGGATCGTGTCGAGTCTGGTCACCGAGTTCTACGTGGACATCGTGGTGCCACCGGCGTTCGCCGGGCCGGGTGACGGCGCGCCGCTCGAGGCGAAGATCGCCGCGCTGACCGGCAAGTCGATCGGCATCACCGGGCCGGCCAGCGGGACCGAGGCGCTGGTCAGCTACCTGTTCGGCAGCATCGGCCGCAACGCCGCCACCGACGCGACCCTGGTCAACCTCGGCAGCGCGACCACGGCGGCCATCGGCGCGCTCAAGGCGAACCGGGTGGACGCGCTGGCGTTCTTCCAGCCGATCGCGCAGCAGGCCGAAGCCGCGAACATCGGGCGCACCTACCTCTCACCGGCCCGCGGTGACGTGCCCGGCCTGCGCGGCGCCCTGCACGGGGTCGTGTTCAGCACGCGCGAACTGCTGGACCGCAAGCGGGATGAGGTGGCCGGGTTCCAGCGCGCCATGCAGCACGCGCTGGACGACATTCACAGCGATCCGGCGGCCGCCAGGACGCTGCTCGGGCAGTACCTGAAGGACACCGATCCCAAGGCGCTCGACGCGCTGGTCCCCATCCTCGGCCGGGAAATCCCGGCCTCGCCCGAGGTCCAGCGCACTTCCTACGACACCGCGCTGAAGTTCCACCTCGACAGCGGCCTGATCAAGAAGACGTTCGGCTACGACCAAGTGATCCCGGAAACACTGCGAGCCGGGTAACGCGACCCGCCGCACGTTCCTGCTCAATCACAGGCGCAAAGGACACCGAAGCTTCGCCTTGGTGGGCGGCAGCCTGAACCTGCCACCCACCAAGGCGGCGCTCCAGGAACGGCGCACCACGTCTCCGTCTGGTATCAGCATGGTTCGTCCGGGCCATCGCCCGGCGGGCTCGCGTCTGGCCGGGTAACGAGCTGGACGCCTCGTAACGAGGATCGGTTGCTTTCATGAACCGCAACGACAACCTGGACCTGCTCGTCGTGATCAACCTTCGCCTCCCGGCCGCCGCGGCCCAGACGACGCCCCGTTCCCATCCGCGATGTCGCAGCCCTCTCCGGCTGGTGGCACCGGGGTGAGAATCGACGATGTGACACCCAACGTGGTCGGCGGTGCCGCTGCGGCGTCGGCGTCAGCCTGCGACGCCAGCCGAGCGGCGCCCGATCAGGGCGATCATCGCGGCGCCCAGCAGGCCGGCTGCGGCGAACACCGCGAATCCCCATCCGGAGATCCCCCCGGCGATGAGAACGCCTCCGAGCCAGGGACCGAATACCGCGCCGAAGCGGCCGATGCCGGCGACCCAGCCCAGTGCGGTGGCCCGGCTCTTGGCCGGGTAGTGGCCGCCGACGGCGGCGTAGACCAGGGTTTGGGCGCTGAACAGCCAGCTGCCGGTGAGGAAGACGACCACATAGGTCACCGGCAGCGGCATCGGGATCGCCAGCAGGCCCACTCCCAGGCCGGTGAGGGTGAACCAGGTCAGGGCGACCGGGCGGGCGCCGAACCGGTCGGCGAGGCGCCCGGCGACGAGCATGCCCGCGATGCCGCCGAGGTTGATGACGAGCAGGAAGCTGATCGCCGAGCCCAGGTTGTACCCGCTGGCGCGCATCATGGTCGGCAGCCAGGTGTTGACGCCGTAGACGAGCAGCAGACCGGCGAACGAGGCGACCCAGAACAGCAGCGTGGTGGCCCGCAGCGCCGGGGTGAACAGACCGCGTAGACCGCCGGGCTGCCGGGCGTTCTCCGGCCCGGGAGCGAAGTCGCCGAGGGGCACCGAGAACCGGTCCGCGATGACGCGCGCCTTGTCCGTCTTCCCCTTGGCCAGCAGGAAGGTCAGCGATTCGGGGAGCATCACCGCCACCACGGGCAGGACCACCAGCGCCGGCAGTGCGCCGAGCCAGTACACCGAACGCCAGCCGAGTGATTCGACCACCGACATCGCGAGCGTGCCCGCCAGGGCGCCGCCCGCCTGGTGCGCGGTCATCAGCACGGTCACGTTGAGGTTCTTCCGCGCGGCGGGTGCGTACTCCATGACCATCGCGATGGCACACGGCAGCAAGCCCCCGAGCCCGATACCCGCCGCGAACCGGGCAGCCGCGAACACACCGACCGAGGGTGCCGCGGCCGAGACCGCCGCCGCGACGGAGAAGATCGCGACACCGGTGAGGATGAGCTTCCGACGGCCGAAGCGGTCGGTGATCGTACCGACGGCCAGCGCGCCGAGCAGCATGCCGAACGTGGTGAGGCTGCCGATCTCCCCGGCTGTGACGGTGGTCAGGCCGAAGTCCTGGTCGGCCAGCACCCCGGGCAGGGTGGCGCCGTAGACGAACAGGTCCAGTCCGTCCAGCAGGACGAGGACCCAGCAGAGCGCGGTGACGCGAATCGACAGACGGCGATGTGCGGCCGCAGCGGGCTGAACGGTGGTCGAGGACATCTTCGTCCCTCTCGTCCCGGTGGACATCGGCGGAGGAGAACAGTACATCGCCGCCAAGTATCACGACAACATTGACGCCGACATTGTTGACAATTCCGTGGACGGTGAGCACGCTGGAGAGGACCGAAGGGAAGCGAAGATGATCGGCTCGGGTGTGCGCTGCATGCTGATGCGCGGCGGGACTTCGAAGGGCGCGTTCTTCCTCGCCGAAGACCTGCCCGCGGGCCCCGCCGCCCGCGACGACCTGCTGCTGCGGGTCATGGGCACGCCGGACCCGCGCCAGATCGACGGGCTGGGCGGCGCCCAGCCGGTCACCAGCAAAGTCGCGGTCGTGTCCCCCGCCACCGGCCCGGACCGGGACGTGGATTACCTGTTCCTGCAGCTGGGCGTCGGTGAACCGACCGTGTCGGACCGGCAGACGTGCGGCAACCTGCTCGCCGCCGTCGGGCAGTTCGCCGTCGAACGCGGCCTGGTGTCCGCCGGGACCGGCCGGACGACGGTGCGCGTGCGGCTGGTCAACACCGACGCGATCGCCGTCTCCACCTTCGCCACCCCGGCGGGTCAGGTCGGCTACACCGGTACGACCGCCATTTCCGGCGTCCCCGGGACGGCGGCACCGGTCGAGCTGGACTTCACCGACACCGAGGGCTCGGTCTGCGGCAGCCTGCTGCCCACCGGCTGGGTGCGCGACGAGATCGACGGCATCGAGGTCACCTGCGTCGACAACGGGATGCCGGTCGTCCTCGCCCGTGCCACCGACCTGGAGGTCACCGGTTACGAGACCACCGACGAACTGGCCGCCGACCGCGCGCTCGCCGACCGCGTCCAGTCACTGCGCACCCAGGCGGGTGCGCTGATGGGCCTTGGCGAGGTCAGCACCACTTCCGTGCCCAAGACCACCCTGGTCGCCGAGCCCCGCGACGGCGGCGCGATCTGCACCAGGACCTTCATCCCGCTCCAGCCCCACCCGTCGATCGGGGTGCTGGGCGCGGTGAGCGTGGTGACCGCGCTCCTGCTGCCCGGCGCGGTCGGCCACGACCTCCTGGTCACCCCACCCGCCGGTGGCCCGGTCGAGGTCGAACACCCCACGGGCAAACTCGCCGTCGCCGTCGAACTCGACCGGTCGGCCGCGCTCCCCCGCGTGCGGCGGTCGACCGTGCTCCGCACCGCACGCAAGCTGTTCGACGGCACCGTCTTCCCCCGAAGCTGACCCACTGGAGACCTCGATGCCCGAACCCTCACCCCGTCACGAAATCGCACACCTCGGCCACGTCGAGCTGCTCACCCCCGAACCGGAGAAGAGCCTGGACTTCTTCGTCCGGGTGCTGGGCCTGACCGAGAACGGCTCCGACGGGAACTCGGTGTACCTGCGCACCTGGGACGACTACGAACACCACAGCCTCAAGCTCACCGCCGCGAAGACCTCCGGCGTGGGGCGCACGGCTCTGCGTGCCTCCAGCGAGGCGGCGCTCGCCAGGCGGGTCGAGGCGATCGAAGACCGCGGCCTCGGCATCGGCTGGATCGACGGCGACACCGGAATCGGCCCGACCTACCTGTTCCGGGACCCCGACGGCCACGAACTCGAGCTGTACTGGGAAACCGAGTGGTACCGGCCGCCGGAGCACCTGCGTCCCGCGTTGAAGAACCAGGCCCAGGCCTACCCCGCTCGCGGCGTCTGCGTGCGGCGCCTCGACCACGTCAACTACCTGGCGCGGGAAGCCGCCATTAACGGCGGCTTCGTCTGCGACGCCCTCGGTGGCCGGGTGACCGAGCAGATCGTGCTCGACGACGGGGTCGTCTCCGGTCAGTGGACCCACTTCGCGCAGAAGTCCTACGACCTGGTCTACACCAACGACCGGACCGGTTCCCGCGGGCGCCTGCACCACATCGCCTTCGCCACCGACACCCGCGAGGACATCCTGCGCGCCGCGGACATCGCGCTGGAGAACGGCGTGTTCATCGAAACCGGACCGCACAAGCACGCGATCCAGCAGACCTTCTTCCTCTACGTCTACGAACCCGGCGGCAACCGCATCGAACTGTGCAACCCCACCGCCCGGCTGATCTTCGCCCCGGACTGGCAGCCGATCACCTGGACCGAGGCGGAACGGGCCAAGGGGCAGGCGTGGGGGCTGAAGACCATCGAATCCTTCCACACCCACGGCACCCCGCCGATCGCCGCCGCCCCGTCGAAAGGACAGGCCGATGAAGCGTAGGAACGTGCTCAAAGCAGCTGCCGTGGCACCGGTGGCCCTCGGCGTCAGCGGGCCGGCCTGGGCGGCCCCGGATCCGCTGGCGTTCGACCGGGACGCCTACACCGTCCTGACCACGACCGTGCCCACCGCCATCGGCCTCAAGGAAGTGACCTACCACTTCTACCGAGCCGTCACCTACGTGACGAAGCCGGTGGACGCGAAGTACCAGTGCCTCAACGTCAGCGTTCCCGTGGAGATCGACGGCAAGCCGGTCGACGCGAACGGCGCGCCCATCCTGTTCAGCAACTCGGTCGGCGGCTACCTGCCGTCCTCGGTGGCCGACGCGCCCGGCGTCGGCGGCCCGCCTCGCCCCGGTCCACCGGGCGGCACCCGTGCCGACAACGCGACCCTGGCCCTGGCCGCCGGATACGTCGTCGTGGAGCCGGGAGCGCGGGGACGGACACTGGTCGACGCGAACGGCACGTTCCACGGAACGGCACCGGCCGCGATCGTGGACCTCAAAGCCGCGGTCCGCTACGTCCGCTACAACAAGGGCCGCATCCCCGGGAACACCGAGCGGATCGTCACCACGGGGGTCAGTGCCGGGGGCGCGTTGTCCTCCCTGCTCGGCGCTTCCGGCGACAGCCCCCACTACGCGACCTGGTTGCGGGAACTCGGTGCGGCACAAGCGAGTGACGCCGTCTTCGCCTCCGCCGCGTACTGCCCCATCATCGACCTCGAGCACGCGGACATGGCCTACGAGTGGAACTGGGGCGAAAACCCGCTCAGCTCCGGCGCCACCGTCGACCCGGCGGTCTCCCGCGAACTGCGCACCGCGTTCACGGACTACCAGGCTTCCCTCCGGCTGAAGGGGAAGAACGGCTTCGGCACCCTCACCGCGGGCAACTACGGCGACTACCTCACCAGAACCCATCTACGCCCGGCCGCCACCAAGTACCTCCGAGCCCTGGCCGCCGACGACCGCACCACCTATCTGGCCGCGAACCCGTGGCTCGAGTGGAACGCCGACAAGGCGGACTTCACCTGGGCGGACTTCCTGCGCCACGTCGGCCCGCGCAAGAAGAAGGCTCCGGCGTTCGACGCCTTCGACCTCTCCTCCCCCGAGAACAACCTGTTCGGCACCGGCACGACCCAAGCGCGGCACTTCACGCGGTACAGCCTGCGCAAGTCGACCGGCGACGACAACGCGCGACTCGACCGCGACCTGCCCGCGAAACTCGGCCTGATGAACCCGATGCACTCCCTCGAGCAACGCCTGCCCGGCCGGGCGAGGCACTGGTGGATTCGCGTCGGCACCTTGGACACCGATACCTCGCTCACCGTCGTGGGAAACCTCGCCTCAGCCGCGGAAAACCTCGGCGACGACGTCAACGCCGCGATGTACTGGGACGCGGGCCACGGGGCCAACGAGGACGCGGCCGAGTTCATCACCTGGATCGGCGAGATCACGGACTACCGCGGATAGCGAGGTTGACGATCGTCATAGTCCGCGACGTCCAGCGTGGAGCGTTCCCTTGCTTCGGCAGGAGGAGCAGAGGCGACGCGCCCAGGCGCTGCTCAGGTCCTCTGAACCGATTCCTAGCGCGCACTGAGGAAGCGCACAGAAAGTTCATAGGAACGCTCGGTAGCGTCATTGGCGTGAACGACACCACCTCCCCGCCTCCACAGCGCCGCAAGGCACTTTGGGTAGCCTCCGCATTGCTCGCCGTAGGAATCTCGCTCGGCGGATGCGCCGGCGCCGGTACGATCAGCGCGACCACGTCGAGCGATTCCGCCATCTCGACCCTCATCAGTGCGGAAAGCGCATCGAGTACCACGTCCGAGACCATCTCGAACACCGCGGCTGCTGCACAGGCATTTCTCGCGACGCTGTCCGACGAGCAGCGCGAAACCGTGCTTTACGCCTACGACGACGAGACCAAAACGACTTCGTGGTCGAACTTCCCCGTCACCTTCGTCGAGCGCGCCGGACTCAACCTCAACGACCTCACGGAAGAGCAGCAGTCCGCCGCGATGGCCGTCCTCGAAGCGCTCCTGAGCGATAAGGGCTATGAAACCGTCACCGGCATCATCGGCGGCGACGAATTCCTACTGGAGAACAGCTCCAGCACCGAGGACTCGCTGGGCCAGTACTACATCGCTTTCTTCGGCGACCCGTCCGGCACCAGCGCCTTCGAGGTGCAGTTCGGCGGCCACCACCTCGGCATCAACGCCACTCTCGACGCCACAACCAATGCCATCACGTTCGCCCCGACCCACCTGGGCGTGCAGCCCGCCGTCTACACGAACACCAACGGCGAAGAGGTGCAGCCGTTCTCCGGCATCTACGAAACCGCATTCGCCTTCTACGACAGCTTGACCGACGAACAGAAAGCAATCCTCTACCAGAGCGAGAACGTGGCAGACATGGCCTGCGCACCCGGCGACACCTGCGACTACCCCACCGGCACCGGCCTCTCCGGCGCTGATCTCACCGATGAGCAGAAGCAGCTCCTTCTCGACGTCATCGCCAACTGGGTCGGCCTCGCCGACGAGAACACCACCGCTGACGCCCTGGCCAAGATCGAGACCACCCTCGACGACACCTACATCAACTGGTCCGGTGCCACCGTCTACGACATGACCCAGGGCGACGGCATCTACTTCCAGATCTCCGGTCCGAACGCGTACATCGAATTCGCCGGCCAGCGCGGCTCGGCAGGCGCCGACGTCGACGGCGTCGTCACCTCCGGCTGGGGGCACGTCCACACCATCTACCGGGACCCCGCGAATGACTACGCGAACAGCGCGACACAGCAGGAAGCCACCGGCGGCATGGGTAACGGCGTACCGCCCGGAGGCGGAACCCCGCCCCCCGGCAACTGATCAGCGAGTCTTGGCGCCGGTGTTCACCGTGATCCGCGCCCGGGCGGTGGGCCCAGTCGCAACGCTGCGCACCCGCCCAGGTGGCCGATCCGTGGTGAAGGAGACCACCGGCACCTCAGGAGTTGGTGGCGTGGGAGAGTTCGACCGTTACGTTGAGACCACCACCGGGCCGTGGACGGGCGTCGAGGTGACCGTTGTGCGCGGCGACAACCGCCGCGACGATCGGCAGTCCCAGGCCGAGGCCGTCGCCGGTCGCGGTGCGTTCGCCCGCGAGCCGGGTGAACGGCTCGAACAACTGGTCGATCTGATCAAGCGGGATCGCCGTGCCCGTGTTGGCCACCGTCAGCGTGGCCACGCCCTCGCCGGCCCTCGTCCGCACCTCGACCGAGCCTCCCTCGACGTTGTGGCGGATCGCGTTGTCCACCAGGTTGACCACCAACTGCTCGACGAGCCGGGCGTCGCCGAGGGCGATGGCGGGCCCAAGGCACACGCGCACGTCCCGACCGGCGGCGTCGCGCGCGCTGACCACGGCGTCGACGATCGCGCGGAGGTCCACCGGCTCGCGCCGGTCGAGGCCGCGTTCGCTGCGAGCCAGCGTGAGCAGGGCCTCGATGAGCCGCTCCTGCTGCTCGCCGGCCGCCAGCACGCGTCGGCAGACCACCTGAAGCCCGGAAACGGTGGCCGCCGGGTCAGTGAGCGCCACCTCGAGCACGGTCCGCTGCCTGGCCAGCGGCGTGCGCAGCTCGTGGGACGCGTTCGCCACGAACTGGCGTTGCGCGGTGAACGCGGCGTCAAGCCTGCCAAGCAGCTCGTCGAACGTATCGCCCAGCTCGGTCAGCTCGTCCCGCTTGCCGGTCATGGCGAGCCGTTGGTGCAGGTCGCTCGCGGAAATGCGCCGCGCGGCCGTGGTGATCACCCGCAGCGGCCGCAGCACCCGCCCCGCCACCAGCCAGCCGAGCCCGACCGAGACGATCGTCATGGACGCGAGCGCGGCCCCGGCCTGGAGGAGGAACTGGCGCAGTGTCCCGGCACGCTGCGCTTCCAGCAGCGTCCTGGCCTGGTCAGCGCACGCGGCCAACTCGTCGCCGAGGGCGGGCACACCGTCCCGTCGGGCGCAGATCGTGCCGAGGTCGCCGACGAAGCCAGGGCCGTGTATCCGCACCACCGGTAACCCGCCCGCCAGCAGCAGGTACACGATGAGCAGCAGGACGGCACCGGACACCAGGAAAAGTGCGCTGTAGAGCAGCGTGAGCCGGAACCGCACGGTCGACCCGCGCGTCCTCATGCGCCGATCCGGTAGCCGGCCTGGGACACGGTCTCGATCAGCGGTGGCTCGCCCAACTTGCGGCGCAGCCTGCTGACGGTCACCTTCACCACGGTCGTGAGCGGATCGGCCATCTCGTCCCACACCCGCTCCAGCAGCTCCTCGGCCGGCACGAGCCGTCCCTCCGCCGCGAGCAGGAGTTCGAGCACACCGAACTCCTTGGGCCCGAGATCGAGCGAACGGCCGTCGCGGTTGGCCACCCCGCGCGCGGGGTCGAGCACCAAGCCGCCGTAGGCCAGCACCGGCGGGACGGCAGGCTGGGCGCGCCGGAACAGCGCACGCAGGCGGGCGACCAGCTCGGCGAACGCGAACGGCTTCGGCAGGTAGTCGTCCGCACCGAGCGCCAGCCCGTCGACCCGGTCCTCGATCGTGGCCGCTGCGGTCAGCATGAGCACCCGGCCGCGGTGCCGGTCGGCGGCCAGCTGCGCGCACACGTCGTCGCCGTGCCAACCCGGCAGATCGCGATCCAGCACGATCACGTCGTAGTCGTGCACCTGCGCCCGTTCGAGTCCGGTGGCCCCGTCGAACACCACGTCGACGGCCATCCGCTCCCGGCGCAGGCCGACCCCGACGGCTTCAGCGAGCTCGACGTCGTCCTCGATCACCAGCACCCGCATCCAGGCAGCGTCCCGCATCGGGGGTTTCCTCCCCGTTACCCCGCTCGTGTAACCGCCGTGCAACCGCGCGGCACGTACTTCTGATGACCATGACCGACCACTCACGACGCAGCGTGCTCAAAATGCTCGGTGTGACACCCGTCGCCGCGGCGGGCCTGCTGTCAGCCGGCGCGACGGCACACGCCAACACCCCCGCGGACACCGCCGGCGACACACTCGCGGCCAGGATCGCCGAGATCACCGGCCGGCCCGAGTTCACCGGCGCCCACTGGGGCATGCGGTTCCAGCTGGCCGGGGCCGACCCCGTCTACAGCATGAACCCGACACAACAGTTCGTCGCCGGCTCCGCGTTCAAGGTGTTCGTCGCCGGCTCTGCCTTCGCCGCGCTCGGCGCCGACCGCCGGTTCCTCACGACCGTCCACCGCACCGGCCCGGTGGACAGGGGCGTGCTGAAGGGGGACCTGGTGCTGGTGGCCGGTGGCGACCTGATGCTGGGACCGAGGATCCAGCCGGACGGCTCGCTGGCGCTGCCGGTGCCCGACCACACCTACGGCAACGCGAGCGAACCGGTGCCGGGAGACCCGCTGCGGCAATTGAGACAACTGGCCCGGCAGGTGGCCCGCCGCGGGGTCCGGCACGTCGAGGGCCGGGTGCTCGTGGACGCCTCGCTGTTCCGGCAGGGCACCGCGGCTATCGCGAACGGAGGCATCACCATTCCGGTCTCGCCCATGATGATCAACGACAACATCATCGACGTGGTGGTGACCCCGGCTGGACAGCTGGGCGCACCGGGCGGGCTGCGTATCTCGCCGGACATCGCGTTCTTGACCGTCGTCAACGAAACCACGACGGTCGCCAGGCCCACTCGGCGGTTGACGTTCACCGAGGTCTCGACGGCACCGGACGGCTCGCGCACCGTGCGGCTCACCGGCGACGTGGGGCTCGGCGGCATGTCGGTCGTGGCTCCGTACTACCTGCCCGATCCGGTCCGCTTCGCCGAGGTCGCCTTCAGCCTGGCGCTGCGCGAGGCAGGGGTCGACGTGGCGGAGGCACCGCGCACCTCGGGCGGCAGAGGTTGGGCACAGGTAGCCGAGTACTCCTCGCCGCCGCTGACCGAGCAGGTGAAGGGCATGCTCAAGGTCAGCTCCAACCCACACACCGCCTACTGGCCCTACCTTGTCGGCGCGATCGCCGGTCGTGACCCCGAGACCCCGAAGGCCACGGGTGAGCGGTACCAGCGGGAGATCTTCGAGAAGGCCGGCGTCGACCCGGACGAGCCGGTGGACGAGAAGTACACAGCGGACTTCTTCGTCCAGTTCCTCACCTACATGGCGCGGCAGCGGTATTTCACCACCTACCGCGATGCGATGCCGATCATGGGGCGGGACGGGTCGATCGCCCACGTCCTGCCCGACTCGCCCGCCGCCGGCCGGGTCTTCGCCAAGACCGGCACTGCCAGCCAGGGCCAGGTACTCAACAAAGCACTGGCCGGCTACGTCGTGCTGCCCGACGGCAGGTTGGTCGTGTTCGCACAGTTCATGAACAAGCCTGTCGGCTCCCTCGCCGAGGCGATGTCGTTGCAAGGCGTCATCGAGACCGCGCAGGGCGAGATCGCCGCAGCCGTCTACGACTCGCTCACCCGCTGAAAGGAACACCCGTGTCCACCGTTTCTTCACGACGATCGATTCTCGGTCTGCTCGGCGCCGCACCGGTCGCCGTAGCCGGCCTGCTCGCCACGGCCGGCACCGGCGACGCGGGGGAAGCGGGGCACCGGCCACCGCCTGACCTCCTGCCGGGCGGGCGCTTCGACCGGTTCGTCGCCGACCGCGCCGCCGCCGGCGAGTTCTCCGGCACCGTTCTGGTGGCCCACCAGGGCAAGCCGGTGCTGACGAGGTCCCACGGCATGGCTGACGAGGCCCGGGGCGTCGACAACGACACGAACACGAGCTTCGACCTCGCGTCCATGACGAAGTCGTTCACCGCGGTGGCCGTCGCACGGCTCGTACAGGAGGGCAAGCTTTCATTCCACGAACCACTCGGCGCCTACCTTGGCGGGTTCCCGACCGACGTCGCCAGGGTTACGGTGCACCAACTGCTCACCCACACCTCGGGCGTGGGCCGGCCGGGCCAGACCAACCAACGCCCGCCCGGCGAGGAGGAGTGGGACAGCGAGGACGACATCTGGCAAGGCATGTCGGCCTACCTGCGCACGCTGCCGCTGCGGTTCACCCCGGGCACCCAGTACAGCTACAGCAACGATGGCTACTTCGTCCTCGGCGCGATCGTCGCCGCGGCGTCGGGCCAGTCCTACTACGACTACGTGCGCCAGCACGTGTTCACCCCCGCCGTCCTCACCGACACCGACTTCTACACCAGGCCGACGGTGGTCGCGGACCGCGGCATCGCCCACGGCTACGCGACCCAGCCCTCCGGTGAGCGGGTGGACATCACGAATACACCCTGGCTCCCCTACATCGGAAGCCCGTACCACGGCGCGTTCTCCTCCGCGCCCGACATACTCCGCTTCGCGATCGCCTTGCACGACAACCGGTTGCTCAGCCCCGCATTCACCCGGCTCGTCACCAGCGGCAAGCACGCGCTCAGCCCGGTTGACAAGCCGCCCGTGGATGGCGAACTCCAGTTCTACGGCTACGGCCACAACGAGGCCATCACCGCGACCCGCCGCGTCGTCGGGCACTCCGGTAGCGGCCCCGGCCGGGCGACGAACCTGGACGTGTTCCCGGACACCGGTTGGGTAGTGGTGATTCTCAGCAACCGGGACACCACGATCAAGCCGATCGTGGCCCTGAGTCGACAACTGGCCACGTCGAGGTGAGCCAGGGGTTCGCAATGCGTGCCGAAGCACCGGGCGCCCGGGCGGCAGAACTCGCGGTAGTCGCTGTGGCTGAGCCTGGGAAACGAGGAAGGCCGGTGCTCCAAACGCGTTCGCTCCGGATCAGTACTGACACGGCACTCGTGTGACTCTATCTTCGAGAGAGCTTCGACGTTATCCACGTAGTGAGCTAATATGACCGCTTACCCGAGCACGTAAGCGCTTGATAGCGCGGATAGTATTTTCGGCTCGGAAAAACTCGCCAGCGCGTGGGAGGTCGTCGATGGGTCCGCCGAACTCGAGGCCGTCGCGGTTGAACCCGCACTGGCGCCCGACTTCCGCGTGGCGGACCGATCAAGCCACGCGACCAGGTCGCGCGGCCTGCCAAGGCGCCAGCTGGCTACCGGCACCCCGCGCCATCCCGTCGATGACGTTGCCGCCTCGCTGATCGCGGCATTCGCTGCTCCGGCCAGGTTGCTCGCCGGGGCTGAGGACGTCGGCGATCCGATTGCGGTGCTGCCCCGTGCTGCTCCACTCCCTCTGGCGCCGCAAACTGCCCACGATCCGGACCGGCCGCTGCACGCGGACATCGTGGTCACGACCGAGGTGGCTTGCTGACGTCGGCCGGGGTGATTCTTGCGGGCCGGGGACTGAGCTGCGTCCGACGGTGATGAGCACCTCGCGTCGTCCGCGGAGCAGGTGGTGCTGGCCGGGCACCTCATAGCGTCTGCGGACTTCTCGGTCCTGGACATCGTCAGCCTGCCATTGATGAACCGTTCGGCTTTTGGACGCTGAATACAGCGGTCGTCGCATAGGCCGAGCGGGGGGCGCGATCACCTCGTAGACGTACAGACTTCGCACTTTCTACTTGCGGTGCGGGCCTACCAGCTGGACCCGGACGTGCGCTTCGTGACGGTCGTGCACGCGGTGCGCCGGTCATGCGGTGTCGGCTTGGAGCGCCGGAGTAACCGGGCGGCGTGCGTCGAGGACGGCGGGGACGGTGGCGATGACGGCGACCAGCAGCGCCAGTCCGGCGGCCGCGGTCACCAGCCACCACACCGGTGGCGCGACCGTCTTGGGACCGGCCGTGAACACCCAGAGCAGTCCGGCACCGAGGGGCACTCCGGTGACGGCCCCGCCCAGCGCGGCGGGGAGTTGCGCGACGGTCAGCGCGCCGGTGACCTGGCCGGGGGTGGCGCCGAAAGCCCTGGCCACGGCCAGCGACCGCCGTGCGTCCTGGGCCGTGGACCAGGTGATGACGCTCGTGTTGATCACGGCCAGCAAGAGCAGCGCCGCGGTGACGGCCAGTACCGTGCGGTCCGTCTGGTCGCCGCGCAGACTGGTCAGGGTAATCCCGCCCAGATCGTAGCCCTTCACCGGTTGTGCCCGCACTGCTAGCGCGGCACCGATCGCGACGCCGGAGGTGGCGATGCTGGCGGCGCCGAGAACAGCCCGGCGTGGCCGGCGCGCGACCAGGCGCAGGCCGAGCAGCAGCGGCACGGGCAGCCGCCCCGCCAGCGAGGTGAGGCCGGGCGAATGGTCGGCGGGGCGCGCGGTCGACGACATTGTGGACAAGGCGGGGACCGTGGCGGTGCGGGCCGCGCGCACGGACGGTCCGGCCGTGCTCGACAACGCGACCAGCAAAGCCAGCGCCAGTACCGGCAGCACGGTGCTGGCGCTGAGCGGGGTGTCGGCGTCCAGCAGGCTGGCGCTGGGACCGGCCAGTACGGGTGTGACGAGCCGGCCGGCAGCCAGCCCGAGCCCGGCCGCGCCCAGCCCGAGGACCAGGTATTCGGCGAGCAGCACCGTGGTGACCACGCCGGGTGTGGCGCCGACGGCCTTGAGCAGGCCGACCCGGCGGGTCTGTGCGGCGGCCCGTGTCACGGCCAGGACAGTCGCCCCGGCCACCGCGGACATCGCGAGCAGCCAGCCGCCGACGATGAGCGCCGGCTCGGTGTCCCTGAACACCCGCGCGTCTTGGGCGGAAATGTCCTGCCAGGCCCGCAGGTGCAGGCGCGCGGCGTCGTCGTGGTCGAAAGAACGCGCGAACGCCGGTGCATCGGCGGGATCCGCCAAGCGCAGGTGCGTCGTGTACGCGGGCGCGAACTGCGGGGAGGACACCGCACGTACGTCGGTTTCGGACAACCACACCAGGCCGCTGTAGTCACTCGGCCCGCCGTAAGGACCGGTGCCTCCGGCTCCCGGGTAGACGCTGTGGGCGGCAGTCACGGCGATTCCGGCCACCGGGAAATCCCGGTCGGCCACGGTGATCCGGTCGCCCGTGCGCACGCCGAGCGCCTCGGCGAAACCCCGTTCGACCACCACCTCGCCCTCGCTCAGCCAACTCCCCGCGGTCACCAGCGGACGGTCGAGTGCGGACGGTGTGGTTTCGCGGCCCTCGACCACCACCCGGGCCTGCTGACCGTGCACCGTCACCGACGCGTAGAGGAACACGTGGGGTCCACTTCGGACGGTCACCTCCGGTGTTCGAGCCACCTTCTCGAGGGCGGCCAGCGCCTCCGGGCTGTCGTCCTCGGTCTGGGCCACCACATCCGGCCCGGCGGTGGCCGCGCGGGTCTGCTCGTAACGCAGGCCGGTCACGTCGGCCACGGACAGGCCCACCGCCAGAGCCGTGGCGGCGATACCGACCGTGAACAGGAAGAGGCTCGCCTGCACGGGGCGCCGGCGCAGGTCGGCGAAGGCCAACCGGCACACCAACAGCATTCGTCCCACGCCTCAACCGCCCAGATTCAGCAGTCCGGCGCGCCTGCCCACCGGCGCGGCGGGCATCCGGAGGTCGTCGACGAACGCGCCGTCGCGCATGGTGATCAGGCGGTCGGCCAGGGCGGCGATGCGCTCGTCGTGCGTGACGATCACCAGCGTCTGCCCCGCCGTGCGTAGCTCTTCGAACAACCGCAGCAGCGTGCGGGTGGCGGCGCTGTCGAGGTTGCCGGTCGGCTCGTCGGCCAACAGCACCAGCGGCTCGTTGACCAATGCCCGCGCGACCGCGACTCGCTGCCGCTCACCGCCCGACATCGCGGACGGCAGGTGCCTGGCCCGTTTCGCCAGCCCGACGCGGTCCAGCAACTGGTCCGCCCGCCGCCTGGCAGCCCACGGTGACGCACCGGCCAGCAGCGCCGGCAACTCGACGTTCTGCACCGCCGACAGTTCCTCCATGAGGTGGAACGCCTGGAACACGAAACTCACCGAACGGCGGCGCATCCGGGCCAACGCGCGCTCACCGAGCCCGTCGATGCGCTTGCCGCCCAGCCACAACGCCCCAGCCGTGGCGCGTTCCAGCCCGCCGAGCAAGTGCAGCAGTGTGGATTTCCCACAGCCGCTGGGCCCCATGATCGCCAGTGCCTGCCCGGCAGGCATGTCCAGGCTGACTTCGTCGACCGCACGCACCAGCGCGGACCCAGCACCGTGCGTCTTGCACAACCGGCGTGCCTGCAAAGCGAAACGCTCGCGGTTCACCCGTTCTCCCTCCGCGGCGCCCACGTCCGCTCGCACGTCTCGAGCCACCGCAGATCGGCCCGCAACCGCAGCACGACGCCTTCCAGCAACAGCCCGGCCACCGAGTCATCGGGCTCAGCCAGTGCCGCTCGTTGCGCGTCTCGCAACCGGCGCAGCAGTTCACGGCGCTGCGCATCGATCAGCGCCAGCGGATCCGCGAGCCGCGCCGCCGCGGCGGCCACCAGTTTGAGGTGGAACTCCGTCAGGTCCGGCTTGGGCCAGCTCACCTCGGCCACCCAGTCCGCGACGCGCCGCTGCCCGGCCGCGGTGAGCGCGTAGGTCTTGCGGTCCGGCCGGTCCGGCAGACCGGGTACCCGCTCAGCCGACACCAGACCGGCCTTTTCCAACCGGGTCAGCGTCACGTACACCTGCCCGGCGTTCAGCGACTCACTCAGCGGACCGAGCGCCTCCCGCAAACGCACACCCAGCTGGTAGCCGTGCGCGGGCTCCTTGGCCAGCAGCGCCAGCACCACGTCCCGCACCCACCTACCCCCTAACGGTTAGGCATATATCTATCGGTTAGCCATAGAAGTGTCAAGTCGGTGGCCGGCCGACCACGCCCAGCCGTACCGGCTGCTGCGACAGGGGCTCGCGGTCATGCCTGGCCGCGGAGGCAGGTCTTGCGAGGTTTCCAGCGCCGACTTCAGCCGCCGAGCAGCCGGCGTCCTGAACAAGATGCTGATCGACCAGGCCGTTGCAGCGGCGGGTGGACGCCGCTGACGTGCCGTTGCGCTTGATTGACGACTGCGGGCAGCCTCACCGCGTGATGCGTGGCCGCCAGGCAGATCTCGCTGTGCCGGATCAGGTCCTGAGCGGCCAGAGGACGGACCGGGCCCCCTGTGCGGGGCCGGATGACTCCGGCGATCACCAACTGTGTGGTGGACCAGGTTTGCCGAGCGCGCCCGAACACCCGCACGAAAAACGTGACGGTCGGCTGGCTGCGCTGTCGGTGCATTTCTTCGCTTTCGACTTGCTCGTACTCGAAGGTCAGTTCCTGGAGTCGCCCTACAGCGACGCCGGGACCGCGTCGACCAGCTCGCCCCCCGGCCGGGCGCGTGGTGATCCCGTTCAGCTACCCGGCGCATGGACGGCGCATGCAGGGCGTGATCGCAATGGAGGCCGCTCCCGCTCGGACAACGCTCGCCGGACTGGAAAGCAGACGGTGTTCTACAGCCAGAAGAACATTGTCGTCGCCTTGCGCCCGGATGCGGCTGCCACAGCGACACCGTCAGCGCTTGCTGCTGGGCGAATGCCACCGGCGACGTGGGACTACATCCGGCACCGGCTCCACCGAAGCCATCCTGTCCGTCCTATTCGGCCGCACGCACCCCGTTCGAGCCTTCCACGACCTTGACCGGCGAACGCCGCCGCGTGCCGCACGAACGCGGCCCCTGGTTCAGACTTGCCGGTCGCGGTGTGCACTGGAACGTCAGTGCGACGTCAGAGCCGACAGCGGTTGGCTTGTTTCCCGTTTTTCGGCCAGCCGTCTGCTCGAACGCCACTCCGCTGCTTCGGGCTCCTGCACGTATTCGACGAGATTGTCCCGAAGGCCCATCTCTTCGAGGATGGCGAGCAGCTCGAGCGGAGAAGCATAGAAGAACTCACGCCGAAGGTTCACCCGGTTGACTCGTTGATCCTTGAGACGCTGGTGCAACTTCGCCTCGAGGCTCACCGCATCGGCGTCGAAAATCACCGCGTGGACATCGAACCGGAAAGGAACCGACGCGTCACCGAGTTCCCGAACTCTCTCGAGCGGGTCGAGCCGCCGAGTCAATCCCACCTTCACCACCCCGTTCCCGAACGAGCCGATGTTGGAGATGACGTAGACCCAGCCAGTGCGAACGTTCGCCTCGCGTTCTTCGACTCCCTTGATGGCCTCACCGATCTCGGCCAGCTTGACCTGCGCCTCGGATGCCTTCACATCGTCACCCGCATCAACCCACTTCCGCATCGCGGTCTGCCACTGGGTCTGCTCTTTGCCCAGCCGAGCCTTTTCCCGTTCGAACTCCCGCATGGCCTGCTGCTCGTCGCGCTGCCGTTCCCGCTCCGCCCTGATCCGTTCCTTCTCCTCCTCGGCCTTCGCGAGGTGGTCGGCGGTCAGTTCGAGCTCCTTGACCCTGAGCCGGTGGTAGCGGTCGGCGATGTTGATGTTCATGGTCCGGCCCAGCCGTGAGATTATGTTCCGAGTCTTGTCGAGGCGATCTTTGGCTGACTCAAGGCGAAACGGACGCATTGATCTGACACAGTTGTCGGCTTCGGTGTTGTAAGCACGTAACATCAGCTTGGAGAAGTCACGCACCATCTTCTGCCCTTCGACCGAGGAGTTGTTGACCGTCCAGTTCGTGCTCGCTGTTATGGCGTTATTGTTCCTCGCCGCAACCTTGATCGCGTCCCGCAGTTTCTGCAAAGCGGCCTTGTACGCCACAGCGTTGGCAAGGCGGTGGCGATATTCGTAGATGCCAGCCTCCTGAAGCAGCGCGAGGTCCTCCGTCTCAACGATTTCGCCACGAACCTGCTCGAGGGTCGCCCGCGCCTGTTCGATCTTCTGGCTGACTCCAGCGAGCTGTTCCGCTGCCTCTGCCTGCTGCCTCTCCTCGGTAACTCGGCGCCTCCGGATCTCACCTTCCAACTGCCCCAGGGCTTGACGCATGTCGTTGAGCTCCTGCTCCAGTGTCAGAGCATCCTTACCGCGGAGCGTCCGATAGCTAGAGTCGAGATCACGTACCTGTCCTGCCAGTGTCTCGTTGTGCGCGAGCGCCTCTTTCAACCGGTGCGCCAGCCCATCAGCCCGACGGTCTGCCACTTGAGCCGCGCCGGACAGTTCATGGTTCCGGCTGTGAGCCGTCGCAAGCTCCACTTCGGCTTGCCGAAGTCGTTTCCGCGCGCCGAACAGACCGGGAGATCCCTCACCCGGTTTCGGCGTGCGGGAGAGACCGGGTACCTGTCCTGCTTCTCCAGGAACCCACAACTGCCAGTTTTCCGGGGGCGCGGGCCACTCGGCCGGGGGATGCCAGCCTGGTGGTGGCACCCAGCCGGCAGGAAGGTTCGGCCAGTTCGGCGGCGGGTTGAACCGATATTCCATGCCCAAGCCTCCTATCCCTTTGATCTTGGTCAGAAGTCGCAGCCCCGCAGGCAGGCGTTACGCCCGTGCTGGGAGCCACATCCGAACGCCACCGTTCCGAGACAATCGCGTCACCGAAGGCAAGCGCAGAATGTTTCGCTCTGCTCTCAACAAGGAGGGCTTCACTCCGGAGTTCGCGTCATCGCGCTAACCTGAATCGGCCCTCGGCCAACGTCACACCCGGAGTCCCTCCAGACACGCCGAGGGCGTCGCCGGCTTCCCAAGCGGTCACCCCGGTCAGTCCGATGCGAGATGGCCGGCGTGACGAAGGAGCACCGGGAAGACCGCCTGCCTGAACCAACATGACTTCGCGGGTGATCAGCTCGCCCAGTGCTGGTGAACGGGTTCATCGCGCTGGGACGGCAAGGCCCGAGCCAGCAGCGCGACGATCAGCATCAGCACAGCGATCACGAGGAACGCACGGCCGTAGGCGCTCGCCAGCGCTGCCGGGGTGGCACCGCCGCCACTGGCGATGGTCACCAGCACGGCGAGGCCGAGCGCACCGCCGACCTGCTTGGTGGTGTTCATCAGCCCGGACGCGGCTCCGCTGTCGGCAGCGTCGACCCCCGAGGTGACCAGCGTGGTGATCGGCGTGTTGAGCAGTCCGCTGCCGACGGAGAACACGAGCGCCGGGCCGAAGACCCCGGCCAGGTAGCCGCTGCCCGGGATGAGCAGGCTTTGCCAGGCGAATCCGGCCGCTGCCAGTACCGCACCGATCGCGATGAGGGTCCGGCTGTCCATGCGCCGCATCAGCCACGGGGTGACGCGGGCGGCGACCACGACGGTGATTACGGTGTGCGGCAGGAACGCCAGCCCGGTCTGCAGCGGGCTGTAGTGCAGCACGTTCTGCATGGACAAGGTCAAGAAGAACCACATCGGGTTGAGGCAGGCCCCGGCCAGCAGCATCACCAGGTTGCCGAGGCTGATCGCGCGGGCCCGGAACAGGCGCAGCGGGATGATCGGCACGGTGGCGAAACGGGCTTCGACCAGCACGAAGACCGCCAGGGCCACGGCCGCCAACAGCAGGCTGACCACCGTGGCGGCAGCGTCCCAGCCCGCTGCGTGGGACTGCGTGATGCCGTAGGTCAGTGCGACCAGGCCCAGCGTGGCCAGCACCGCGCCGGCGATGTCGATCGGCACCCGTGCGGCGGGCTGGTCGCGGCCGGCCAGACAACGCAGGGCGAGCAGGATGGCCACGGCGCCGAGCGGGACGTTGATCAGCAGCGTGGAGCGCCACGTGAGGTACTCGGTGAGCACGCCACCGAGCAGGTTGCCCGCGGTCCCTCCGGCGATCCCGACCGCGGTCCACATCGCCAGCGCCCGGGTGCGCCGGGGGCCTTCGGGGAAGGTGCTGGTGAGCACCGTCAGCGTGGCCGGGGCGAGCACGGCAGCCCCGATGCCCTGCACCGCACGGGCGATGATGAGCAGCTGCGGCGTGTTCGCCAGCCCACCGGCGAGGCTCGCGCCGGTGAACAAGGCGAGTCCGGCGAGGAAGACCCGCTTTCGGCCGTAGAGGTCGGCGAGGCGGCCGCCGAGCAGGAGCAGTCCCGCGAACGTCAGCGCGTAGGCGTTGACCACCCATTGCTGCCCCGTTTCATCCAGCCCGAGAGCTCGTTGGATGGAGGGCAGCGCGACGTTGACGACCGAAATGTCCAGCACGACCATGAACTGCGCCGCGCAGGCGAGCACTAGGACCACCATCGACCCTCCATCTTGATACAGCCGTATCATATACGCTTGTATCATAAAGGAGGGAGTTGCTGTGCCCAGGACGGTGGACCACGAGCAGCGCCGGGAAGAGATCGCTACGGCGCTGGTGCGCGTCGCCGCGCGGGACGGGCTGCACGCGGTCACGATGCGGGCGGTGGCCGCGGAAGCGAACGTGTCACTGCGGCTGGTGCAGTACTACTTCACGTCCAAGGCGCAGTTGATGCTGGGCGCGCTGCGTCACCTGGAACGGCGAAGCCGTCAACGCTGGGCTGTACGGGTCGCGGCGTTGCCGGACCCGGTGCCACCGAGGCTGTTCGTCGAGGCCTTCTTCGCCGAGGCCCTGCCGACCGACGAGCAGAGCCGGACCTTCCATCTGCTCGGCAGTTCCTACGCGGCGCTGGCGATGACCGACGCCACGCTAGCCGCGGAACCCTTCATCGCCAACGTCGACAGCCTGGAACACCAGCTGGCCGAAGCGCTGGAGCGAGCCCGAGCCGACGGCGACATCGCGCCGGACGCGGATGTCGCCGTCGAAGCAGCCCACCTGGTCGCGCTCAGCCACGGGCTGAGCACCGGCGTACTGCTCGGGCAGCGGGACACCGAGGAGGCGATGGCGATCGTCCGCAGCCACCTCGACGCCCTTTTCACCGGACGGGCCGTCAGTGGCTGGCGGTCAGCTCTCCGGTGAGCTTGCCGTGCATGACCGCGCTGTGCTTGTTCAAGCCCACGATCTCGACGGTCTTGCCGCGTGACTCGTACTTGGTGGTGATCGCGTCGAGGGAGGCGACGGTGGAGGCGTCCCAGATGTGGGCATCGGTGAGGTCGATGACCACGCTGTCCGGATCGTTCGCGTAGTCGAACTGATAGACCAGGTCGTTGCTGGAGGCGAAGAACAGCTCACCGGTGACCGTGTAGACCACCTGGCCGCCGTCGGGATCGGATAGCAGTTCGCCATTGCGGCTCAGCCCGCGCGGTAGACGCTCGGGCTCACCCCGCGGACCCGTTTGAATGCCGAACTGAAGGCGAAACCGTCGGCGTAGCCGACCTGGCTCGCCACCGACGTACCCTGCCTGCGCAGCAGGTCGGCGGCCAGCGTCATCCGCCAGCCGGTCAAGTAGGCCAGGGACGGCTCGCCGACCAGCGCGGTGAACCGGCGGGCGAACGCCGCCCTGGACGCCCCGGCAACCTTGGCCAGGGTGAGCACCGTCCACGGACGGCCCGGCTCCGCGTGCATAGCCCGCAGCACCGGCCCGATCATCAGGTCGCCGAGCGCGGAGAACCACGCGGGCGGCTCGGTGGCCTCGTGGGCGAATCAGGCCCGCAGCGTGCACACCAGGAGAAGATCCAGTAGCCGGTCAGGACGACCTGCTGCCCGGGTTCGAGCGAGTAACCGCTCGGTCATCCGGCCCATCGAGCTCACCAGCCTAGACAACGTGCTGAAGCTCTACTACACCATCGAGGAAGCGCTGCGCCCCGGGTTCCTGCCCTTGACCACAAGCAGCACCCATCCTCGATACCCGTGGGCGACGGCATCCACATCGAGGTACATCGAGTGCATCAGGCAATAAAGTGGGCGACGGAACAGTTCGAGCCATTTCCTGCGACAGCACAAACACGCTCTCAAGCATTGACGCTGACTGTTCAGCTGCACGCGGCCGAGAAGTCGATCAACGTCGGGACCGTGCGCCATCTAATCCATATTCGGCAAGAGAAACTCGTCGATATGGCACCCCGTGGACGTGTCGATACGAATCACTGGAAAACTGTACCGGAAGCTACCTGCCGCCTGCGGCATTTTATGTACGCAGACGTTTTCGCCATCGAGCGTTGGGTAGCTTGTTCGCCATCCCCAGAGGTGCACACGAGTCACCTTGCCACGGCCTGCGATGCGCCCCTCGTTGCTGAAGATCGTCGGCGCAAGTTGTGGACTCGGAGCTCCGGCAACGGGTGTCGGGATCGCAGCGCTGAGGTATTCGAAGGCCGGGACCGTTTCGCGGTCGCCGCCCTCGAATACCTTGATGGCCGCCAGTGTACGGTCCAGCGGCATCGCCAACAGGACCTCTTCGATCGCGGAGGCAAGGTGCTCGCCGGCCACTGCGCCAGACATCTCCGTGCGGAATTCCCGCAGCAGCCGGTCGCGTGCGTGAGCTGGCGGCAGCTCCTCGTCATCATCCGGGAATGCAACGAGCGACGCCTCGTTCCCAAAGAGATCGTCATCTTCTTGACGGCGCTTCGGAGGTGACGCCCGACCGGGCGCCTTATCGGGGTCTGTCTGGGCGTCGGGAGCCACAACCGTTTCGTACTCGGGGATCGCGGACCGTAGTACGGTTTAGACCAAGTCTCATGTGGTGGTTTTGCGGAGCTTTTTGAAGCAGGTCAGGGCGGCGGCGAGGGTGAGGAAGGCGAGGAAGTGGTTGGCGTTGGGTTCGTAGCGGATGGTGAGTCGTCGGTAACCGGTGAGCCAGGAGATTGTTCGTTCGATCACCCAGCGGTGTCGGCCGAGCTTCTCGCTGGTATCGATGCCTTTGCGGGCAATGCGCACCTGGATACCGCGCCGGTGAACCCAGGCACGCAAGTCAGCGTGGTCGTAGGCCTTGTCCGCGTGCAACTTGCCGGGCTTGCGGCGGCACGGTCCGCGACGGGATCGGATCGCAGGAATCGCCTTCACCCATGGCTTGAGCGCGTAGGCGTCGATGGTGTTCGCAGCCGAAACACCAACAACAAGGGGCAGCCCCGCCCCCTCGGACAGGACATGGATCTTCGAGCCGGGCTTGCCGCGGTCCACCGGACTCGGCCCGGTCAGCGATCCCCCCTTTTCGCCCGCACGGCGGCCGCATCGACGATGACGCGGGACCAGTCGATCAACCCGCAGCCACCCAGCTCGTCCAGTACCGCGTGATGAAGCTGGCGCCACAACCCAGCCTTGGTCCACTGACTGAAACGGCGATGCGCGGTCTGGAACGGCACTCCGAACGACCGCGGCAGATCCCGCCACGAACACCCACTGGTCAGCACATACACGACCGCGGTGAACACCGCACGAGCCGGAAGCGGCGCTGTCCCGCCACCCTGCGGACGAGCCCGGAACTCCGGAACCAACGGCTCGACCAGCGCCCACAACTCGTCCGGGACCAATCGCATAGACAACCGATCGACCACGGCCCAAGATCATGACGGCACGACCGTCAAACCCACGTGAGACACGGTCTTAGACCGCATCTCATTTGGGGTTGTCGTGGGTGAGAAGATCCAGCTTGACCGCTCGGCGGTAGCAGATCACTGCGCAGGCCAGCTGGGTGAAACCCAGGAAATGGACGGCCTTGCGCTCGTAGCGACGGGCCAGCCGCCGGAACCGGGAAACCCACTCCAAGGTCCGCTCGACGACGTACCGATGACGTCCCAGCCGTGTGGCCGACTCGATACCCCGGCGGGCGATCCGAGCAATGATGCCCCGCCGACGCAGCACCTTCCGGCAGGTCGCATAGTCGTAGCCCTTGTCCGCGTGCAGCTTGCGCGGCCGGCGCCGAGGCCGTCCGACCGGCCCGGCGACCGGCTCGACCGCATCGACCACCGCCTCGAACGTCAGGTGGTCGTTGCGGTTGGCCGCGGAGACGACCACCGACAGCGGGATGCCACCGCGATCGCTCATCGCGTGAATCTTCGAGCCCGGCTTGCCCCGGTCGACCGGACTGGGACCGGTCAGGTCCCCCCTTTTACCGCCCTGACCTGCATGGCGTCCACCGACGCCCGAGACCAGTCGATCGCTCCGGCAGAACCGAGCAGATCCAGCATCATCTGGTGCAGCCGGGCGAACACATCCGCCTCGACCCACTCCGTAAATCGGCGATGCGCCGTCGGAGCACTCACACCGAACGAGGCCGGCACCGCTGACCAGGCACAACCGGTCTGCAGCACGTACAAGATCGCGGCCAGCACCGCACGGTCGTCCAACCGGCGCCGACCCCCGCCCTGGTGGCGTTGCGGCGCATCGGGCAACAGCGAACACGCCAGCAGCCACAACGGCTCCGGACACCACTTCTCCACATCCGTCATCGCCGATCAACACTATCGCCCGCCCGACAACCACCCCAAACGAGATGCGGTCTTAGCGGGCGGTCCATGTGGTCAGCTCCGGGTTCTGCCGGAGTGTGGCGATGCGGTTGTCGAGTTCGCGGCGGGCGGCGAGGTCGCCGCGGTGGGCTCGGCGTAGGTAGGCGCCGAGTGTGTGCAGGTCGCGCATGGCGGTGAGCACGGTGATTCCTGGCCAGTTTCGGGGGTCGTAGCCGTAGGCGGTGGTGAATCGGTCGATTTCGCTGGTGCTGCGGCCGAAGCGGATGCCTTGGATGGTGTTGGCCAGGTCGAGTTCACGTGGTCCGCGGGCGACTTCGTCCCAGTCGCCGAGGATGGTTCCGGTGTTGGTATGCAGGGTGTTGCCGGGATAGGCGTCGCCGTGGATGAGGCCGTGTCCCAAGACGGAGTGGAGGTCGGCGAATTGTGCGAGTAGTTCGCTGACTCGGTCGGTGAGCCAGGCGGTGGTGTCGGCATCGAGCACGGTGGTGGCGGAGGCCAGTGTGCCCGTCAGGTCGGCCAGTGGTGTGTACGCCGGTAGTGAGAGCTCCGGGGCGGGCAGCTGGTGCAGGTGTCGCAGCAGGGCGCCGAGTTCGCCGCTGTCTGGCGGGGTGGCGGTGGGTTGGGGATAGTGGTGCCAGAAGGTGACGGTGGCGTCGTCAATGTGCACGGGCTGGTCCACGGCGAGCGGTTCGGTGGCAGGAAAACCGCGGTCGGTGAGCCAGCGGGTGATGGTGATCGCTCGGGTGGCGCGGGTGGCGTTCACCGGGCCGTAGGCGATCCTGGCGACGGCGTTGTCGGCGGGCAGCAGGAACACGTCGGTGGCGTGCTGGCGCAGGGGTGTGGCGTCGTCGCTGCGCAGTCCTGCGTGGGTGCATGCGCGGTGCAGGACTCGTTCAGGGTGGGGGGAGAGCACGGGCCGATGGTAGCGCGGCGGGCTGTTCGAGCGTGGTGCTCAGTTGCTGGGCGAGTTCGCGGGCGGCTGTGTGGCCGCGGTGGCCCAGTTGCGAGGCGAGGCTTCGGGTGCGAGTGAGGGCGTTGTCCACCTGGCGGATACGAAGCTCCGGAGGCAGAGCGAGAATCGGTTCGAGTTCGGTCTGTGCGCTGTCGATGGCTCCGGCTGCGATCCGGGCGTTGACGATGTCGAGGCGGGCGAGGGTTTCGTCGCCGTAGGAGCGTTCCTCCGGTGGTCCTGTCTCGTAGGCTCCGATCGCGGCGTGGGCGTGCCGTTCGGCGTTCTCGTGCTGGGCGAGCAGGCCGTAGGTGCTGCCCAGGTAGTAGGTGCGTTTCACCGCAGGAAACGTGAGGATGCCACCGAAGTTGGTGACGTCATCGTCGATCACATCAGAGTCCATATCGGACAGTCTGCGGATGGCCGCGGTGGCCGTGTCGTGGTCTCCGCCGCGGGCGGCGGCACGTGCTTCGATCGCGAGCAGCCGCGAGCGGGTCGTTGCCGAGGTGGCGTAGGTGTGGCCGTGGCGGGCGAGGGCGACCGCGTCGGTGTGGCGGCGAGTCCACTCATGCAGCAGCGCGGAACTGCCGAGCACCCAGGCGCGCAGTGCGGCATGGTCGGCGACGTCGGCCAAGTCCTTTGCGGCTTTGAGCTGGTGTTGCGCGGAGCGCGGATCACCCGCGTTCTGGGCGGCGTGGGCGAGCATGAGGCAGGCGACGCCGGCGAGGAAGTACGCGTCGCGTTCCTGCGCCGGGCGCAATCGCCGGCTCAGCAGCGCGATCGCGGTGTCTCGGCTGTCCACGAGGTCGCCGAAGACGGTTTTCAGCGGCTTGTGCACGTAGTTCGTCGCCACCAGGCTCAGGTCGGCGCGCAGTGCCCACAGGTCGTTGCCGCGGTCGGCCAGGCCGGTCAGCGTGCTGGTGAAGGCCAGGGAGTCGCGTGCCGCCGTGACGGTGGCCCCCTCCATCGGTGCGACGGTGCCGGTGGACTCGGGGCGAGGGAACCAGTGCAGGGCGGGCGGAAGGTGCAGTGCCCGGGCGAATTGCTGCAGTTCGTCCCGGCTGCAGGGACCGCGGCCGGTTTCGATTCGGCTCAGCCGGGACTGGCTCACACGCAACCAGCGGGCCATCGTGGCCTGGGTAATGAGGCGGGCGTGCCAGGGATGCACACGGTAGGCGTGAATGAGCTTGCCGAACCGTTGCTCGTGCACAGCTGCTGCGATGGCCGGGTCTGACCAGAACTCCGACGGCACAGCGGGCGCTTCGGGGGCGCGGTGCCGGCGTGCGCAGGCCGAGCACGCGGTGTCGCTGTGGTCTTTGGCCAACTGCGTGCCGCAGTAGCGACATGTCCGCGCGGCTGTAGCCCGGCTCGTGCTCACAGGCCCTCCTCGCATCCCAGGCTTCGCGCGTCACTAGCACACCCGGTGGTCGGCGGCTACCCAGCTTTGGGTAGCGATTATTCACAGCAGCATAACCGCAGGGTTCCTCCGGTGCCAGAATTTGAACAGGACGCGGACGGCCGAGGAACGGCACCGTCCGCTCAGGACGGCCCACGTTCCGGTGGGCGAGGATGGAGGAAACGTGACTCTATGCTCGATAACACCCTGTATCACACCCCGTGAAATGGCACATGTTCTAGTCTCGACCGCGTTCGGCGAGGTCGACACCCACACCCCGGCGTTTCTGGCTGCGTGCGTACTCGCCGAACACGGCAACCCACTCGTGGTGCGCGAGGCCGACCCCAGTTACCTCTGCACCGTCCTCGGGATGCATTTGCCGCCCACCGCCGCACATGCAGCGAGGTGGCGCGAACGGTGCGGCGGCGGAGATCGCGAATGGCGAGTCAGATGGGACCACGCGAGCACAGCCGTCCGAACACTGCTGCCGCAGGTCACCGGAAGTGACAGCCTGCCCGCCTACGACAATGCCGACTTCCACTCCCCCGCCATCGCCCTGGCCCAGAGCGCGCCGCAGCAGTACGGCGGCGTTGGCCTCGTTGACTTCGGTACCGTCACACAGCGGCGGCCGCGGCCGGGCATTGTTCGGTCCATTGCGGCTCGTCTGGGTCGTGTGAGGGCACAGCCATGAGTGCCATTACGGAATGCGCCGCGATCGCCATCGTGTCGGCCGCGTTGATAGTGGCCGCGTTTGCTGAATTCATTCTCGAGGTCAGCGACGCGCTTTCTCCACGCAGTACTGCCGCAACCCGACTAAACCAATCCCAGAGCGCGCTTCGCCGCGGCACGCTCCAGGTACGTCGACAGTATTCACGGAAATGGAGCGACGCCGGTGATGTCACACCAGTTCGCACTGGACGCTCCCCGCAGCGAGCAGGTGTCTTTCAGGGACCCGGCAGCTCCCGGCGCACTCGACCTGCTCGGTGTGCTGCGGCGTGTCCGGCAGAACACCGCGTGCCAGTGGCGCACGGCGGTTTCCCCCGTGATCACCATGACGCACTTTCTGGTGCTGCAGGCGGTGTCAGCCCGTCCCCGGGGCAGCCAGAACGACCTGTGTGACGCCCTCGGGGCGTCCCCCTCGGCCGTCACACACCTGCTCACCCGCGCAGTCCTGGAGCGCCGCGGGGCAGCCCACGCGGACAGGCGGTGTCGGTGACCCTGACCCCGGCCGGGCAGGCACTGTATGACCAGCTCGCCCCGGCGGCCGAGGCCGTCGCGGCCGCGCTCGTCGCCGGCGTGCCGGAGCAGCAGCGCCGCACTGTGTTGCAGGCCCTGCACACCATCGCCACCACCGACCTCACTCCCATGGTGCCGGGCGCCGAAGCGCCCGCGCAGAACACGGAGCCCACATGCCCGCCGAACTCGTGATCATCGGCTATCCGGCCACCCGCGCAGTTCCGGTCCACGGCCCCGCCGCCGCCTCCGAGGCAATCACCACGGACACGGCAGAAGCACGGCACTTCCGGATGGAGCCAGCGGATACCGCACCCCGGCGGTCTAATCGGGACACCGCCCGGCGGGCCGCGAGCCTCGACGCCGTGCTGCTGGCCTGCATCCTGGCGGGCTGGGCCTCGCCGGAGCGGCCGCTCACCCGCGCCGACGCCCTAGAACTGGCGGCGCACACGCTTGGCACGACCGGTGACTCGGTGATCCGCGCCTGGGCGGACAGAGTCGATCCCGCTGAGCGGGCCGTGCGGTGGCGCCGTGCTATGCGCTGCATCCACCGATCCTTCGCCACGCTCATCGCCAGCCAGCGACCTGCCCGCCGACCCACCGCGGTGGGACACCTCCGGTGCCCTGCCGCACTCGTCACCGCCCTCCCAGCCGTGTTCCCCCGCTGCCGGAGGGCACGACGCCGACGGCACACTGGACAAGCACGATCCGTGACAGCCTGGTCGGTCACCGCCGCTGCCGCGCCCACGGTCGTGACCTGCTCACCGCCGGCGCCACGTACGTTTGCGCGGTGCCGGGGCCGTGCTGGGTCCGGCGCGACCCGCCGCGCCCTCAGGGCATGCATCCACACCGGAGACGCGCTCGCCACCGCCGCGGCGCACCAGGCAGCGACGCTGCACGCGAGGTGGAGAACGGCGTGCTGGCACCTGCGACGGGCTCAACCATCGACGATCACCCGGGACGGTGCCGTCTCAGCGCGAGCCCTTTCCGCGCAGGCCAGGGGCGAAGCGGACGTGCGCGAGCTGATACGGAGCACGACGAACGCGGCCGGCAGCCAGGCGCGGACGGAGCGCACACCCATGGCCGGACGCCGTGCGCGCCGGTGCCGGGCCGTGGCCCGCGCCGCACAGTCCTGCCCCGCCCTCGCTGGGGCACCGCACCTGGCACGTCGCCGTCCTGCCGAGCACCGCTCAGCCGGTACGCGGTCGCGCCTGTCCTCGGTGACGACGTTGCGGCACCCGGCTTTCTGCCGGGGTGCCATCTACTCTGCGGGGGCGAGCTGCCTGTGAGTCGATGGTCTGACACTGCTGCCGCGTCCACCGCGGGGCTGACCGGCGCCGCGCACCGGCGCCCGCGCACGCCGAACCAGGAACTCGAGGTCCGTGCCCGCCCAGGAAAGTACCTGATTGAACTGCGGACGAACTTCGGCGAATCGGTGGCTACAGTCCACGGCGGTCACGTCTCCGCGCTCCGTGCGACGATGGAGGACGCGCTGGCGTTACTGCGCATGCCGGACCCGCAGTGGCCCCCCGCACCGCCCGGGCCTGCACCCGCGACCGCGCGGTACATCCACGCCCGGCCGATTCGTGCCCAGCAAGCGGTCGGTCTCTACGAGGAAGGCGTACTTTTGCACACGCTGTCGATCCCCGGCTGCATGCAGGCCGCCCTCGATCTGCGTTACGCCAGCACTCAGCTCGTGCCACCGAAAACCGGCACTGCGCCCGAGCCGTCCACTGTGTCACCCTCCCAAGTCGCATCTGCGGGCACAATTCGCTTCCACGCGACGCGGAAAGCCGTGGTCACGCACGGTCGGTGACGCGCCAACGTCTACCTGGCTCCGGCCTTCACGGGGCTCGTGCCGCTAACACGGGGCGTTCAGCACGGTGCGGCTGGGGGCACGTTGCCCGCGAGCGCGTCGCAACGCCCCCTCCTCCGTAACGCGATGGCCACACGGGAAATGCCACACTGACCGACCCGCTGCGTTCGAAGCGGCTGCGGAATCGGTCACCACCCCCAGAAACAGGGAACCATGACGGCACGGAACAGCAGGGCCCGATCGGCCGCCGAAACCAGGGAGCGCTTCCTCCAGGCTGGCATCCAGATGCTGGCCGGCCAAGGCGTGGCCGGGTTGACCGTGCGCACTATCGCCGCGACCGCCGACTCCTCCACCATCGCGGTCTACAGTCGCTTCGGCGGACGGGCCGGGATGCTTCAGGCCTTATACCACCGTGCTTTCGAACAACTCGGGGCGGTGTTCGCCGCGCTGCCGCCCTGCACCGATGATCGCGAGCGGGACGCCCTCGATCTCGCGGTGGCCTACCGCCGGTTCGCCCTGGAGAACCCGCCGCGGTATGCGTTCATGTTCGAGCGCCCGCTCGCCGATTTCGATCCGGACCCGGAGTTGCGGCACCACGTGCTGCAGTTCACTCTCACCACGATCCTCGGGCGCGCGACACCGCCCGGTGCGTCCGATGAGGACGGATTCACCTGCTCCTATCTACTGTGGACCACCATGCACGGGCTGATCAGCGCGGAGCTGATGGGCCCCCAGCGCAATCCCCTGCCGAGCAAGGGCCCCGTGCCGGACGAGCAGGCGCGGGACGAGCTCTACCGAGCCGGGGTGCGCGCGATCACCCATGGCTTGGCCGAAAAATACCCGGCAGGTGACCATGCCGAGCTGTAGCAGGGCTGGTGAGCCGCTGCGGTGGACGATCCGCACCGGGCCCGGCCTCGCGGTCCTGCCGCGCGCTGCCCGCGCGCCCGTGTACTCACGACCTGATGGCGTCCTCGGCGCTACCACTCCCGACGTTCCGGAACACCGGGTGAGGCCGTTTACGGCTCTGGTGCGAGTTGGTGGTGGAGCCGGTCGAGTGCCTCGCTGCCGTGACCGCTGATGTCGGGATGGTCGCCGCGGTCGGCGGCGCGGATGGCGCGTTGGAGCCGGTGTGGCAGCCGGTGCCGCTCGGCGAGTTCTATCGCTTCGCGCAGGGTGGTGGCTGCGGCGTCGTGTTCGTCGATCGCGCCCAGGATTTCGCCGGTGGTCACGCGGTCGATGACGGCCCACTGTGGCGCGGGTGGTTCTCCGGTCTCGGTGGTGGTCAGCACGTGCAGGCTCTCGCGGGGCCGCCCGAGGGCGAGCAGGCCTCGCGCCTCGATCTCGCGGAGGCTGAACGGGGTGATCATGCCCGTCGCCGGGGTTGGCGTCGAGCAGGGCGCCCACCGGCCTGCCCGGGCCGCGCGACCCCCTGCCGTCGCGTGCTGCCGCGGCCACCACGGACTCGGGGGACACACCCATGAGCGATGAGACCCTGCACCGCCTCATCGCCGCAGGCTGGATGTTCTGGCATCCCCAGAATGAAGCTGGCGAGGTGGTCGCCATCGGCGCCATCCGCCGCTGGGCACCCGCAGGGGAGGACCTGCTCATCTTCCGCGCCGAGGATGACGCCGCCGGTGTGCGCGTCAATCCGGCAGGCGAAGCGGTGTGGCACCGCACCGGAACCGTCGTCGAGGTTGCCAACGAGATGCTGGAATTGCCGCACCCGGACAGTCCCATCGCACCCCGGCTGGTGATCGCCACCCCGGTTCTCTGGACGCCCTGACTGTTCCCGATAGTTCTGAGGCCTCACCGGGCGGGTCCCGGGGGCCACGTACGGGAGACCGGCAACGCCGGCTCGCTGGAAACAGCGCAGCGCGACGCCCGAGCAGCCGTTCCCGCGTGCGCTCGGTCAGCGATCTGCCCGAGGGCAAGTCGGGACTGGCCGAGATCAGTGCCTCTCGCGCCCGACTGAACTGGATGGCCAGAAGCCACAATTCGTTCACAGTGGCGTTCATGTCGCTGCGCTGGCGGACCTTCTCGGCGAGGCGGATCTCGCTACAGCCGGGCTGCACCAGCCCAGCGAAGTCACCGTGTTCCGGGTCGGTGACACCCGGCCGGTGCGCGGGCTGCCCGAGGGCGGCGGCGAAGGAGCACCGCAAGCCTCGATCGCCGTGCCACCGGTTCGACGATGAACGGGCGGTACTGCGGAAGCGAGGTGTTCGCTGACACGGTCTTCCTGCACATGCCATGGCTCCTGCTTGTACTGGACACGGCCTGGCCAGCTTGGGTGAACAGGGTGCCGCCGGAGTCGCCAGCGCACGGTCCCGCGCCGTCGGGATGGCCGGTGCAGCTCTCGTTTTCGGTGATCGCCCATGATGGCCGGAACTCGGCGCCCGCACACGCCGTCGTGTCCAGCACCAACATCTCGGTTCTGTGCAGTATTGCTGGTGGCTCACCTGCTGGATCCCTGGCGGGGCCCCAGCCGTACAACTCGACGCGCTGCCCGGGTGTGGCTACCTCGCGGGCGACTTCAGCGGGCTCTGTCCACGTGGGCCGCTGTAGCTCCAGGCGCGCGATGTCGTCCATGGCGCCCCCTTCCCTGCCCCAGTCCCATCCATGGTGCCTGCTGTGGGACTTGACGGTCACCAGCTCGCCACCGGCAGTGCGGTCGACCGAGCCCACACGCACCTTGAACGTCATCGCCGAGATCGGCGGGTTTCCCTGAAGATGGGAATCGCCGGCGGCTGACGGCGGCTTATCGTCGATACAGTGCGCCGCCGTGATCACTCGCTGCGGGGATACCAGTGTGCCCGTACATATGAACTGGTTGCGGATCCCGAATTCTGGCGCGTCAGCCAGAATTGCCGCGACGCCCGGCGGCGCTGATGCGACCGGTCCGTCGACACGGCCTTGCGGGTCGTGGTGGGACGTCAGTAGGGCGGTGATGGCCGTTGCCGCGGAGGCCGCGGTGACGCCGATTGCCAGTAGTCGTCGTCTCAGTCGCACTGGTTGTCCTTGTCTGTGCCGCTACTGTGTGCGGGGAAGCTGGCCCCAGCGTGATCCTGCTGGGGCGTGGGGTTCGTGGCGTGTCGTAGTCGCCCGAGTGGCTTACGTCAGCGGGTAGATGCGCTCGAGGCAGGTGGTGGCTGGGACCCCACGAAGCCTCGACGTCAAGTTCGGTGCAGGGCACCGGCCAGTGCCGCAATGCCTCGTCGTAAGCCGCATGGAACCGGTCGCGCGTGCGATCCTTGCCGAAACACCATCCGTCACAGCCCCCCGGGTGACGTAGACACCAGCTTACGTGTCCAGCGCGCGGCACCGTGGTGCCTGCGGTGGCCGCTCCTCACTGACAGGATGCACCTCAGCCTCAGTCACCGTGAGCGCGGCGCACACCATGCTGCAGCGCCTCGGGGATCAACGAACCGCGATCGATGAGGGGCGATGCCTCTGGTCAGCGGCCACTCGGCCACACCCCGCCGCCTGCTGCCCCAGGCTCTGCTGCACCAGGTCGCGGAGGTACTCGCTCCGCAACGGGTAGGGCCCATCAGGGCCCGCTGCGAACACCGGCCTCCCGGCCCGGGAGTACGCTGGCCGATTCCACGTCCTCCCAACACTAACCCCCGAACCGACAGCACACTGTCGATCTCAGGAGCTGGCGAATGACCACGGCATGAGGGCCGACACGCCCACCGCGTGAACGTCCGCCCATCTCAGCAAGTGATGCTGATCCGGTTGACGCAGTAGGTTCGACCGGTGACCGACGAGGACATTGACTGGGGTGGACAGCGAGAGGGTGCGCCGACCGAAGCGGAACTGGCCTTCGCGACGTCGCTGAACGCGCTGGTACCACGGCTGGACTACTGGCTACATGCCGACGACGACGGCACTCCCTGGCTCCTGGTGTCCCTGGACGTCATCGAGGGCCATGCCATTCGCGACACCTTGCGCCTGGACTTCGACGACAGCGGCATCCGCGGCGGCTGGAGCCCATCCTGCCTGAACTGGGACGACGGAGTGAGAGCCGAGGATGCTCTGGTCGACCTGTCGGGGCCAGACGGGCTGCTCCTCCCAGCGAACGGCTCGTCAATCGAAAAGTTGGCCCGCCACGCCGCAGAGTGGTTCACCAGACCGAAGAAGGGCCGGTGGGCCGATTACTCCGGCTCGTGAGTGGAGCCCAATCGTCACCACCTCACGGATGCCCACTCATGCCGCTGAGCGGGCGGTGATCCGGCGGACGTGTTAACCCGCCACGGTGCTCCTCGGTTTGGAAGCGGGCCGGCGGTGATCTAACAGCGGCACTTCGCGCTAGACGGGAATTCCGTCCTGGCCGGGCTGGACGTGGCGGCGGTCTACTGTGGCTGTATGGCTGTGTAGAGCTGTGTGGCCAGGTCTGTCGTACGTGCCCGGCATTTCTCGCCTCGTGGCGGATCGTTCTTGCCGGAGACGTAGAACACGCTGATCACCGCGTTGTCGTCGAGGACCGCCAGTCGGCAGCCGGCCCTGCCGCCGTCGGGGTCTGACCAGCGGGCCTCCGCTCCGATGCCGAGGTCGCTGATCTGCTCGTCCTGTGGGGTCGCGCGCCGGTTGAAGTCTTCTTTGGCCCGCTTGTTCCCTGGCTGGGGGCCGTAGGCGTTCTCTGAGTACTCCCAGGCCGCGACGCTGAGGTCAGCGTAGGACTCGTCATCGCCGATGCCCCGGAAGGTGCAGCTTCGCCCGGGCGCAATGCCGTTGTCGGTCGAGTCGTTTACCCGTTCGGGGGGCGGTAGCCCGGGTACTTCGGCGTGGATTGTCGCGCAATTGGGTAATTGGGCGGAGTTGTACTTGAGCGGCGGCGGAGGCGTGGTCGAGGTGGTGGTCGCGAGGGGTGCGGGCCTGGGTTGCGGTGGACCGCTGGGCCGGCCGCAGCCGCCGACGAGCGCCGCGATCACCAGGCCGAAGACCGCCCAGCCCCGGGTGCGGGAGAGATGTGTGCGCATGACTCCTTCTCGACTATTGCGGGTCAGCCCTCGACCGCCTGCGGCCAGGCCCGGTCGGGCAACGCGGTGTCGGTCATCAGGCTCATGAGCTCGCGTACCTTGCTGAGCGCGGCGACGAACCGCTCAGCGACGCCCACCAGGTTGTTCATCATGTCAGTGGCGAGTTGGCCGATCGCGCCCGCGAGCTTGTCCACGGCGAACGGTATCTCGATGACCGTAGCCGTCTCGATCGCGACCGTGACGAGCTGGCCCAGGAAGCTGGTGACCACCTCGGCCAGCTTGGTCATGTACTCGACGTTGTACTGGGCGATCTCCATGAGCCATTTGCTGACATTGTCCGACTTGGCCGAGTAGGCCTTGATCGCGTCGTTCTGTGCCGTGACCTTGTCCTGGTACTTCGCCGCCGCTTTGCCCTCCCACTGGTAGGCCAGGTCGGTCTTCTGGTGGGCCAGCCCGTTCACCGGCGCCTGGATCTTCGCCACCCAGTTGAAGGACTGGACGATCAACGACACCACCGGCGCGTGGTGAGTGACCGCGGTCTGGACCAACTGGCCCACCTTGGCCAGATGTTCCCGGATCTCATCCATCGCCGGTTTGATGAGGAACATCGCCGGACCGAGCATGAATTGCCAGTTCATGATGTGCTGGACGGCGGCGTTGTATTTGTCGCCGCACTCGACCACCTTGTCCTCAAGGCCGTTGAACTTGTCGTTGAGCTGGGAAATCATCTCATCGGACGTGGACATGTCGATCACCCAACCCTAGGCCTCGTAGAACTTGCCGATGTCGATCTCAGTGATGCTTTCGGTGCGGTCGTACTCGTCAGCGATCCGCCGCAGTACGTCACTGATCTGGTTGAACTCCGTGGCCGCACCCTGCAGGGTCTGCTCCATGAAGGCGCGGAACTCCTCGTACTGGTGGGCTTGGATCTGGGCGTTGGCCAGCGCCGGGAACACGGCGACGTCGATCACCGAGAACGCTGTCCAGGTCAGGTAGGTCTCCTTGACCGCTTGCACGACCGGCTGAGTCTGGTCCGCCTTCTGCTGCCAGAGCATGGCCTCCGCCCGCAGCGCGTCGGTGACCACCTTGAAACCATCAGTCATCGTCAGTCCTCGTCATCGAACACGTCGAACTCCGCGAAATAGGCGTCATCCGCCCCGTCGGAGACACCGCGCGCGGCCCGCTCCGGCGACGTCCGGGCCTCGCCCGCCACGCCGAGGCCTGCACGCGCGAACAGCTGCAGCGCGTCCTCGCCCAGTGCCTCCGCGGAGGGGTTGTCCAGGGCGCGGGGGTCACCGTGCAGCGCCAGTGGGCCGCCGCCGCGCATGCGCAGCGTGAGATAGCCCAGCGGGCTGCGGACCTCGTGGATCTGCGCAAGCGGGGTGTGTTGCCGACGTCGGATCGCCTCGTACTGCGCGTTGATTGCCTCCGAACGGGCCCGGGTCCGAGACAGGAACTCCTCCACTGACAGGTCCGCCGGGTCCAGCGGGTCCGGGGCCGCGGTGCGCGGCGGGGGCTTCGGGCGATGGATGAGCTCCACCGCGAGCGCCCGCTGCAGCGCCGTCACATAGGTGTTGAACAGAGCAGCCGGCAAAGCCGCCGGGCCCACCTGCGCAATCCACCCCGGCCGGATGCGCACATTCGTGACTTTGGCGGCCTTGTTGACCGTGACGATGACAAACCCGCTCGGGTCACGCGCCTCGTAGGTGTCCGCAGGCTCCAGCGGCACGCCACCCGGACGGGTGAGCTCAGCGAAACGAGCTCGCATCCGCGGGTCATCACGAACAGTCACCGTGGCCAGCTCAACGCGCTCAAGCGCCATGCCACCACCCCCTTGAACCCCCGACAACTCACCAAACGACCGTACCCAAACACGCTCAGTGATGTGGGTGGATCGCGCATTCTCACCCACAGCTCGACGACACCGAGAACAGGCCGTCATCCGACCGGCGCGACTGTCTCGCCGTGCCCGCCCGCAGATCAATCGGGACGAGGTCCGCACCCACCGCCGCGCCGAGCACCTGAAGTTCAGCGTTGATGACGCTGTCCCGCGTCGACGACCCGCGCGGGACACTGCGAGGCCCCCTGTTGCCAGGGTTGCCCCCGTCGAGGGCATCGTTCAAGGTCACGGACGACGATTCCTGGCCAGGAGCACACGCCACAACAGACCGAGCCGGCCTCCCGCCATCCAACGCGCCCTCATCCCCCTGCTCGGACGATCCTCAACTCGAGCGATGGGGTCAGGCACCGCGATGGCGACCCGTTCACCTTTCCGGGGCAGATCGGCTGCACCGGTGACCGGTTTTGTCGAGAAGTTCGATCGCTGCTGAGCGGCGAGTGATCCTGGCGGGCGCGACGGGCGCTATCGTGGGGGTATGGCGTCACCGACCGGCCCGTTCCAGCCCCGCCGGCGAGCACGCACCACACCGTGATTCGGTTGCCTCCAGTGTTTCCGCTGAGCGGGTTGTCGTTGAGCGTGTCCGGGGATCGCGCAGCTGGGCGGACTGTTCCAATGTCACCAGATCAACGGTGACGACCTGCAACGATTCATTTGTGCTGGCTGGGCGGGGTGCCACGACGGCGACGAACTGCTGGCACTACTGGTCTGATCGGTCGGCCAGCCTTGACTCCCCTCATCGTGCGCCTCCACAACCGGCGTTCTGGCCGTATTGAATTCCGTCGACCTGGGACTCGCGTTGAACCGCCTGCTCGCCTTGGGCAAGGTTCCGCTCGTTCATGCGAGCGCGTGGAACCTAACTCCCGAGAACTCCTGCGCCTGGGGTGCTGACTGACTCGCGCCGGGCAGAAGAACCACAAGCCAGGCTGATCAACGATCTCATCGTGCACAGCGGGATCACGGGCAGTCGGATCACCCGCCGTACAGAGCCGTCGCGCCGGAGACCGCCTCGGGTAGGTGTCGGTGGAAGAAACGACCCGAGACGGTCGACGGCAAGCAGGTCCGCGATCTGCCGGGCCGTGGGCGATGCATGGCTCGATGTGTGGCGCTGGGAGGGGATTCGTTACGCCCAGGAGCGCATAGACAATGACGACCGACCGAGACGTCCACGAGTACGCCCAGAACGAGTTCGACTCGCAGTGGCTGCGCATCATCGCCGAAAGCCTGAGCCTGCGCACCGAGGGCGCCGAAGGAGGCCGGACCTACCGCACCCGCTGGCCCGCCGCCGCGACACCCTCGCCTTCCTGGACATCACCATCGACGCCGCGCTCGCACTGCCGGCCAAGTCCTGACCAACTGCTCAACGTCCAGCGCCTTGAACGCGAGCCGGATCGAGTTTCGTCGTGCGGAGCAGCACCATGCCGCCGGACATCGCGAAAGCAGGTTTGCCGCACTACGCTCGGAACTCGCTGACAGTCACGGTCAGCGCGGACCCTGGGGAGCTGCCGACGTGGTCGAGACGCACGACATCGTTCGCCCGCCTGCCGAGCTCAGTGCGGCCCTCGCGGCCATCGGCAGCGCAACGGCCAGCGCCGAGCTCAGCCGCATGGGCATCCGCAGCGCGTTCATCCGTGGCCCGGTTTCGGTGACCCCCGGCGTGTGCGTGGCCGGCCCGGCGCTGACGCTGCAGTTCCTGCCGAAGCGGGAGGACCTCTACCCCGTCGACGAGTACGCCGAACCGGAGAAGCAGCTGCACCGGCACGTCATGTACCACGCCCAGCCCGGCGACATGATCGTCGTCGACGCGCGCGGTGACATGAGCAGCGGTGTGTTCGGCGAGATGATGCTGACCTACTTCAAGGGCCGCGGCGGCGCCGGCGTGGTGATCGACGGGTGCCTGCGCGACATCGGCCAGGCCAAGCAGCTCGGCCTCGGGCTGTGGATCCGGGGCGCCACGCCGAACTTCCACGCCCAGACCGACATCGTCCCGGCCGCCGTCAACGTGCCGGTGGCGTGCGGTGGCACGCTCGTCGAGCCGGGCGACATCGTCGTCGCCGACGACGACGGGGCGGTCGTGGTGCCGGTCAAGCTCGCACCCACCCTGCTGGCTGTCGCCCAGGAGCACGCGGAATGGGAGGAGTTCTCCCGGATCCGGCTGGCCGAGGGCGGCGACATGCGGCTGTACTACCCGTTGTCGGACGAGGCCCGGCCCGAGTACGAGCGGTGGCGCGCCGAGCAGGGCCCGGCCTGACGGGCGCTCTCAGCTCCACAGCCGGTCGTGGCTCGACTCCCCGTCCCAGTGCGTCATCTCGGCGAAGAACACCGGATCGCGCGGGTCGAGGTGGCGGCGCAGCAGCTCCTCTGCGAGGAAGTTCTCCGTGGCGGCGGCCAGGTGCACGCACGCCATCGTCGCGATCGGCGACGCCGCCAGGTGCAGCGCCATCGCGATCCCGCGCTCCTGCGCGTAGTCGCCGAGCCGCTTGGTCTCCGCGATCCCGCCCGACGTCGCCAGGTCGGGGTGTACGACGCGGATGGCGCCGGCGTCCAGCAGCGGCCGGAAGCCGTCGACCAGGTAGATGTCCTGCCCCGTGCACGTCGGGACGGCGACGGCCGCAGTGAGCCGGCGCCACTGGTCGGTCAGCTGCCACGGGAGCAGGTCCTCGATCCACGCCAGTGTGAACGGTTCCAGCGCGCGGCCGATCCGGATGCAGGAGTCGAGGGCGATGTGGCCGAAGTGGTCGGCGGCGAGCGCGATGTCGTAGCCGGCGACGGAGCGGACGACGTCGACAGAGGACGCCAGGTGGTCGGCGCCCTTCGCAGTGACCTGGATGCCATCTCGACGCCGGAGACTCCGCCGCCCTGGCGACCGTGGAACCCGAACTGCTTGATCTTGCGGAAGATCTTGTCGACGTTGCAGGGATTCTCACCGACGAGCCTGCTCTTGAGCATGAGCGCGTAGGTGGCGCCGGCCTGGTCGCGCACCTCCCCGTAGCCGACCAGCCCCTGGTTGGTGTCGATCCTGATGATCGACGAGCGGAACGGCACTCCGGCCACGTTGGCCACCCGCAGGTCGGTGATGCGCAGGTCGCTCGGCCGGGATGCGACGTGCTCCTCAGTGACAACCGGGGTCTCGCTCATCCCTTCACGGCCCCCGCGGTGAGGCCCTCGGTCAGGAACCGCTGCCCGAACCCGTACATGAGCACGACCGGGATGCTGATCAGTAGTGAGGCCGCGGCCAGCTGCCCTTGCGGCACGACGTCACCGAAGATCATCGACTGCATGCCGACGGGCAGCGTCTTGTAGCCGTCGTCGGTGATGAACACGAAGGCGAACAGGAACTCGTTCCACGCGTTGGTGAGGGTGAACAGCGCGACCGCGAGCAGGCCCGGCTTGGCCAGCGGCAGCACGATCCGGATGAACGCCCCGAACCGCGTGCAGCCATCGACCAGCGCGGCCTCCTCGAGGTCGGCCGGGATCGACTTGAAGTAGCCGACGAGCAGCCACGTCGCGAACGGCAGGGTGAACGTGGGGTAGGCGAGCACGAGCGACCACAACGAGTCGTTGAGCCCGATCCCGCTCATCATCTGATACAGCGGGATGAACAGCAGCGCGCCCGGCATCACGTAGGTGAGCAGGATCGTCACCGTGAAGCTCTCCGAACCCCGGAACTTCAGCCGCGCCAGCGCGTAGCCGGCCAGCGCCGCGCAGACCAGGGCGATCACGGTGGACGCCACCGACACCAGGATCGTGTTGACGTACCAGGTACCGAACGCCCGGCCCGTGAACAGGTTGGTGAACTGCTCGGTGCTCCACGGGTCCGGCCAGAGGTCGCCGGTGCGCGCGACGATCTGGTCGTCGGATTTGAAGGCCGTGACCGTCATCCAGTAGAGCGGGGCGAGCACGAAGCCCAGCAGACCCGCGAGCGCGACCCCCGTGCCGGCGCCGCCGACCAGGCGTGCGGCCAGCCGGTTGCCCCGCGCCGCGAACGCGGAGACGACCCGTCCGACGGCGGCCGCGAGTATCACGAACACGCCCAGCACGAGCGCGGCTTTCCAGACGATCTGCGGCGACGCCCAGACCAGCACGAGCATCGAGATCACGACGATCACCCACGGCAGCGCCCTGCGCTGAGCGGGCGTCAGCCGCCTGCGCCCCGTGCCGACCGCGCCTGGCTGGTCGCTGCGGCGCATCATCCGCACGAGGATCATCACGAGGATGCCGATGATCGGCAGCATCACCAGCGTGACCGCGGCGCCCGCGCCCGGCTGCAGCTGCTGGATGGCTTTCGAGTAGGCCACCATCACGTACGGGGCGGTGGCGTCCCCCGGTCCGCCCTGGGTCATCAGCCAGATCAGGTCGAAGTTGTTGAACGTCCAGATCGACGACAGCAGCACCGTCACGATCATGACGTGGCGCAGCCCCGGCAGCGTGATGTGCACGAAGCGCTGCCACGGCGAGGCGCCGTCCACCATCGCCGCCTCGTAGAGACCGCTGTCGATGGCCTTGAGCCCGGCGAGGAACGTCACCGTGAAGAACGGGACGCCCTTCCAGACGTTGACCAGGATCACCGCCGGCATCGCGAGCGCGGGATCGGACAGCCACTCCGCGGGCCAGGAGTCGACGAGCCCGAGCGCGGCGAGGGCCGGCCCGATCCCGGAGTCGGTGAGCAGGACGTTGACGCTGCCGAAGATCGGGTCGAGCAAAGACCGCCAGGTGAAGGCCGTGACGACGGTCGGTATCACCCACGGCAGCAGGATCACCCCGGCGATGATCGCCCGGCCGCGGCGCATGTGGTGCAGCATCAACGCCGCGATGAGACCGAAGATCACCTTGAAGATCTCGGCGTACGCGGTGAAGACGAACGAGTTGAGCACGCCCTTGTGGAACATGGCGTCGTCGACGAGGGCCGTGTAGTTGTCCAGCCCGACGAAGTCCGTCTCCGCACCGTGGCGCTCCGTGGCGCTGGTGAAGATCGAGCTGACGATCGGGAACAGGATCAGGCCCGCTACCAGCAACAGCGTCGGCCCGATGAACACCGCGGCGAGGCGCCAGTCGCGCCCGAGCAGCCGCTGCGAAGCGGTGAGCGAGGACGACGCGCCCGGCGCCGGACGACCCGGCGCCGGGCGCGGACGCAGGATGGTCACTGCTGGTAGCCCTGCTGTTCGAAGACCTGGACGATCCGGGCGTGGGTCGAGGCGACGGCGTCGGCCGGCCGGGTGCCCTGGATGACCGACTGCATCATGTCGGTCAGCAGATAGGCCGCGGTAGCGGCTTGCTCGCCGGGGCTCGGGGCCTGGGGGAAGGCGTAGCCGGTCGTGGTTTTCAGCGGGAGCGGCGTGCGGGTCTGCTCCCGCAGCACGGGGAAGGCCGGGTCACCGCTGGTGTAGTACGGGTCCGAGTCCCACACCTTGTCCCACGAGGGGTTGACCAGGCACGGTGCTTCCTTCGCGACACCGAGCAGTGCGCTCCCGCCGACCATGAACTTCGCCACCAGCTTGGCGAGGTCGGGGTTCTTCGCCCCCTTGAACACGACGAACGAGTTGGACTCGCCGTACGCGAGCGGCCGGTCGATCGCCGGTCCGGTGGCGCCGTTGAACGGGTGCGTGTTGGCGTAGACCGGGTTTTTCTTGGTCTTCGAGTCGGCGTAGACGCTGAACTGGTTGAGCGTGAGCCCCAGGATCTGGGCCAGCCAGTTCTCGTTGTTGCTCGAGTCGGTCCAGCTGCCGATCCCGGGCGGCAGCATCGGCGCGTACTTCGGGTTCGAGTAGATGTCGCCGAGGAACGCGACGGCTTCGACGGTCTCCGGCGAGTTGAACACCACCTTCTCACCGGTGTTGTCCGCGATCGCCCCGCCGTAGCAGTTGATGACGTTCGCGATGAAGCCGTTGGCGTCGCCGGAGCGGTTCACCGTGAGACCCCAGCCGAAGCGCCGCTTCGCCGGGTCGGAGACCGCCAGCGCGTTGTCGCGCAGCTCCTCCCACGTGTAGTGCGGCTTGAGCGGGAGACCCTTCTCCTCGTACCAGTCCTTGCGCAGGTACAGCCCGGTCGCGATGAAGTGGTAGGGGATCGCGAACCAGCGCCCGTCGAACACGCAGAAGGTGGTCGACGCCGTCGCGGGCTCCCCGTAGAGCGCGCGCATCTCCTCGACCACGTCGGTGACGTCGGTGAGGGCGCCGAGGTTGTGGAGCTGGCCGACGAACCGCCGGTCGCTCATGAAGGCCAGATCGCGGCTGGTGCCCGCCTTCACCTCGGCGTCCATCTTCGCGACCATGTCGCCGGCGTCACCGGAGACCAGGTCGTTGCCGATCGTAGTGCCGGTGGCCTGCGCGAACACCTGCAGCGACTTGTCCAGCGCCTGGTTCGCGGCCTCCGAGTACAGCTTCTGCGAGAGCATCCCCACCGACCCGCCGCGGAGCCCGGCCGCCTCGTCGAGCAGCACCTTGGGCACCTGGACGTCGACCTGCGGCGCGGTGGGCGCGCTCTCGCACGCGGCGAGACCGAGCACGCCCAGCGCGCTCATCCCGAGGAAACTGCGTCTCGACCAGTCCGTTTTCTCTTCCATGACCACTCCTCTTGCGTCCGATCCGGCGAACGCGTACCGACGGGGCGACGGTGCAACCGGCGGGACAGCGAGGCGAGCGCCGCGCTGCGGGTCGTACATGTGGCGAAGGACGCCGAACTGCTGATGCGTTGTCCTGGCAGCCCGGTCGAGCCACGGGGCCGCCACAGCGGTACCGGGCCAGCGCCGGGCACAGGATCGAGCGCCAGTACGACCCCGTGGGTGGTGGCGTCGGAGCTGCTGCGCGTCACGCGGCGCTCCGACTCGGATCCGGCGAGCCCGCGTAACGCCGGCCGGTGCAGCTTCTCGACCGCGAGTCCGGTGCCGATCAGCCCCGACCGGATCGGCGGGATCGCAGGTGCTGCCATGCCTCGTCCGTCCTCGTCAACGGTTGGCGAATCTCGGTCGTGCAGTGCGCTAGCGGCGCCGGGCGGCCCGCTTGGTCTGCTGCTCCTTCTCCGCGAGGAGCGTGGAGTAGTTGTTGCTCAGGTGCCTGCGCATCGCCGCGCGGGCACCTGCCGGGTCGCGCGCCACGAGCGCCTCGTAGATCTCCGTGTGGTCGGCGGTGGCGCGGTGCAGCCCGGCCGGCGCCTCGTTGGTGACGCGCCGGCTTGCCGTGCCGAGCCAGCGGGCGGAGTACATGATCCGGTCGAGGATGCGGTTGTCGGCCGCGCGGCAGATCTCCATGTGGAATTCGTGGTCGACCTCGAGGTAGGCGTCGGGGTCCGCCTCAAGCGCCGACATGCGGTCGATCTCGCCCCTGAGCCGGTCCAGCGTCTCGTCGGTGATGCTGGCCGCGGCCATCGCGGCGAGTTCGGGTTCGAGCAGCACGCGCATCTGGTGCAGTTCCTGCAGCAGCTCGCCGACGATTTCCGTGGGCAGCCACTCGACCAGCAACGGGCTCAGGTAGTCCCACTCCGCGCGGGGGCGCACGACGACGCGGCGGCCCTGCGCGACGTCGACGATGTCAAGCGAGGCAAGGATCTTGAGCGTCTCCCGCGCCACCACGCGGGACACCCCGAACTCCTGGGAGATGTCGAGCTCCGACGGGGCCCGGCCGTTCTCGAAGTCGCCGCTGACGATGCGCCGGGTCAGGTGGGCCGCCACCTGCACCGGGAGAGTCCGGAGCTTGACAGCGTCCGGAGACTCTTGTCTCCTTGGCATGTCATCAGCTTATATGACAAGTTGAGCGTCGCAATAGTCCGTTCACATGCATGACTTGGGCAGCATGGAGAGCAATGCGGATCGTGAACGTCACGACGGCGGTGGTGGCCTACCACGGTCAAGCCACGCTGGTGCGGATCGACACCGACGAGGGCCTCAGCGGGTTCGGCGAGGCCAATCCCGATGCCGGCGCGGGCGCCGTCGTCGGAATGATCGACTTCCTGACGCCCCTCCTGCTCGGTGAGGACCCGCGCAACGTCGAGCGGTGCTGGGAGAAGCTGCGCCGCAGCAAGGTCTTCGCGGGCCCCCAGGGCGGGGTGTTCGTGATCGCCCTGTCCGGGATCGAGCTCGCGCTGTGGGACCTCGCGGGCAAGGCCGCGGGCCAGCCGGTGTATCGGCTGCTCGGCGGGAAGTTCCGCGACCGGATCCGCCTCTACGCCGACTGCGGCGACGGTGACGACCCGGCGGGCTCGATCGCCGGGTGCGTCGACCGGGCCCAGCGGATGGTCGCCGAAGGCTTCACCGCCATCAAGTTCGACATCGACGACCTGCACCACCCCGCCAAGTTCGACGCCTTCAACCACACGATCAACGCCGCCGAACTGCGATCGATGGTCGAGCGCGTGGCAGCCGTACGGGAAGCGATCGGACCGGACGTCGATCTGGCCATCGACCTACACGCCCGCTACGACGTGCCGAGCGCATGCCGGATCTCGTGGGAACTCGAGCCGTTCCACCTGATGTGGCTTGAGGAGCCGTTGCCGGCGGAGAACGTCGACGCGCTGGTGCGGGTACGCGCGCAAACCCGCACGCCGATCTGCGCAGGCGAGAACCTCTACCTGCGGTGGGGATTCCGCGAGCTGCTCGAACGCGGCGCCGTGGACGTCATCGAGCCGGACGTGCCGAAGTGCGGTGGCCTCGCCGAGGCCAAGAAGATCGCCAACCTCGCGGAGCTCCACTACATTCCCTTCGCACCGCACCTGGTGTCGACGCCGCTGGGCACGATGGCCACGTCGCACCAGTGCGGGGCTATCCCCAACTTCCTCGTCCAGGAATGGCACGCCCTCGAGGAGCGCGCGGTGTGGGACAGCTACGTCCACGCCCCCGACGGGAGCGGCTCGATCGTCAAGGACGGCTACATCACCCTTCCCGACACTCCCGGCATCGGCGTGGAGCTCGACATGGACGGCGTCCGGGCACACGCCGTCGCGGGCTACGGAATGTTCGAGTAGGGAGCCGATCTCCCGGCTGTCCTGCCCGGCCTTCCAGGGCCCATGCCGCTGCTTCCTGCCAGTACCATCGAGCTGCCGCAAGCCGGGACGGATGTCGGCGAGCTGGTACCGGCCGCCGAATGCCGGACGCCGCTGACTCCGCTCGGCGGACCGTCCACACTACGGAAATTCGGTTTGCGACAATTTCGGGATTGCGCCTTCCTTGCGCTGGAAATGATCCACGTCAACCGGTGGCCAAGGCCCAGCCGCGACCGCGTATCCCGGTGGCATCGTCCACATCGGGCGCCGCGCGGAAGGTGGCTCGCGTCTCGGCCGACACGAGGGTGAAGGCGATGATCAGGTCGCAAGCCGGGTCGCCCGCACCCAAGCTCACCGACGCCGCGGTATGGACCCCGTGCGGGCCTCAGCGCGAACCTGGCTCACCCGCCGCCGAGCGCACTCAGACCCTCAGCGGTTCAGCCGCCTCGGCAAAGGAGCAGTTTCTACACCACACTTCAAACAGGTGGGCCGCAGCCGCCATCTGATGGGCGCCGACCTTCCCGTGTCAATTTGACAGCCGGTTACCGAGAAGACCGCATGCGAGTCATAAGCGTGGCTGCGCGGACACGCACATCGACAGCTCGAGGATCTCGCAGCTCGGCGAGGATGCGAGCAGCCTGTTCGTAGGCGTCAACCGCTGCCGAGTCGGGCAGAGATGATGCCGTAGCTGGTGCCACTACCTCGCCACGAAGACGGTCTTTCTCTTCGTGGGTTTCAAGCAGGCAACGGCACCGGTGTGTCATTGTTTCCGCCGAAGCGGCGCCGGCGCCGGGAGTACTCGTCGAATGCGGCGAGTAAGTGGTCGCGGGTGAAATCGGGCCAGGGCACCGGTTCGAAGACGAGTTCGGCGTAGGCGGCTTGCCAGGGAAGGAAGTTGCTGATTCGCTTTTCGCCCGAGGTGCGGATCAGCAGGTCGACCGGCGGCAGGTCGGGCAGGTAGAACCGGCGGACGAGGTCGTCTTCGGTGATGGCCGCCGGGTTGATGAGTCCGGTGGCCGCTTCGGCGGCGAGCGCACGTGTAGCGGTGAGTAGCTCGGTGCGTCCGCCGTAGTCGAGGCATACGGTCAGGGCCGTTCCGGTGTTGTTCGCGGTCAGTTGTTCCGTCGCTTCGAGCGCCGACCGGACGCCGGGTGGGACGCGGTCGCGGCGGCCACACCACTGAAGCCGGATTCCCTGCTGATGCAGGCGTTCTCGGTGTTGCTCGATGCTGTGTGCGAAGAGGGTGAACAGCATGGTTCGTTCGGCTTCCGAGCGCGACCAGTTGTCGACGGAGAAGGCGAACACCGACATGTAGGGCACGGCCAGGTCCGATGCCGTCTCGGCGAGGCGGATGAGGTTCTCCATACCGGCGCGGTGCCCGTATTCGATGGGCTTGCCCTGGGCGGTGGCCCATCGACGGTTTCCGTCCAGGATGACCGCGGCGTGGTGTGGCCGTGCTTGTTCCGCGTGCAGCGGGGCTCGGCGTTTGGTGAAGATGCCGCGCAGGCGTAGTGGGCCGCGCGCACGGGTGAGGCGGATGCGCCTTGGTCGGGTGGTGGAGTGCACCGGATTCCACCCTGTGGGAAGGGTCTTGGGCATGGGCAGTCGCATTCGCCGCGTCAGCGCGGCCGATTTCTGGCGGCTGAGTTCGTCGAGGTAGGCCTGGACGGCAAGGATTCCCGCGCTGAGGAACGGTTCGCTGGAGGGGTGGACCATGCTCATCGCTCGTGAGCCCTGGTCCAGCAGGTCGGCTGCCCGTTTGCGCTGGAGTTCGATCAGGGCGTCGAGGGCCGGGCGGTTGCCAGTGCCGCGTAGGTCTTCGACCGTCAGGCCGAGTCGGCGGAGGTCGCCGGCCGGGAGGTAGCAGCGGCCTCGGGCGAGGTCGATCGGGAAGTCCTGGAAGATGTCGACCAGCTGGAAGACCTCTCCCAGCACCGACAACAGCCGTGCCAGTTCCTGGAGGGAGCCGGTTGGTTCCAGCAGCGGCATGCCCAGTTCCGCCACGGTCCCGGACACCGCGCGCAGGTACGCGCGCTGGTCGGCGACCGTCTCGAACCGCGGCGGAGCGGCGCTGTCGGCGACGAACCCGTCGAGCAGTTCCTCGACAACGCGGTGGTCGAGGTTCTGCGTGCGGACGGTGTGCACGAAGGCGCGCCGCAGCGGGTGATCGCTGTGCCCGCGACGCAGTTCGTCGAGCGTCTCGGCGCGCCACGTGATGATCGCCCCGGGGTCGCCGGGATTCTCATCGGCGAGGTGGTCGGTGTGTGCGGCGAAGGCCGCGAGCGCGTACATGAAGGGCCGAGTCGCCCGAGGCAGTAGTTCCACCGCCACGGCGATCGGAGCGTATCCGCCCCGCAATTCCCGTTCGCACCGTTGGAACGATTCGTGGAGCTCGGTCGCGTCCATGGTTGCGGTCGCGAACACCTCGGTCACGCGGCTCTCGCCTTCCATCAGAAATGTTGCCGTGGCGCTGGGGCCTGGCTTCCGGCGCCGGCCAGGCCCCGGCACCCGCCACTACCGGATGTGGTGCTGTGTCAGGCTCACGGCTCGAAACGCAGCCAGAACGAGCGCGGCATGGTCCGCACGGTCGAGTCGGAACAAGCCAGCATCTGCGGGGTGATCACTGCTCCGCCGGTCACCTCCTGCGACTCCAACGGACCGTCGAGGACGCGGCCGGCCGGGACGAGCGTGGCCGCGGTGGCGACCTGCCCCTGCTCCGGTCCTTCCGGGACGAGCGTCGAGACTCCGACCTGCCGCCCGGTCTGGTCGGGTCCGTCGAACCAGGTCACCTCGGCGCGCACGGAGTAGCCGGAGAAGTCGGTGCAGCTGACGGTCCCGGTGCCGGTCATGGTCACCGTGGCCGAGCGCAGGGTGCCGTCGCCGCCGACGCAGTCGTCGAGAGCCGCGTTCGCCTGGCCGGTGATCTTGGCGGGACGGGGGCCGACCGGCTGGTCCAGGATGAGTGGCTGGTCGGCGCTGCCTTCGCACAGCAGTGCTTCCACCGCGGGCGCGGGGGCGGCTGGGCCGGTGTGGGCTTCGGCGATCCGCTGGGCCAGCGGCGCCATGACCGCGCCCATCGCCATGACCAGGGATCCGGTCACCAGAGCGGTCATGGCGATTCGCCCGCGCCGTGTCATGCCGTCGCTCATCTGGGTCGTGACCTTTCCTCGTATCGACTGATGTAGGTGGTTTCCCGCCAGGGGGAAGCGAAACGCACGCCGCTTCCGGACCGCAGGTGATCATGGACCTTAGGCCGGGTGTTTCCGTGCCGCAAACCCGCGCTCGCACGAGGAAGCCGGCCAAGTCCGTCATTTCCTGCCGTTTCCTTGGACGCACTGTGTCACTCGGTGATCGAGCAGCATCGAAAGAAGGGGAAAAGCACCCGGAAGTGGATTCGGATTACTGGATCGGGATGGCCATGGGGTAGAAGTTCGCTCTGTGTCGGGGAAAAAGGTACTTCATCGTGGCATCCGGGCGTGGGCGCGCGTCGTCGTACGGCACCGCAAGGCCGTGCTCCTCGGGTGGGCGGTGTGTGTCGTGGCGGCGGTGCTGGCCCTGCCCACGCTTTACCACAAGCTGGGCGCGCCACCGCTGGAGGTCGCCGGGTCCGACTCCGCCCGCGCCGCCCAGGAACTCGCCAGGGCCTTTTCCCCGCTCGGCAGCGAGCAGGTGGTCGCGGTGTTCCGGTCCGAGCGGCTCACCGCGGACACCGAACCGTTCCGGGTCACCGTCGAGGCGGCGGCGGAGGGACTGCGAGCGGCCGCCGGGGTGCGTGACGTCCAGCCGCTGCCGCCCCCTCCCAGCGCCCGCCACAGTCCGCACCTGGCCTACCTGTTGATCGGGGTGGACGGCGACTCGGCCGAGCGGCAGTTGCGGCTGCCGGCGCAGACCGCGGTGCTCGAGCAGGCCACCGCACAGGCATCGGGCGGGCGGATCAGTGTCGGCGTCGTCGGGCTGACGCCGCTGTTCACCGACATCAAGGACACCGTCCTGGCCAAACTCAGCCGCGCCGAGCTGATCACCATGGTGGTGGCCTTCGTCCTGCTGCTGGCGGGACTGAAGCGGTTCGGCGCGGCCGGTGTGCCACTGCTGGTGGCGGGATCGGCGGTCCTGGTCCTGGCGGGGCTGCTGGTACCGCTGTCGGCGCTGATCCCCGCCAACGTCGTCCTGGTCGCCGTCGTCTCGGCCATCGGCCTGGGCCTCGGCCTGGACTACACCTTGCTGATGATCACCCGGTTCGGCCAGGAGTCCCGCTCCGGCGTGCGAACCGAGGACGCGGTGGTCGCGACCGTGGCGAGCGCCGGGATGACTGTCCTGTATTCGGCGCTGGCAATCATGGCGAGCTTGGCCTGCCTGCTACCGCTGAAGATCAATGCCCTCCGGGACTGCGTCACCGCGGGGCTGATGATGGCGGGGGTGACCACGCTGGCCACGCTCACCGTGGTCCCGGCGATCCTGGCCACCTTCCCGCAGCGCGTCCGGCCCGCCCGAGAGGACCTTCCCGCGCGCGAGGACCTTCCCGGGCGCGAGGGCGGCTGGGCTCGGTGGGCCCGTCACCTGATGCGGCACCCCTGGCACTACATCGCCGCCGCGGCCACGTTGCTCGTGCTCGCCGCCGCCCCGGTCTCGGACATCCGGCTCGGCTTCGACCTCGATCGCCCCTCGCTGGCCGGGCACCCTTCGGGCCAGGCGCTGATGGCGATGGAGGAGAACGGGTTCGCCGGGGGTGCGGCGGGGATCATGGTCCTGCTCCCCCGGCCCCCCGGTACCGCACCCCAGATCGCGACACTGGCCGCCACCGTCGGGGACGACCCGAGGGTCATGACGGCGCAGGCCCTGGACAACGGGCACGACTGCACCCTGCTGTCCGTGCTGCCGCACGCGAGCTTGGACTCGCCCGTCGTCGCCGAGCTGATCGCCGACCTGCGCCGGATGACCTCCGACAGAGGGGGCTCCGTCGGTGGCCCCGCCGCGACGCTGACCGACTTCCTCGACCAGGTCGAGACCGCCGGACCACAGGTGCTGGTGTTGTTGCTGTGCGGCGGTTTCCTCTTCCTGCTGGTGGCGTTCCGGAGCCTGCTGCTGCCGATCAAGGCGATCCTGGCCAATCTGCTGGTGGCCGCGGCGAGCTTCGGTCTGCTCGTTCTGGCGCTGCCCGCGGGCGGGGAGTCCCGCACCGTCGACATCTTCGTGCCGCTGGTCGCGTTCGTGGTCTTGTTCGGCCTGTCCATGGACTACGAGATCTTCCTGGTCCGCCGGATGCGCGAGCGCTACCTGGCCACCGGCGACAACACCGGCGCGGTCAGCGGTGGCCTGCAGGACACCGCCCGCTCGATCTCACTGGCCGCCCTCGTCATGATCACCGTCTTCCTCGGCCTGATGACCACCGGCCGCCGCGAACTCGTCCAGATCGGGTTCGTGCTCGCGGTGGCTATCGCCCTGGACGCCACCATCGTCCGGTTCGCGCTGGTGCCCGCGCTCATGCAGGTCCTCGGCCGCTGGAACTGGTGGTTGCCGCGCCCACACCGGAAACGGAGACGACACGACCGTCCCGAAGCCCCGGGACCCGCCGGCGAACCGCGCCTTCAGCTCCAGCGGTAGACCACCGTCAGGAACGCTCGGGATCGACTGGCATGAGGTGGAAGACGCGGATGTCGCGGCGCGCTCGCGCGGCGTAGTAGTCGAAGACCGGCAGGACGCGCAGGATGTGCTGCCGTTGGCGGGCCACGTCCTCGCCGTTGAGCAGTGTCGCGGTGACCGCGTGGGGCGGGTGGTCGGCGGTGACCGTGCCGTGCGGGTGCCGTAGCAGGTTGGTGCTCCAGGCCGGGTGGTCTTCGCGGCCGAAGTTGGTCGCGGCGACCAGCCACGAACCGTCCCCGAAGCGGTGCGCGCACAGCGGGGTCGCCCGTTCCTGCCCGCTGCGGTGGCCCCGCGTGGTGAGCACGACCGTGGGCAGCAGCATGCGGCTGGGCAGCCACCGCCCGCGCGTCATGCGGTGGACGACCATGTCCAGGCGGGGAAGGACGTGTGGTGCCACAGCGGTGAAGGCGCGGGTGCGGCCCAGGCGGGTGAGGAGGGGGTGGATCACCGGGGCGCCCACGCGGCGAAGGCGCGCTCGGCCAGCGCGGTGATGGTCAGCGACGGGTTGACGCCGAGGTTGTGGGGCAGGACCGAGGCGTCGGCGATGTGCAGGCCGGGATGGCCGTGCACGCGGTGCGCGAGGTCCACCACGCTCGTCGCCGGGTCGGTGCCCATCGGGCACCCGCCGAGCAGGTGCGCGGTGACGGGTTTGCGCAGCAGGGCTTTCCACCATCGTGACGGCCGTCCACCGGCCTGCTCGGCGACGACCTGCGCCGCGGTCATCGCCGCCGACCGCGGCTCCGGGGAGGCACTGCCCCGGCTCAGCCGCAGTCGGCCACCCCGGTAGCGGCCGAGCAAGCCGGGGTCCTCGCGCGTCATGGTGTTGAGGAAGGCGGTGCGCTGGCCCCGCCCGCCGGTGAGCGGATGCATTCCCCGTCCGACGCGGCACAGCTGCACCATGGTCGCCTCGTCGGCGTGGAACGCGGAGGTGATCGCCGTGCCCTCGCCGACGTCGAGAGCACGCGCGGTGGCGGTGAGGATGAGTTCCCCGTTGGTGCCCATCCGGGTGCCCAGGGCGGGAGAAAGCGCGGGCAAGGTCCCGGCGGCGCGGCACCGGTGCAGCAACTCGGTGGTGCCCCAGGCACCGGCGGCCAGCACGACGTGGCCGGCCCGCCAGCTCCGGCGGCGGCCGATGCCGGGATGAGTGGCCTCGATCTCCCAGCCACCGTCGCGCACGGGGCGCAGCCCGGTGACGGTGGTCAGCGGGTGGATGCGGGCTCCGGCGCGCTCGGCCAGGTGCAGGTAGTTCTTCATCAGGGTGTTCTTCGCGCCGACCGGGCACCCGAAGGTGCACCGTCCACAATCGAGGCAGCCGGCCCGGTCCGGGCCGAGGCCGCCGAAGTAGGGGTCGGCCACGGTGCGACCGGGTTCTCCGAAGTGCACGCCCACCCGGACCGGGTGGAACGTCGCCTGCGCGCCCAGCACCTCGGCGGAGCGGCGCAGGAGGTGGTCCCCGTGGGCCAGCCGCGGTGTCACGGTCGTGCCGAGCATCCGCTCCGCGCGCGTGAAGTGCGGGTCGAGCTCGGCGCTCCAGTCCACCGACCGATCCCAGCCCTCGCCCCGGAACACCTCCGGGCCCGGCCGGTAGTGCACGCCGGCGTAAGCCAGGGAACCACCGCCGACCCCGACACCGGTCAACGCGACCACGTGCCGGCCGAGGCGGACGCGGACGATGCCGCGCAGCCCGAACCGCGGCGCCCACACCACCCGGTGCACCGACCACGGGCTCACCGCGAAGTCGGCGTCGGCGAAGCGCCGGCCCGCCTCCAGCACCGCGACCCGATACCCCTTCTCCGCCAGCCGCAACGCCGCGACGCTGCCCCCGAAACCCGACCCGACGACCACGACGTCCACCGTCGCCTCGCGCGCGCCGCTGTCCCGACCATTCATCTGCGCACCGTTACCCCGTTCAGCCCAATAGTTGACGCATAGTATCGTCACGGGCTCATAGCGTGATATCCCGTGAGGTGTTGATGCGCGTTCCTTCCGCTCCCTGGGCCCTGCCCGTGGCCGGGCACGGTGGGCAGCTTTTCGGCTGGCCGCTGCGGTTCATGACCTCGCTCAACGCCCGTGGCCCCGTCGTGCGCATTCGATCCGGCCTGTCTCCGGTCTACGTGGTCACCGACCCCTGCCTGCTGCGGCGGGTGCTGCTCACCGACACCCGTGACTACGTCAAAGGACGGCTGACCGACCGGGGCGGGCCACAGCTGGGCGTCAGCCTCGTGATGGACATGGACTTCGACGGGATGACGCCGTTCGAGTCCCACCGCCGCCACCGCCGGGCGGTGCAACCCGCCTTCCACCCGACCCGGATCGCCGCACACGTCGAAGCACTCGCTCACGAGGCCCGCGAACTGGCCGGCACCTGGCGCCCAGGCCGGCGCGTGCGGCTGGACACCGAGTTCGCCCGCCTCGCCTGCCGCGTCAACGCGCGCTTCTTCTGCGGTAGCCCGGTCGGCCCGGTGGCCGAGGCACTCGAGGAGTTCAAACATCACCTGGTCCGCGGCCTGTACTGGCGTGTGCCCTCCCCCGCCTTCACCGACAGCTGGAACCCACCCGGCACCGGCGGCTTCCGACGCGCCCGCCGACGCCTGCGCGAAGCCATCGAAGCCGCGGCCACACGGCGACGAAGCGAGGGTGACGACGGCAGTGTCCTGGCCGGGTTGATCGACGCCCGCTACTCCGACACCGGCGAAGCACTCGCAGACGGCCAGATCACCCACGAAATCCTGTTCGACCTCATAGCCTCCCTGCACGGCATAGCGGCCGTCCTGCCGTGGGCCTTCCACGAACTCGCCCGCCACCCCGACGCCGAACAGCGTCTGCACGCGGAACTCGACGCTGTCCTCGCCGGCCGCCCGGTCACCGCGGAAGACCTGCCACGACTGGACTTCACGCGGCGCGTGCTCCAGGAAACCCTGCGCCTGTATCCACCGGTGTGGCTACTGGCCCGCCGCACCCTCACCGAGGTCGAACTCGGCCCATTCCGGCTCCCATCGGGAACCGACCTCGCCTACGTCCCCTACGCCCTGCACCACAATCCCGGCCTCTTCGCCGAACCCCACCGATTCGACCCCGACCGATGGCTGCCCGAACGCGCCAAGACCATCCCCGACCACGCCTACCTGCCCTTCGGCACCGGACCCCGCAAATGCATCGGCGACCGGCTCGCCATGACCCAGCTCCTCACCGCTCTCGCCACCATCGGCTCAAGCCAACGTCTTCAGCCCATCCCAGGGCACCGTGCCCGCGCCCGCGCCCGCATCTTCCTCACCCCTGGCCCCATGCCCATGACCAGTCACCCGAGACCGTCCACTGTCGCCACGCCCCACACCGCGCTCGCCGTGGATCGCGCTGACATCGACGAGACCACGTGCAGGCAGCCATGACGGACCGGCCGGGCCGTGGTCATCGGCGGCGCGGTGGAGTTCCGCCGCGTTCCCGACCTGATCGACAGGTACTTCAGCTCCGGCACTGAGCAGATCACTCGCTGCCCGATACCCGCGCAGCACCACCGGCTCCCACTGGCCGCCCTTCGCCTCACACCAGCCGAGCTGGGCCACGCGGTGCGGTTGACCACGCGGCTGCTGACCATGAGCCCCGCTGCCGTCTTTCAGCACGACTCCGCGCTCAGCGGGGCCGGGGCTCCAGGAGGGAAGCGGTGACCACCGGGCAGGTCGTGTTCACCTCGGACAGGGGGCCGATGCGGATCGCCGAACAGGATGGCGGCCTCGTCCCCGAACGCCGTCACGGCAGTGTGACGGCTCTGCTGGACTCGATCGCCCGGCTCCACGGCCACGTGAACCGCTCCGTCCGAGGCACCGGCGGACCAATCAGCGGAACGCCTGGGCCTGTTCCCACCGGCGTCCCGGTACCGCGCGCCTCCACCAGCTCGACTTCGTGCGGGAGCACGCCCGCATCCCGTAGTGCGTTGGCGATCACCGTCTGCTGGGCAGGACCACTCGGCACGGTGAAGCCCTCGCTCGCCCCCGTCCTCGTTCAACGCGGACCCCCGGATCACCGCCCGGACACGGCGGCCCTCGGCCCGTGCGCGGGACAACGGCATCAGCATCAGCGCCGCCACCCGTGTCGCCTTTTCGAGCGCACTGTCGCTTGTGGTCACCGGGGTGCGGGGAGGCACGTGATGATCATCGTGGCGGCCGCACCCGGTGGCCCTGGCACGAGGAATGGTGAGCGGATCGATGGGTTCGACACGACGAGCGGTTCTGGGCTCGCCCGACGGATCGCCGTGCGGCCAACCCCGAGCGACCCCGGCCTGCGAATCCACCCCGACGTCAGGTTCGCACTACGACTCGCCGACGAACCGGTCTGCGACGCGGCGCCGCGCGTAGCGGAGCAGGTCCGCGTCACGGCGGTGGGCCCGGTCGGCGAGAAGACGACGCTTCTTGAACGGCAGGACCCGTCCTCGCGCACGCCATCACTGGCGGCTGGGCCCCGCGTCGTCCTGGCCTGCCACGCAGACGGCGAGTCCATCCGCACGGGGCATCGTGCGAACATCAGATACCTATTACTCTTCGTGTTGCATCAATCACTGTCCGAAGGGAACGATCGTGACACGTCGAAAGACCGGGTGGAGGCTGCGGCCGGTCGCCGCGGGTCTGGCCGCGCTGGTGGCCGGTGTCCTGCTGCCAGCAGGCGCTCAGGCCCAGGCGGCAGACCCCTCCAAGTGGGCCGCACTGGGGGACTCCTACACCGCCGGACTGTTCGTCGGCGCGCCACGGCCGCCGCTGGACTCACCCGACCGTGACGGCTGCGACCGCACCACCAACTCCTACCCCGACCTCGTCCGGAGGGCGCTGGGCCCGAGCGTGCAGCTGACCAACGTCAGCTGCGGCGGCGCAACCATCGAGAACATCGCCGACAGCGGCCAGCAGCCCCTGAGCCCCGTCGATCCCCCAGCCGACGGATGGGCGAAGGTGGACCCCCAGATCGAGCGAGCCGGGCTGGACCAGACCACCGACGTGGTCACCATCGGCGTCGGCGGGAACACCCTGGGCTTCGCCGAGATCCTCGTGCGCTGCGTCAAGGACGGCCTGTTCGGCCGCTACTGCCTGAACCACTTCGAGTACGAGATCGGGCAACGGTACGAGCGGGTGCTCACCGAGTACGAGGCGATGCTGGAAGCGGTGCACGACGCCGCCCCCAACGCGAAGGTGATCACGATCGGCTACCCCTCCGTTCTCCCCGGCAAGCCCGAGGACTGCGGACGCGGTGACCTGACCGAACTGGCCACCATCGGCAAGGACGACCTCGACTGGCTGTGGGGCGTGCACGCGAACCTCAACGAAATCATCAAGACCGTCACCGACGAGCGCGGCGACCGCTTCGTCGACCTCGCCGCCTCCAGCGAGGGCCACGACGCCTGCCAGCCGGCGGGCACCAAATGGGTTACGGGCATCTGTGGCCAGGCCGAGGACTTCTGGCCCCCCAACATCCCCCTTGCCGACCTGCCGCCCCTTCCTTGCCCCGGGAACACACGCGCCACCCTGGTCCACCCCAACGCCGCAGGCCACGCCAACACGGCCAAGCAGGTCGAAACCGCTATCCGCGCCGAACTACAGAAATCCTGACCAACCGCCCCACACACACAGCGTGCCGCCACGGCCGAACTGGTCAACGTCGACCGGCCGGGCACCGCGGTACGGCAGGAGCACGGAGGCACGTGCCGGACACGTTGTTCGGGTGAGTGACGGCTCTGCGCGGCGAAATCTCGGCCACGCCGGATCCGCAGCAGGATGGTTATGAGGCGTCGGCCAGGGCACGGTAGAGCGAGGCGACCGACGGGTTCTTCCCGGCGTTCTTGCCGGAGAAGATGGTCAGCTTCTCTTCGCGATCTCCGGCATCGGGGTGCCCTTGTCCCGCGGCGCGCGGGCGAAGACTGAGCGAGGCGGTGGACCGGCTGAACCTGATCGGCCAGCCGTTCCAGTTCCTCCACGCCGAACGCGGTCGCGGAAGCGTGCTGTACCACCGCTACGACGGTCACTACGGCCTGATCACCCCGGCGGTGTGAGGCAACTTCACGGACCGGCCGGGGGAACTCGCCGGGTTCTTCCCGGCGATCCGCCCGCCGCACCGCGGCCGAGGCCACGCCGGACAGGGTGAGCGTGATCGCCAGGTTGAGGATCGCGGTGGTCAGCCGCAGGCTCAGCTCCGTGACCAGGCCCGGCGGGATCACCACGGCGATCGCGGTGAGCAGGACCATGATCCAGCCGAAGAACAGGCGGGCCCGCGGCGTGGTGAGCAGCAGCAGGTGCAGCAGCGCGGTCGTGCCCAGCGCCACACCGGCCGAACTGCGGTTGCATCAGAATTCCCCATCCTTCGTGTCGGCCTCGAGGACGGCACGTGAACCTGCTTCTCCGGGTCGCATCAATCGGCCGGACCGGGCAACAAGGTACGCGGCAATAGGGAGTCCATCCTGCCCTTGCTCTCCCTTTTCCGATTTCTCTTCCCCGGACCGGTTACAGCAATGGACCGGGCAGATAGGTTCCGGCCAGCGCTTCCGTGTGGTCGCCGTCGTCCTCCGGCACCGTGCGCGCCGGGATGATCACCACCGGGCAGGCCGCTTCCCGCACGCACTGCGAGGAGACCGACCCGAGCATCAACTGGAGGAGCTTGCCGTATCCATGGCTGCCGAGCACCAGCATCGCCGCGGAATGGGAGGCGCGGACGAGTGCGTTCGCCGGTGTGTCCCGGGCGACCTCGAACCGGATGGTGGCCGCGAGGTCGCTACCCACCAGTGCGTGCACCAACTTTTCGAGCCCCTGCCGCTGCGCGACGCGGGCGTCGTGGACCGACACCGGGGGCGAGGTCTGCGGGCCGTGCAGCGGGTCGTGAGTCCAGGCGTGCAGTGCCCGGACATCGCGGCCGCTGCGGGCCCCCTCGTCCACCGCCCATCGCAGGGCCGCCCCACTCACCGCGGAGCCGTCCACACCGACCAGGATTTCACCGCTTTCCGGCAACGGGAGCTTTTTCATCGGAGGAGTCCTCGCTTTCGGCTCGAGAGAGTCAGGTCGAAGCCCACGGCGATCGAGTTCGTGGCCGCGGCGCTCGGCAGGAGCGGCGGGTCCGCGGGAACGCCGTCACGGTCGATCCAGATCGGGATCCGCACACCGGCGCGGAGTCCCTTGTCGGCCGGCACCAAGCCGGTACGGCGGTTCCCGTCCGGCAGGATCCAGGTGGCCTGAGTAGGCGCCGTCCTGCCCATCACCGCTGCGCTGCTGGGCACGGAAAGCGACGGGCCGTCGGCGAGCAAGGTCGCCGTGGTCCGAGCCGCGGCGGATCGGGTCGCGGCGGTTGTGCAAGGCAGATCACAGCCTGGTGGCCCACGCCGTCGTGGTGGTGTTCATGTGCTCGGTCCTCCCGTCTGTGCCGCGCCTCGGTGGACGACCTCGGTCACGGGGCGGCGAGCGGTCGGTGGTGTCGCGTAGCCGTAGCCGACGCGCAGCAGGGTGTGCACGCGGCCGGAATCGCGGAACAGCGCTTCCAGCGCCGCTCGTGTTTCCGTGGTCTCGAACGGCTGGGACACGAACGAGGTAGCCAAGCCGAGTGAGGTCGCGGTGAGCAGAACCGACTGCATGACCAGGCCACCGCGCAGATCGGCGAGTGCGCCCTGCCCACCGGAGAGCACGGCCACCAGCAGTGGCTGCTGTTCATACGATCGGGCGGGCAGCTCCGCGTTGGCGTGCGAACCGCGCTGGGGGACCGCACCGGCGTGCCGCGCCGGCGGCGCGGCCGCGGTGAGCGGCACGCCATCGGCGCTCCCGGCCGAACGGCGGGTCCAGCGCGCGGATTCCGCTTGGAACGACTCGTCGGTCGCCTGGAGGAACTCGGCCCGCCGGGCGAGCACCGCCACGGTGTCGTACCGGGCGGAGGGCTCCAGGTGCTCCAGCCGGCCGCCCTCGGTGAGCGCCGCCGTGTTGAGCGCCGCCTGGAGGCCGCGTGGCACCTGCTGGTCCAGGAACGGCCTGCGGTTGGTGTGCCGGTGGAAGATCGCCTCCGCCAGCTCGCGTTCCGCCGGTGTGGACCGGCGGACGCCGTCGATGCGGATCTCGGCGAGCAGATCGGGTGAGCCGGGCGCGGGCAGCAACCGCACCCGGGGGTCCTTACCGTTCACCCGCAAGGACAACCGCAGGTTGAACAAGGCTGCGCCGCAGGACAACCGGGCTTCCCTGGCGTCGGGATCGGCCACCGTCAGGACGCGGTCGTGGTCGAGCCACAACTCGACGCGGTCACCGTCCACTTCGAACCGCCACGGCTGGGTGTTGTGCGGGGAAGGCGCGCGCGTGGCGGCGGTCAGCGCTTGGTCCAGCTCGGTGGCGAATGGTCGGCTCATCACTGCTCTCCGCTCGGTTTTGCCTGCCCACCCAGGATCGGCGCTCCCGGTGCCGATCGATGCGGTCACCGGTCACGGCTGCGTGGGACCTTTGGCCTCGATCGTCAGGTCGCGTCGGCGGAAGCCCGCGGCACCGGCGAGCGCCAGAGTCAGGCCGAGCGCGGTAAGCAGGACCAGTGCCCGTTCAGCGCGCGGCTGCGGTCGAAATGCTTGCGCAGCCCCGCGATCTCGATGGCGTTCATGCCCGGTCACTGCCACGGCCGCGGTGCGCACGATCTGCCCGATCGCACCGAGCACAGCCGGATCGGCTTCGTCGAACAGTTCGGCGCAGATGGCTCCCCGATCTCCAGTCCGGTCAGTGCCTGCGGGCTCACGGTCGCTCCTCGGCTCGTCGGGACCAGCTCATGCTGGCCAGCCGGGCGGGAGCGGTGCTGCGGGAAAGGTCACGTCCCGCACGACCTTCGTCCTCGACGGTCGTGACTTCCGGCAGGACCTCCGGCCCTACGCGGCAGGCACGGCCTGAAGCAAGCTCTCGCGGAAAGGCACGGAGAAAGGACACACCATGGGCACACCCGAGGACGGCCGTGTGATCCTGGTCGGCGTCGACGGCTCGGCGACGAGCGACGCGGCCTTGCGCTGGACGCTGAGGGCGCTGGCCCGGCCCGGAGATCAAGTCAAGGCGATCATCGTGGTCCCCGACGAGGGCCTGCTACCGGGCACGAGCTTCGCGTTCCAGCCGCACGGTCGCGGCCCGACCCAGCTTCGCGACTACTCCCCCGCGGACCACGTCGAGCGGCTCCGTGCAGCGGTGCCCGGGTCGGCACCGGTGGCCGTGACTACCGCCCAGGGCGACGCCGCCACCGAGCTGGTCACCGCTTCGGCCCACGCCGACCTCCTGGTCATCGGCGCGCACGGCGGCTCCGCGACGAGCGAACTGCTGCTCGGCAGCGTCTCGCGGGAATGCATCCGCTACGCCCGCTGCCCCGTCACCGTCATCACGGGGGAAGCCGCAGCACGCGTTTGAACATCGGCCTGTCAGGCGGTCAACGCAGCGGTACGAGCCAATCCAGCTGAGTTCCACCACCGTCGCGCTGGCCCAGCACGAAAGTCCCGCCCAGTTGCTCGGCGCGTTCACGCAGGTTGCGCAATCCGCTCGGCGCCACGCTGGGCGGGATTCCGACCCCGTCATCGCTGACGTTGATGGACATCTTGCCGTCCCGGACGGCCACGTTCACCAGGAGGTTCGCCGCGCGGGCGTGCCGGACCGCGTTGCTCACGCCCTCCCGGACCACCGCCTCGGCGTGCTCGGCCAAGTGCTGGGGCACCGCGTCGAGCGTGCCGGACATGCTGACCGTCGGGTGCACCTCGCTCGACTCGGTCAGCTCCGCGATGGCGTCGTGCAGCCGGTTCCGCAGCCGTTGCCCGGTCTGCCCCGCAGCCCCGCCGTGCAGGTCGAAGATCGCCGTGCGGATCTCACCCACGATCTCGTGCAGCTGATCGATGCTCTCCCCCAGCCGTCGCTGCAGGTCCGGGGATTTGGCCCGCCGGTGGGTGCTCTGCATCGCCAGACCGACGGCGAACAACCGCTGGATGACGTGGTCGTGCAGGTCACGGGCGATGCGGTCCCGATCCGCGAGCACATCCAGCTCACGCGCCGTGCGCTGCTGCGTCGCCAGCTGCAGGGCCAGCGCCGCCTGATCGGCGAACGAGGCGATCACCGGCAACTGGTCCGCGGCGAAGGCGGGTGCCCCGACCTCGCGGGCCGCCATCAGCACCCCGGAGGTCCGTTCACCCGCACGCAACGGCACCACCAGGGACGGCCCGAACCGGGAGGCTTCAGCCGGCGCGTGGTGCAGGACCAGCTCGGTGACGTT